>CAURKB010000035.1:0-17218 GCA_963525315.1 uncultured Campylobacter sp. | reverse complement strand
GTATGGTTCTTTGTAAACCTAAATCAATTACTCCTCACACTAAATTTGAGGGCGAAGTTTATATTTTAACAAAAGAAGAAGGCGGACGTCATACCCCATTCTTTAACAACTATAGACCGCAGTTCTATGTAAGAACGACTGACGTTACAGGTTCTATCACTCTTCCAGAAGGAACAGAAATGGTTATGCCTGGTGACAACCTAAAGATAACTGTTGAGCTTATTGCGCCAGTTGCTCTTGAAGAGGGAACTCGCTTTGCGATCCGTGAAGGCGGTAGAACAGTCGGCTCAGGCGTTGTTTCTAAGATTCTAGCATAATTTAATTTTATATTTTGGCGGAGTTTTTCTCCGCTTTTTTGAAGGGAATTTATGGCAAAAGGTAACAGAATAAAAGTTGGTCTTAAATGTTCTGAATCAGGTGATATAAATTATACTACGGTAAAAAACAGTAAAACGACAACCGAAAAATTGGAACTAAAAAAATATTGTCCAAGACTAAAAAAACATACTATTCATAAAGAAGTAAAATTAAAGAGCTAAGGCTTTTAGGGCAATAGCTCCAACGGTAGAGCGCTGGATTCCAAATCCAATGGTTGGGGGTTCGAATCCCTCTTGCCCTGCCATCAAAAGGTTGAAAATGGAAAAAATAATAAGTTATATTAAGCTTTCTCGTGCGGAGATTGAAAAGGTAATTTTTCCACTCAAAGAGCAAATCAGAAATGCTTTTATAACGGTTTTTGCTGTAGTAGCTATTGTCTCACTTTTTTTAGCTCTTGTTGACGTCATTATGTCTTTTTCTGTTTCAAAGCTTATTTAAGGTTGAATGTATGGCACATAAATGGTATGCAATTCAAACTTATGCCGGCAGTGAAATGAGTGTAAAAAGAGCTATTGAAAATTTGGTTAGAGATAATCACATTGAAGAACAATTAAAAGAAATTATAGTTCCTACTGAAGACGTAATAGAAATAAAAAATGGTAAGAAAAAAATAAATGAGAGAAGTCTTTATCCTGGGTATGCTTTTGCATATCTTGATTTAGATACTGCTCTTTGGCATAAGATACAATCTCTTCCTAAAGTAGGTAGATTTATAGGTGAGGCTAAAAAGCCTACACCTTTGGGCGAAAAAGATATTAATTTAATTTTGGAAAAGGTTCAAAAACGTGCCGCTCCTAAGCCAAAGATTTTCTTTGATAATGGAGAAAACGTTCGTATTACCGAAGGACCTTTTGCAAATTTTACCGGAATAGTAGAAGAGTACGATATGATACACGGCAAGTTAAAGTTAAATGTTTCAATATTTGGTAGAAGTACTCCAGTTGAAATTTTATATTCACAAGTTGAGAAGATAGTATAAGGAGAGGTTTATGGCTAAAAAGGTTGTAGGCGAAATTAAATTACATATTGCTGCTGCAAAAGCAAATCCGAGTCCTCCGGTAGGTCCGGCTCTTGGTCAGCAGGGTGTAAATATTATGGAATTTTGCAAAGCTTTTAATGAAAGAACTAAGGATATGGCCGGATTTAGAGTACCGGTCGTTATTACAGTATATGCAGACAAAAGTTTTACTTTTATCACAAAACAGCCACCTGCAACGGACCTAATCAAAAAAGCTGCAGGCATAGAAAAAGGTTCGGATAATCCGTTAAAAAATAAAGTAGCTAAGCTCACAAAAGCTCAGGTACTTGAAATTGTTGAGAAAAAAATTGCCGACTTAAATACTAAAGATAAAGAGCAAGCAGCTAAAATTATTGCTGGTTCGGCTCGTTCAATAGGTATTACGGTAGTAGATTAATCCTTTTACCACATAAGGGTTTTGTTGAAGTTAAATTTATGGCATGCGCTAATATCTAATTTAGCGCGTGTATTTTAAATTTAGCAATGTGGAAGCATAAAAATTGTAAATGCGGAGAAATCAATGTCAAAAAAAACTACAAAAAGATTTAGTAAGCTGCTTGAAAAAGTTGATTCTACTAAAAATTATTCTTTAGCTGAGGCTATTGATACTATAAAACAACTAAAAAGTGCAAAATTTGACGAAACTGTTGAAATTGCTTTAAAGCTTAATGTTGACCCAAGACATGCAGATCAAATGGTTAGAGGCTCGGTTGTACTTCCTGCGGGAACCGGCAAAACTGTTCGCGTAGCTGTTATAGCAAAAGATGCAAAAGCTGATGAAGCAAAAGCTGCTGGCGCCGATATAGTCGGTAGTGATGAACTTGTCGAAGATATCCAAAAAGGAATCATGAATTTTGATGTTCTTATTGCTACTCCAAATTTAATGGGACTAGTCGGTAAAGTAGGACGAATTTTGGGACCAAAAGGTCTTATGCCAAATCCAAAAACAGGCACTGTTACTATGGATGTAGCCCAAGCGGTTAATAATGCAAAAAGCGGTCAAGTTAATTTCCGCGTAGATAAGCAAGGAAACATACATGCCGGTCTCGGTAAAGTTAGCTTTTCAAAAGAGCAACTAAACGACAATATTTCAACCCTTATTAAGGCGGTAAATAGACAAAAACCTGCGGCAGCAAAAGGTAGATACATTAAGAGCGCTGCTTTATCATTAACTATGAGCCCTTCTGTTCTACTTGAGACTCAAGAGCTTATGGATCTACGCTAATTTTAGCTAATAAATTTTATCTTAGATTGGAGATAGCAGAGGCCTTTGCTTAATCGTGCTTTTATGCCGCTCTGCTTGAAATCGCTAGTCGGAAAGGAGAAAAACTAGATGACGAGAAACGAAAAATCTGAAATAATCAGTAAACTTGAAGCCGAATTTAAAGAAAATGAAGCGATTATAGTTTGCGATTACCGCGGTCTTAGCACTAAAAAGCTTGAGGCCTTGAGAGATGCGGCTAGAGTTTTAAACGTAAAAGTTCAAATCGTAAAGAATACCCTTGCAAATATCGCTCTTAATAATATCGGAAAGTCCGGTATGGTTTTGAAAGATACCAATATCTTTATCTGGGGCGATCAGCTTTCAGCTACTAAAGTTGCGGCTAAATTTGAAGAAACAAATAGCGAACTATTCAAAATCAAGACCGCTCATATTGATGGCGAAGTTGCAAGCGTCGAGAAAATCAAGGCTCTATCTAAGATGCCTAGCCGTGATGAGTTGCTTGCGATGCTTTTGCAAGTTTGGAATGCGCCTATCCAAAATTTCACTATTGGACTAAATGCGCTTAAAGAGAAAAAAGAAAAATCAGCATAAAAGGATAAGAAATGGCAATTACTAAAGAGGATGTATTAGAATTTATCTCTAATCTTTCAGTATTAGAGCTAAGCGAACTAGTAAAAGAATTTGAAGAGAAATTCGGCGTAAGCGCTGCTCCGGTAATGGTAGCAGGCGGCGCAGCAGCAGGCGGCGCAGCAGATGCAGCTGAGGAGAAAACAGAATTTAACGTTGTTCTAGTTGACGGTGGCGACAAGAAAATCAACGTTATTAAAGTTGTTCGCGCTCTTACTGGCCTTGGTCTTAAAGAGGCTAAAGACGCAGTTGAGCAAACTCCTTCCGTTATTAAAGAAGGCATTAGTAAGGATGAGGCTGAAGCAGCTAAAAAAGAGCTTGAGGAAGCCGGCGCTAAAGTCGAACTTAAATAATTTCACTTATTTTTACAGAGGAGGCAACGCCTCCTTATTTAATTTTTATAAAGATGCCGCAGACGTGCGGTTATTTACTTTCTTTCAACTTATACCAAATGAGGTAGAATATGCTAAATAGTTTATACTCAGGAAATCGTCTTAGGGTTGATTTTTCAAATGTCGCCAAAGAGATCGATGTTCCTAACCTGCTACAATTACAAAAAAAGAGTTTTGACCAGTTTTTAAACGTAGATAAAAATCAAGGCGAAAGCGGTATAGAAAAAGTTTTCAAATCGATATTTCCTATACATGATCCTCAAAACCGCTTAAGCCTGGAATACGTAAGCTCTGAAATCGGAAAACCAAAATATACGATCAGAGAGTGCATGGAGCGAGGGCTTACTTATTCTGTAAATTTAAAGATGAAAGTAAGGCTGATCGTTCACGAGAGAGATGAAAAAACAGGCGAGAAGATCGGCATAAAAGATATAAAAGAGCAAGAAATTTTCGTTCGCGAAATCCCTTTAATGACGGATAGAATTTCATTTATTATTAACGGCGTCGAACGCGTCGTAGTTAATCAACTTCACAGAAGTCCGGGCGTTATTTTTAAAGAAGAAGAAAGTCCGACTGTCGTAAATAAACTAATTTACACCGCTCAGATTATCCCGGATCGCGGCAGTTGGCTATATTTCGAGTATGATACCAAAGACGTACTCTACGTTCGTATAAATAAGCGCAGAAAAGTACCGGTAACCATATTATTTAGAGCGCTTGGATATAAAAAGCAAGATATTATTAAACTATTTTATCCGATACAAACTTTAACGATAAAAAATAATAAATTTTTGACTCCGTTTAATCCCGACGACTATCAAGGCAGGGTAGAATACGATATCAAAGACGAAGAAGGCAATGTTTTACACGAGGCCGGTAAAAGACTAACCAAGAAAAAGGCCGATAAGATTATCGCCGACGGCGTCAAATTCGTCGAATATCCGACTGAAATATTGGTAAATAGATTTTTAGCTCACCCGGTTATCGACAAAAATAGCGGTGAGGTACTTTACGATACTCTTGCGCAGCTTGACGAAAATAAATTGGTTAAAATTTTAGCCGACCAAGAGAGCATCGAGATAGCAAACGACCTAGCTGCAGGCGTTGATGATGCGATTATAAATTCGTTTATAGCCGATAACGAGACGCTAAAACTGCTACGCCAAACCGAAAATGTCGATGACGAAAACGACCTTGCTGCGATTAGAATTTATAAAGTCATGCGCCCGGGCGAGCCGGTAGTTAAAGATGCCGCTCGCGCTTTCGTAAATGATCTATTCTTTAATCCCGAAAGATACGATTTGACGGGTGTGGGTCGTATGAAAATGAACCACAAGCTAGCGCTTGAAGTGCCTGAATACGTAACGGTTTTGACCAATGAAGACATTATAAAAACGGCAAAATATTTGATAAAGGTCAAAAACGGACAAGGACATATCGACGACCGCGACCACCTCGGCAACCGCCGTATCCGCTCTATCGGCGAGCTTTTGGCAAACGAGCTTCATCTAGGCTTTGTAAAAATGCAAAAAGCCATCAGGGATAAATTTACGACGTTAAGCAACATCGAAGAGATTATGCCTTACGATTTGGTTAATCCAAAAATGATAACCACGACGATAATGGAATTTTTCACCGGCGGCCAACTGAGCCAGTTTATGGATCAAACCAACCCGCTTAGCGAAGTTACGCATAAACGCAGACTTTCAGCGCTGGGCGAAGGCGGTCTCGTAAAAGATAGAGCTGGTTTTGAAGTGCGCGACGTTCACCCGACTCACTACGGCAGAATTTGTCCGGTAGAGACTCCTGAGGGTCAAAACATCGGTCTTATCAACACCCTTTCTACTTACGCAAAGGTAAATAATCTAGGCTTCGTCGAGGCGCCGTATAAAAAGGTCGTAGATGGCAAGGTAACCGACGAGATCGTTTATCTAACGGCGACCCAGGAGGAAAATTTAGTTATCGCTCCAGCCTCTACTACGCTTGATGAAAGCGGCTATATAGTAGAGGATTTGATCGAGGCTAGACAAGACGGCGAGATGATACTGGCTAAACGCGAGGACGTTAAGCTTATCGACCTTTGCTCCGGCATGATAGCTGGCGTTGCGGCATCGCTTATTCCGTTTTTGGAGCACGACGACGCAAACCGCGCTCTAATGGGATCAAACATGCAACGCCAAGCGGTACCGCTACTTCGCTCATCCGCTCCTATCGTAGGTACGGGCATGGAGAGTACCGTGGCTCGCGACGCATGGGAAGCTATCAAGGCTAGACGCGCTGGCGTAGTTGAAAAGGTGGATAATAAAAATATCTTTATCCTCGGTGAAGACGATGCCGGTCCGTATATCGATCACTACTCGATGGAGAAAAATTTAAGAACCAACCAAAACACGACCTTTTCTCAGCATCCTATCGTTAAAAAGGGCGAAAGCGTAGCGGCCGGGCAAATCATCGCCGACGGTCCGTCTATGGAGCGCGGCGAGCTAGCTATCGGCAAAAACGCCCTTATAGCTTTCATGCCGTGGAACGGGTACAACTACGAGGATGCCATCGTAATTAGCGAAAAAATGATCCGAGAGGATGCATTTACGAGCGTGCATATTTATGAAAAAGAGATCGAGGCGCGCGAGCTAAAAGACGGCGTTGAGGAGATTACTAAAGATATCCCGAATATCAAAGAGGAAGATCTGCTTCACCTAGATGATAGCGGTATAATAAAAATCGGCACGCAAGTAAAACCCGGCATGATCCTAGTTGGTAAGGTTTCTCCAAAAGGCGAGGTTAAGCCGACGCCTGAGGAGCGCTTGCTTCGCGCGATTTTTGGAGAAAAAGCCGGTCACGTGGTAAATAAATCTCTTTACGCGACAGCATCTATGGAAGGCGTCGTGGTAGACGTTAAAATTTTTACCAAAAAGGGCCACGAAAAAGATAATCGCTCAAATAAAGTTTATGAAGAAGAAAAAGCGGCTTTTGAAAAAGAACACCACGATAGACTCTTGATGCTAGACCGCGAAGAGATGCTAAAAGTGGGCGCTCTGCTTTGCAAGACGCCTTTAAGCTCGGCTCAAACTATCGGCAAAAAAACCTATAAAAAAGGCGAGAAGATCGATAAAGAGGAGTTTGAAAATATCAACCGTTTTACCCTAAGCGCGATCGTTAAGGGCTTTTCAAAAGACGTTCAAAAATCATACGACGACATAAAAAATCATTTCCAAAACGAGAAGAAAAAGCTCAAAGAAGAGCATGATGCGAAGATGGAAATTTTAGAAAAAGACGACATCTTGCCAAGCGGCGTAGTTAAGCTCGTTAAAGTCTATATCGCAACCAAGCGCAAACTAAAAGTGGGCGATAAGATGGCTGGTCGCCACGGAAACAAAGGTATCGTTTCAAACATCGTCCCAGAAGTCGATATGCCGTATCTACCGAGCGGTCAGCCGGTCGATATCGTGTTAAATCCGCTGGGCGTTCCTAGCCGTATGAATATCGGCCAAATTTTAGAAAGCCACTTGGGGCTTGTCGGCTACCGCTTGGGCGAGCAGATAAATCAAATTTTTCAAGAGAAAAAAGGCGAGTGGATAAAAGAGCTACGAGCCAAAATGATCGAGATAGCTTCGGCGTCCAAATTTATGGATGCTAAAAAGACTCTAGGCAAAATGAGCGATGAGCAGCTTTTGGATTACGCTAGAGATTGGGCTAACGGCGTCAAATTTGCCACGCCTATATTTGAGGGCGTTAGAGTCGATGAGCTAATGAAACTGTTTGAGCTAGCTAAGATCGATATGGACGGCAAGACCGAGCTTTACGACGGACGCACGGGCTCAAAGATCAAAGAGCGCGTAAACGTCGGATGTATGTATATGCTAAAGCTTCACCACCTAGTCGACGAGAAAGTCCACGCTAGAAGTACGGGACCGTATAGCCTTGTTACTCAGCAGCCAGTCGGCGGTAAGGCGCTATTTGGCGGACAAAGATTCGGAGAGATGGAGGTTTGGGCGCTTGAGGCATACGGCGCGGCTCATACGCTTCGCGAGATGCTAACGGTCAAATCAGACGACGTCGAGGGACGCTTGTCTGCGTATAAAGCCCTAACTAGAGGCGAGAATGTGCCTGAAACCGGCATTCCTGAGACATTTTTCGTTCTAACAAACGAGCTAAAATCATTGGCGCTTGATGTCGAGATATACGATGAGGATGAAAATAATGAGTGAGTTAAAACCTATTGAGATAAAAGAAGAACGCAGACCGCGCGATTTTGAAGCGTTTCAGCTTCGTTTGGCTAGTCCTGAGAGGATAAAGTCATGGAGCCACGGCGAGGTCAAAAAACCCGAAACCATAAACTACCGCACGCTAAAACCTGAGCGCGACGGTCTATTTTGCGCTAAGATTTTCGGCCCGATTCGCGACTACGAGTGCCTTTGCGGTAAATATAAAAAAATGCGTTATAAAGGCATCAAGTGCGAAAAATGCGGCGTCGAGGTAACCAGCTCAAAGGTGCGTCGCTCTAGAATGGGCCACATCGAGCTCGTGACTCCTGTAGCGCATATCTGGTACGTAAATTCGCTCCCAAGCCGCATAGGAACGCTACTTGGCATAAAGATGAAAGATCTTGAGCGCGTGCTTTACTACGAGGCGTATATCGTCGAGAGCGTAGGCGACGCGTTTTACGATACCGAAAATAGCAAAAAGGTAGAAATTTTCGACGTTCTAAACGAAGAGCAGTATGTCTCCTTGGCTTCTCGCTTTGAAGAGAGCGGATTTAGAGCTAGGATGGGCGGCGAAGTTATCCGCGATTTGCTAGCAAATATCGATTTAGTCGAGCTTCTAAATACCCTAAAAGATGAGATCAGCGCGACAAATTCTGAAGCTAAGAAAAAAACCATAGTAAAAAGACTAAAAGTCGTCGAGAGCTTTTTAAATTCCGGTAACCGTCCCGAGTGGATGATGATTACGAATTTACCGGTCCTTCCGCCGGATCTTCGCCCGCTTGTCAGCCTTGACGGCGGTAAATTTGCGGTTTCCGACGTAAATGATTTGTATCGCCGCGTTATAAATAGAAACGCGCGTTTAAAACGCCTTATGGAGCTTGACGCGCCTGAGATTATCATCAGAAACGAAAAGCGTATGCTTCAAGAATCCGTCGATGCGCTATTTGACAACGGACGACGCGCAAATGCCGTAAAAGGCGCAAATAAACGCCCTCTAAAATCGCTTTCTGAGATCATTAAAGGTAAGCAAGGTCGCTTCCGTCAAAATTTGCTCGGTAAGCGCGTGGATTTTTCCGGTCGTTCGGTTATCGTGGTCGGACCAAAACTACGTATGGATCAGTGCGGACTACCGAAAAGAATGGCTCTTGAGCTGTTTAAGCCGCATTTGCTAGCTCGCCTTGAGGAGAAGGGCTACGCTACGACCGTAAAACAAGCTAAAAAGATGATCGAGGATAAGACGAACGAGGTTTGGGAGTGCCTGGAGGAGGTCGTTAAAGATCACCCGGTCATGCTAAACCGCGCTCCGACGCTTCACAAACTATCTATCCAGGCGTTTCACCCGGTGCTCGTCGAGGGCAAGGCTATCCAGCTGCATCCGTTAGTTTGCGCCGCATTTAACGCGGACTTCGACGGCGACCAGATGGCCGTTCACGTGCCGCTATCGCAGGAAGCTATCGCCGAGTGCAAAATTTTGATGCTTAGCTCTATGAATATCTTGCTTCCTGCAAGCGGCAAGGCTATCACCGTTCCTAGCCAGGACATGGTTTTGGGAATTTACTACCTAAGCCTAGAAAAGACCGACAGCAAGGGCGCTAATAAAATTTTCGCATCCGTAGACGAGGTAATGATCGCCGAGGAAGCGCACTGCCTAGAGGTACACTCGAAAATCAAAACGATGATTGGCGGCAAGACGCTATTTACGACTGCGGGTCGCTTGATCATCCGCTCGATTCTGCCCGATTTTGTTCCTGAAAATATGTGGAACAGAGTTATGAAGAAAAAAGATATCGCAAATTTGGTCGATTACGTCTATAAAAACGGCGGCCTTGAGGTGACGGCGGGATTTTTGGATAAGCTTAAAAATTTGGGCTTCCGCTATGCGACCAAGGCCGGTATCTCGATCTCTATCGCCGATATCATCGTGCCTGACAGCAAACAAAAATATATCAACGAAGCCAAGAAAAAAGTTCGCGAGATACAAAATCAATACGGCGCGGGCTTGCTAACGGACTCCGAGAGATATAATAAAATTATCGACATCTGGACGGATACGAACAACGTCGTCGCAGGCGAGATGATGAAGCTCATCCAGGGAGATAAGGGTGGATTTAACTCTATTTATATGATGGCCGATAGCGGCGCGAGAGGCTCTGCGGCGCAAATTCGCCAGCTAGCAGGTATGCGCGGTCTTATGGCGAAGCCGGACGGCTCGATCATTGAGACTCCGATCATATCAAACTTCCGCGAAGGTCTAAACGTTCTTGAGTACTTTAACTCAACCCACGGCGCTAGAAAAGGTCTAGCAGATACCGCGCTAAAAACGGCAAATGCCGGATATCTAACCAGAAAGCTAATCGACGTCGCGCAAAACGTAAAAGTCACTATGCACGACTGCGGTACGCACGAGGGCGTCGAGATCACCGAGATCACCGACAACGGCGAGCTTATCGAGAGTTTGGAAGAGAGAATTTTGGGCCGCGTGCTAGCCGACGACGTGATCGATCCGATAGCAAACGAAGTGCTATTTAGCGAAGGTACGCTCATAGACGAGGAAAAAGCTAAAGCCATAACTGAAGCGGGTATAAAATCGGTAAGTATCAGAACGCCGATAACTTGTAAAGCCGCAAAAGGCGTTTGCGCTAAATGCTACGGCGTGAATTTGGGCGAAGGAAAGCTGGTAAAACCGGGCGAAGCCGTCGGTATCATCTCGGCTCAATCTATCGGCGAGCCGGGAACTCAGCTAACGCTAAGAACCTTCCACATCGGCGGTACGGCATCGACCGAGCAACAAGACTACCAAGTCGTCGCGCAAAAAGAGGGCTTTATAAGGTACTACAATCTAAATGTTTACGAAAACGGCGGCAAGAGAATCGTAGCAAATCGCAGAAACTCGGCCGTCTTACTCGTCGAGCCTAAGATTAAAGCTCCGTTTGACGGCAAGATCGAGATCGAGATCGCTCACGAGGACGTAAATATCATCGTAAAAGGCAAAAAAGAAGAGGTTAAGTACACTCTAAGAAGAGGCGACCTAGCGAAACCTAACGAGCTAGCCGGCGTTAGCGGTAAGGTTGAGGGTAAAATTTATATCCCTTATGCTAACGGCGACGCAGTCAAAGAAAACGAAAGTATCGCCGAGGTCATAAAAGAGGGTTGGAATGTACCTAACCGTATCCCGTTTGCCAGCGAGATAAAGGTCGAAGACGGAGAGCCGATCGCTAAGAAAGTCGTTGCGGGCGCAAACGGCGTGCTTAAATTTTATATCCTAAAAGGCGATTATTTAGAGCGCTTAAGAAATATCAAAAAAGGTCACGTCGTAACCGAAAAAGGGCTATTCGTCGTGGTTGCCGACGAGGACGATAGAGAGGCGGTTCGCTACTATATCCCGCGAAACTCTATCATCAAAGCAAACGATAGCGACACCGTGGATAGCAAAGCGGTTATCTCTGAACCTGAAAATCAAGAAAAAACCGTCATAGCCGAGTGGGATCCGTACTCTACGCCGATCATCGCCGAGGCCGCGGGTAGAGTATCGTACGAGGATATAGAGCCTGGATACAGCGCCGCCGAGCAGTATGACGAGGCGACCGGTCAGAGCCGTTTGGTTATAAACGAGTATCTGCCTTCCGGCATCAAGCCTACTATCGTGATTAGCACGGACGAAGGTAAGATGATCCGCTATCAACTAGAGCCTAAAACGGCGATATTTGTAACGGACGGCGCTACGGTAGCGCAAGCTGATATCCTAGCTAAGACGCCTAAGGCTGTAGCTAAGTCAAAAGACATCACGGGCGGTTTGCCGCGAGTCTCCGAGCTGTTTGAGGCAAGGCGCCCGAAAAATACGGCTATCATTGCCGAAATCGACGGTACCGTAAGATTCGAAAAACCGCTTCGATCTAAAGAACGCATAGTTATCCACGCCGACGATGGCGCTACGTCGGAGTATCTGATAGATAAAACTCGTCAAATTCAGGTTCGTGACGGCGAATTTATCCATGCCGGCGAGAAGCTAACCGACGGACTAATATCAAGCCACGACGTTTTGAGAATTTTGGGCGAAAAGGCGCTGCACTATTATTTGATCAGCGAAATTCAGCAAGTTTACCGCTCTCAAGGCGTTGCGATCGCCGATAAGCACATCGAGATCATCGTTTCTCAGATGCTTCGTCAGGTTAAGATAGTAGATAGCGGCGATACGAATTTTATTACCGGCGATATGATTTCTCGAACGAGATTTAAAGAAGAAAACGAGCGCATAATGCGAATGGGCGGTAATCCTGCGATCGCCGAGCCTATTTTGCTAGGCGTTACGCGCGCTGCTATCGGAAGCGATAGCGTGATCTCGGCCGCATCGTTCCAAGAGACGACTAAGGTTCTAACCGAGGCTTCGATCGCAGCTAAGATCGATCACCTTGAGGATCTAAAAGAAAACGTCATTCTAGGACGCATGATCCCTGTTGGAACCGGTCTTTATCAAGATCAAAAGATCAAGCTAAAACAAAACTAAAATTTAACCCCGCAAGCCTCGCCAAATTCGGCGGGGCTTAAATTTACCTAGTTTTAAAGCTAGCCGGATAAAATCAATCCCTTAAATTTGAAATTTCAAAAAAATCGACTAGGATCGGCGATTGCTCGTTATCGGCACGAGCCTAACGATAATGTACGCCTATTACGACTCGGAAATTTACTGGAGCTTACAAATGTCGGGGCTTTGAGGTCGAATTTTATATCTTTACATCGCTTTGCATTATCTTTAGCGGAAGCGGAAAGTACGCTTTTAAAAAAGACTAGCGCGATAAAATTTGACGTTAAAGATGAAATTTACCTTATATTAAGGCAAATTTAAATAAAATCAAGTCTTTTTAATAAATTTAGTTGAAAGGAATTACTGTGCCAACCATTAATCAATTGGTCAGAAAAGAGCGCAAGAAAGTGACTTTTAAGTCAAAATCTCCGGCGCTAAAAGAGTGTCCTCAAAGAAGAGGAGTTTGCACTAGGGTCTATACTACGACTCCTAAAAAACCAAACTCGGCTTTGAGAAAAGTTGCCAAAGTTAGGCTTACAAGCGGTTTTGAAGTGATCAGCTATATCGGCGGCGAAGGCCACAATCTACAAGAACACAGCATCGTACTAGTGCGCGGCGGTCGTGTTAAGGACTTACCGGGCGTTAAATACCACATCGTACGCGGCGCTCTTGATACAGCCGGCGTTGCGAAAAGAACGGTTTCTCGCTCAAAATACGGCGCTAAACGTCCAAAACCTGGTCAAGCAGCAGCCGCAGCAGGTAAAAAGAAATAAAAATTTAGGTTCGCAGACCATGCCATTAGCGGCATAGGTTTGAGTAAAATTTATAAAATTTGAAGGAATAATCAAATGAGAAGAAGAAAAGCTCCCGTCAGGGAAGTAATGCCGGATCCAATTTACGGCAATAAGGTAATCACTAAATTTATTAACTCTCTTATGTACGACGGCAAAAAAAGCGTCGCTACCGAGATCATGTACGGCGCTATCAAAGCTATCGAGAAAAAAAGCGGCGACGTAAAAGGTATAGACGTATTTAACGATGCTATCGAAAACATTAAGCCTCTTATGGAGGTTAAATCTCGTCGCGTCGGCGGCGCTACCTACCAAGTACCGGTAGAGGTTCGCCCGGCTCGCCAACAAGCTCTTGCTATCCGCTGGATCATCGGTTTTGCTAGAAAAAGAAGTGAAAGAACGATGATAGACAAGCTAGCTAACGAGCTACTTGATGCGGCAAATTCAAAAGGCGCGTCTTTCAAGAAGAAGGAAGACACCTACAAAATGGCAGAAGCTAACAAAGCGTTTGCTCACTACCGCTGGTAAGAGGAGGCTGGTATGGCAGATAGAAAAACCCCTTTACATATGGTTAGAAACATCGGTATCGCTGCTCACATCGATGCCGGTAAAACTACGACCAGCGAAAGAATTTTGTTCTTTACGGGTATGAGCCACAAGATCGGTGAGGTTCACGACGGCGCTGCTACGATGGACTGGATGGAGCAAGAAAAAGAGCGCGGTATTACGATTACGTCTGCGGCGACCACTTGCTTTTGGAAAGATCACCAGATAAATTTGATCGACACTCCGGGCCACGTTGACTTTACTATCGAAGTTGAGCGTTCTATGCGCGTTCTTGACGGTGCTGTTTCGGTATTTTGCTCAGTCGGCGGCGTACAGCCTCAGTCTGAGACCGTTTGGAGACAAGCAAATAAATATCACGTTCCAAGAATCGTTTTCGTAAATAAAATGGACAGAATCGGCGCAAATTTCTTTAACGTCGAGTCTCAAATCAGAAACCGCCTAAAAGCAAATCCGGTGCCTATTCAAATTCCTATCGGCGCAGAGGATAACTTTAGAGGCGTAGTTGATTTGGTTAAAATGAAAGCTTACGTTTGGGAAGACGACAAGAAACCGACTGACTATAAAGAGATAGAGATCCCAGCGGAAGTAAAAGAAAAGGCAGAAGAGTACCGCACTAAGTTAATCGAAGCGGTTTCTGAAACCGATGATAGCTTGATGGAGAAATTTTTCTCAGGCGAGGAGCTAAGCGAAGAAGAGATCAAAAAAGGTATCAAAGCGGGTTGCTTAAGAATGACGATAACTCCTATGCTTTGCGGAACGGCATTTAAAAATAAAGGCATCCAGCCCCTACTTGACGCGGTCGTAGCATATTTGCCTGCACCGGATGAGATCGAGGCGATTAAGGGCGTTTATGAAGACGGTAGCGAAGTAACGGTAGAAAGCACCGATAACGGCGAATTTGCAGCTCTTGCGTTTAAGATTATGACCGACCCGTTTGTCGGACAGCTTACATTTATCCGTGTTTATCGCGGTAGCCTTGAGAGCGGTAGCTATGCTTACAACACCGTTCAGGATAATAAAGAAAGAATCGGTCGTTTGCTAAAAATGCACTCAAACAAACGCGAGGAAATTTCGGTTCTTCACGCGGGCGAGATCGGCGCGGTCGTAGGTCTAAAAAATACCCTAACCGGCGATACGCTTGCGAGCGAAAAAGACAAGGTTATCCTTGAGAAGATGGACTTCCCTGAGCCGGTTATCAGCGTTGCCGTCGAGCCAAAAACTAAAGCCGACCAAGAAAAAATGGCTATCGCGCTTCAAAAACTAGCTCAAGAAGACCCAAGCTTTAGAGTGGGCACCGACGAAGAGAGCGGTCAAACCATCATCAGCGGTATGGGCGAGCTTCATCTTGAGATCATCGTAGATAGAATGCTACGCGAATTTAAAGTCGATGCCGAAGTAGGTCAACCGCAAGTCGCATACCGCGAGACCATCCGCAAAACAGTCGAGCAAGAGTATAAATACGCTAAACAATCAGGCGGTCGCGGTCAGTACGGACACGTATTCTTGCGCCTTGAGCCGCTACCTGCGGCTAGCGGATTTGAGTTCGTTAACGATATTAAAGGCGGCGTGGTCCCTAAAGAGTACATCCCGGCGGTTGAAAAAGGCTGCAAAGAGGCGCTACAAAGCGGCGTGCTTGCCGGCTATCCGGTCGAGGACGTTAAGGTTACCCTATTTGACGGTAGCTACCACGAAGTCGACTCGTCTGAAATGGCGTTTAAACTAGCTGCTTCTATGGGCTTCAAAGAGGGCGCTAGAAAAGCGGGTGCTGTTATCCTTGAGCCTATGATGAAGGTTGAGGTTGAGACGCCTGAGGACTATATGGGTGACGTTATCGGCGACCTAAATAAACGCCGCGGTCAAGTAAACTCTATGGACGAGCGAAACGGAAGCAAGATCATCACGGCTTTCTGCCCGCTAGCTCAGATGTTTGGTTACTCTACTGACCTTCGCTCTATGACGCAAGGTCGCGCTACTTATTCTATGGAATTTGACCACTATGAGGAAGTTCCAAAGAACGTCAGCGAAGAGATTATCAAGAAAAGAAACGGCTAAGCCGAATTTGGCGGGGATGCGAGTCCTCGCCTTAATTTAGTTAAACGACTGCCAGCAACTTCTCATAGTTCGGGCGAGTCGTGTTTTTATATAATAAAATTTGACAAGCTGTTAAATTTAGTTGATTTATTACCTGTATGTCCTCATAGCTCAGCTGGATAGAGCGCAGAATTCCTAATTCTGAGGCCGTGAGTTCGAATCTCGCTGGGGACACCATTCCACCTAAAATATACCCCCAATTTATGGACTTTCCTTAAGCCCTCAAAATACGTATACAACATATTTATGTAGTAATTTCACTTATGGTTAGCTTAAAAAGAAAAGCGAGCTATTGATACTACTGAATGGGGCTAAATTTTTGAATTTCTTAGTATGATTTCTAGCGTGACCAAACTATTCGCTTTTAAATAAACCATGTTAAACAAAATCGGCTTAAGAACCGGTATGCTCTTTAAAAACTGACAAATACGGTAAAATTCTAGTCTTTTATTATATACGGCTTAAATTTTAGGCTCTAAAAAATCCATGAGATAGCTGTAGGTGCGCATTTGCTTACTGTCGCGCTTGGACGGCTTAAATGGTAAATTTAATAAGCCAGCAGCCTAGCGACATCTTTGTTTATTAGCCGCTAAAAAGCTCCACAAAATATTTAAATGCGGCAAATCTATACATCAAGTTTCTAAAAATCAGGCTAAGCATTGCCAAAAAATTATTGGTAAATTTAACGCTGCTACGGCCGCAACATGAAACAAAAATTTTATTTATACACCTTGAACATTATTGTTTTTTGTAGCGATCGCTTAACTAAATTAAAAAACGCTTCCCTTCATTTTATAAAAATTATGGTATAATTGGCGATAGTATTCTGTAAATAGAACACTAAAAACATCAAGTAATTTTATAAAGGAGTCCTTAATGGCAGTAACACAAGCCCAAGTAGCGCAGCTTTACGTTGCGTTATTTAACAGAGCCCCGGAAGGCGACGGCTTTAGAGCGTGGGTAGCCGCAGGTGCGACTAAAACGCAGGCTCAGATAGCCAACGAGATGCTAGCATCTCCGGCTACGGCGCCTTATTATGCTAGTCTAGGTATAGACATAAGCACAAACAGAGGCTATGTAGAGCTCATCTACAAAAACATCCTAGGTAAAGACTACGTAAGAGATCCGGACGGTATCAACGCATGGGTTAGACACCTAGACGCAGGTCACAGCAGAGGAGATACTCTAGTTAAACTATTTGAAGTAGCCACTTCTGCAGAGGCTAGAGCCGCAGACCCGGTAGCGGCGGCGGTATTTGCCAACAAAACAGAGGTAGCCGCTTATATGGCGCAAAAGATCGCCGATATCAGGCAAGACCTATCCGGAGACTATGATTACAGAGAGTTTCAAGAGATTATAAAAACCACTACGGCTACCAATCTAGATGAGCAAAAAGCTAGGA
>CAURKB010000034.1:0-17273 GCA_963525315.1 uncultured Campylobacter sp. | reverse complement strand
TATATTGGTATCTCCAATATACATACCGGGGCGTTTTCTAACCGCTTCGAGACCTTTTAAAACTTTAAAATTTTCCGCGCCATAATTTTGCTGCATTATTTACCTTTGTTATTTTATAAATTTATCGGCATGATTACCGTTTTTAGCTCGTTTGAGCTCACTGTAAAGGCTAAATTTGAGTCGTTAAATCCAAATTCGAAATGTTCCTCTTCGATATTTTGTAAGAAATCAAGCAAATATCTATTTTTTACGCCGACGTAAATTTCGCTTTCGAGCCCAGTTGCAAAATCAATCGAAGTTTTAGCTTCAGAATTATCCTCTACTATGCTTTCAAAACTTACCGTTTGCGGGGCAAATATTATTTTGGTACTTTCAGACATGATAGAGACGGTTTTTATACCTTCTATCATTTTATCTCTGCTTAATCTTAGACGTTTTTTTATCTCTTGCGGGATTACTCTATTATAATCCGGAAATTTGCCGTTAATCAGCTTCGTAAAAAACTCGAAATTTAAGCTTTGGGCTATCAAAGTCGTATCGTCGTAGTAAATTTCTATTTTGTCGAAAAATAGTTTTTGGATTTCGCCGATTGCTTTTTTTGGGATTATTAACGAAAATTCGCTTTGCGTAGGGGTTTCTAGTCTAAAGACGCTTAGTCTTTTAGTATCGGTTCCGACGATATTTATGTAGTTTTGCTTTATGTCGATGAATGCGCCGTTTAGTTCAAATTTAGGGTTATTGTTGTCTATACTCGAGAATATTTTTTTTAGACTTCGACCTAGCATTACGGCATCGACTTCAAATTTATTTTTATTTTCTACGGTAGGAAAATTCGGAAAGTCTTCAAATTTATACATAGGAAGTTTGTATTTTGAGTTTTTTTGCTTTATATAGAGATAGTTATTTAGCGTTTCTAGTGTAACTTCTTCGTCTTTTAGACTTCTTATTATATCAAGCAACTTTTTACCGTTTGCGGTAGCGTTTCCTTCGTCTATTATTTTGACGTTTGAGAGTTTATAGGCTAGACCGATTTCATGATCGGTTGCTTTTATGTTTAGAATGCCGTCTTTAGCTGCTATAAATATATGCGAAGTTATAGCGCTTAAATCTCTTTTTTCTAAATAAGGATTAGCATTGTTTATTACGCTTTCTAGAGCGTTTTTGTTAATTGCGACTTTCATTTTTTTCCTTTTGTTTTTAAATTTATTTTAGTAGCATTAGTAGGGGACGTGAAAATGTTAATATCCTTTTTTAGTCCCGTAGATAGGTATTTTGCGGCGTTAATAAAATCTTGATTTTTTTCACTTTTATTCACGTTTTTACTCTTTGGTTAAAATTTTATTTTTTAGTTCTTCGACGCGAACTTTAAAATATTCGTTCGTTTCGATTAGTTCGTTTATTTTTTTGATGCTGTGGCTTACGGCCGAGTGATCTTTCATGTTAAAAAACTGCGCGATCTGCGGCATCGAGTTTGGCGTTAAATTTTTAGCCAGATATATCACGATGCGTCTAGCCTCGACGATATTTTTTGAGCGTGATTTACTTTTCATGTCGCTAGGTTTGATATTTAGCTCTTTACTCACGGTTTCTACGATGCTCTCTAAATTTATATTTTCGCGTTTTTCTTTTATCTGATCGCGCAGGATATTTTTAGCAAATTCTAGCGTGATTTCCTGCCTCATCAGCCTTGCGTAAGCGTTTAAATTTATTATCGCGCTTTCGATTTCTCGGATATTATCGCCCATGTTCGTAGCGATATAGTTTATGACGTCGGTACCAAGATAAATTTTATCAAATTCGCATTTTTTATTGATAATTGCGATTTTAGTATCAAGCTCGGGCGGCGTGATATCGGCGATTATGCCCCACTCAAAACGCGTCCTTAGCCTATCTTCAAAGCCTTTTAGCAGCTTTGGTTGGCGGTCTGAGGTCATCACGATCTGGCCGTTTTTGGCGTGAATCTCGTTAAACGTATGAAAAAATTCCTCTTGGATTTTATCCGTTTTTCCTAAAAACTGCACGTCGTCGATGAGTAAAACGTCGCAGTTTCGGTACTTTTCGCGAAATCGCTCCATCGAGTGGTTGTTGAGATTATACGTAAAATCCGTGATAAACTGCTCGCTCGTGACGCAAATAACCATTTTGCCGCCGTTTAGGCAAAAATTTCCGACCGATTGCAAAAGGTGAGTTTTGCCAAGTCCCGTCGGACCGTAGATAAAAAGGGGATTATAAATCTTACCCGGCTGCTCGGAGACAGCTTTCGCGCTTAAAAATGCAAATTGATTCGAGTCGCCGACGACGAAATTTTCAAAAGTGTAGCTTGGATTTAGCAGGCTGCTTTGTGCTTTTATCTCTTTGACGTCCACTTTTTTGGCCGGTTTGCTTGCGGTTTTGGTCGGAGCTTGGACTTCGACGACCGGTTTTTGCCCGGTTTTTACTTCAAAAAGATGAGCGATTTTAGCGGCGTATTTGGTCTGGATAAATTTAGCGATTATTTCGTTTGGCGCGTTAAATACGACGTTTGTTGAATTTGAGCTTTTTTCGTTAAATTTAAGCTGCTTGATGTAGCATTCAAATTCCGACGGTAAAATTTCTTTGGAAAGTAGCTCCAAAACCTCGTTTGCGACCAAATTTTTGCCTTTAAGATTGATTCGCTAGATTTTATCTTAAATTTGTTAAAATGGCGTTGAAATTCGTTTTTTCACGGTGTGAAAAAAGTGTGAAAAACTATTGAAAAGGACGAGATGAAAATTTTAGGAATCGATCCGGGATCGCGAAATTGCGGCTATGCGATCGTCGAAAAGACGCCCGTGAAAACTGTTTTGATCGAGGCGGGACTAATCAAAATAAAACCGAATTCTTTGCAGTATCAAATCACCGAACTTTGCGAGGGGCTTGACCTGATTTTTAAAAATCACAAATTTGACGAAGTGGCGATCGAGGACATATTTTTCGCTTATAATCCAAAAACGGTTTTGAAGCTCGCGCAGTTTCGAGGGGCGCTCAGTCTTAAAATTTTGCAGCTTCACGGCGATTTCGCCGAGTATACGCCGCTTCAGGTTAAAAAAACCGTCACCGGTAAAGCCAAGGCCGATAAAGAGCAAGTAGCCTTTATGGTTAAGAAAATTCTGGGTATCACGAAGGAGATCAAGCCGCTTGACATCACCGATGCCATCGCTATCGCGCTAACGCATGCGAATAATTTGCGGCTGAAGGGTTAGTTTTTAGCCAAGCTTAGTTAAAATTCGCGCTGAAATTTAGTTTATTTCACGGCGTAAGCGGTTAAATTTGATGCTAAAACCAGGCGGTAAATTTAATAAATTTTACTCCGCTAGCCCCAAAGCCCGCAGCTCGTTTAGGCCGTCTGCTATGGGCTCTTTAAATTTTTTAGGACGCGACGTCGGCACGGTTAGCACGATGTCCTCTCGGCCGTCCTCTAAAAAATCTTTTAAATACGCCGTCACGTAGCTAAATTTACTCTCAAACTCCTCGCTAAGCTGATTTAGAGAGTGAAATTTATCTCGTCTTACGACAAACTGCGTTGAAGTATCAAGCACGAAAAGCCGCGCGGGGATACCCCCATAATCAAATCCAGAAAGCCTTGCCTCGCTGATATCAAGCGCCCAGTCGGCACGGCTGTAAAAATCTTGTCTAAAAGCGTCTATTTTGCGCTGGAGTTTTGGATTTTTATGAGTCATAAAGCCGCATTTATTTATGCGAAACGAGGTGATTTTACCCTTGATTTTGACGCGGCAAAAGAGCACGGAGTCCAGTATGCCGTAGTCGTTAAAGCAAGTATTTTCAAGCAAAACGTCCCTTAAAACGCAAGGACCGAAAAAACAAGACCTAAAAGTACACCCGATAAAATTTACCCCGCTTATCGTCTGTGGATTTGCAAGATCGTTATCAAGCCCTATGTCGCAGTTCATAAACTCTACGTTTTTAAAGACTAGTCCGCCGCTACTTTTGTTTTGCGCGCTTTTATCGTCTGTAAAATCAATCAAACGACCTTCTGCTAGATTTGCCGCCGAATTTTCGCTTGGGTCTGCTAACTCGTTTATTAACTGCGCTAAATTTCGCTTAAAAAATTTTTGATTTTGGATTATTTTCATCGTTTTTATTTCGTCGCTTATTTTTGTCGCAAAAGGCGTTAAATTTAAGCTAAAAGTATAAATTTAATGCCTTAAAAGCTACCAAATTTAGCCAAAATCGCCAAAGTCGGGCTCACTCGTCCTTTTTCTCATCATCTTTTTTGCCGATCTTTTCTTTAGCGTTTTTTATGAGATTTTCGGCGGCTTTGTAGAGCTTCTCGCCTAGTTCTTTTGATTTTGATTTGAGATTTTCGCCGATCTCGCTCGCATTTATCGCGCTTAGCTTCTCCTGCGTTCGTTTTTCAAAGTCGCCGATATCTTTTTTGAGCGCTTCTAGGCGTTCTTTGGCGTTAAAATTTTCTTTAAATTTATCGCCGGCTTGAGTTACTTCGCGCTTTAACTCCTCAAATTTAGCTCCCGCAAGGCTCGCGAATTTATCGATATTTTCGTTAAATTTTAGCTCTTCTAGCTGAAGCTCGATCTGGCGGGAAACGTCGTTTTGCAGGCGCTTAAATTTGGCGAAGTAGCTATCGACGGACTCGTCTAGGATTTCGTTTATCACGGCAGCAGACGGCTCCTCTGAGCGCGCCATATCGCGCAGCATCGCTACGAATCTCTCCTCAAGCCTTATAAATTCTTTAGCTTCGCCTAGCAGCGTCTGACTGTCCGGGGCAAATTTGATCTCCTCGATAAACTTCTCCGTCCTCTTGCTAAGCGCCTCTTTTACGCCGCCGATCGCGCCGCTGATTAGCTCTTTGGCAAAGGCCTGATCGACGTCAGCTATCTCGCACGCCGCCTCGCAGACCGTTCTTGCGATATCCAGGATGCGCTCTTTGCTCGCTTCGCCCTCGTTTATCGCGCTAAGCACGACGTTTTTTGCGATTTGCTCCACCGTATCTTTCACGTCGTCGCCCTTTTCGATCGCGGTTAGAAACGCCGCTTCGGTAGTTTCTTTAAGAATGCCCAGCATTTGCAGCTCGCAGAGCATCTTTTCGTCTATCGCGGTTAAAATTTCGTCTTTATCCGCCAGGTCGCTGTTTTTGATGAAATTTTCCATATTTTCAAGTAGCGCGCGAACGTCGTTTTTGATCTCGTCTTTTTGCGCGTAAATTTGCCGCTCGATCTGCTCTTTTTCGTAGATTAGGCGGTGGATATACTGCTCTTTTGCTTCGCTGAGCGCGTCGCCTGCGCTTTGGATGAGGTTGGCGACGTTTTGGCGGTTTAGCAGATCCTCGCTCTTTAGCGCCTCGCAAATTTGCTCAAATTCTTTAGCTAGAGCCGCGTTTGCGTCGCCGCCTTTTGCGCTTTTGATGCTTTTTCTAAACTCGCTTAGCGCAAATTCCCTGATCAAAACGGAAATTTGCGGGTCGTTTTTGTTCTCTTTTATGGTTTGTATGAAGACTAAATTTTGCATAAAAGTCCTTATAATACGTATTTGCAAACGCGTCTTAGTGCGGAAAAAATTTCTAACCGCTCCTCGTTAGAATTAACCAAAACGCTTAGATTGTAGCTTTTATATTTGCCCTCTTTGCTTGATTTTGACGGCGTTATCTTGTGCTGCCTTTCGCCTACGACGCTCTGCGCGATAGCTTGGGCATCGCCGCTTTCTTCGATGATGATTTTGTATTCCCAGAAATTTGGGTACGAGATTTGGGGTTCTTTATTTAGATCGCACGTAGTCGCCACTTTTGCCTCCGCTTTTACTTTCTAGTTTTATGTCCGTTATTTGCATAGTTTTATCTATCGCTTTTATCATATCGTAGATCGTTAGAAGTCCGACGCTAACGCCCGTTAACGCCTCCATCTCGACGCCGGTTTTGCCGTCTATCTTGACGCTAACGGTTAGCTTATAAGCGCAGATATCAGCTAACTCCTCGATGTCGCAGTTTATACCACTGATTAGCAGCGGGTGGCACATCGGGATGAGTTCGCTCGTCTTTTTTGCGCCCATTATCGCGCCTACGACGGCGGTTTGCAGGACTGGACCTTTTTTGCCGGTGTTGTTTTTGATCGCGTCAAAGGCTTCGCGCGACATTTTTATGATGCCGCTTGCCACGGCTATGCGCGTAGTTACGCCCTTGTCGCTTACGTCGACCATTTTGGGGCGGTCGTTTTCGTCTATGTGAGTTAGCATTTTCGTCCTTTTGCCTGAAGCACAAAATTTGACTTAAATTTGAGCTAGGCGGAGTAAATTTATGAGAAAGATTATAACTAAAAAAGCTTAATGAATAAGACAAAAACGCCTCGGCAGGGGGAGCCGAGGCGCCGTTACAAAAAGGAGGTTTTCTTGTCGGACGTCGAAATCATACCAAAAAGGTCTAAATTTTATCCCAATTTTTCGTAAATATATTATTCCTTGCTTTTCGCGTAGGCCATAGCGCCTGATTTTAGGCGTTTTAGCCCCTCCAGCACGCGCGATCTTTGCGTGGCGATATTTAGGCGCAAGAAGCATTTTTCCGTGCCTCTATACGCATTGCCGTCGTTTAGCCAAAGACCCGCTTTT
The DNA here is from genome assembly GCA_963525315.1 of uncultured Campylobacter sp. Classification (GTDB taxonomy): domain Bacteria; phylum Campylobacterota; class Campylobacteria; order Campylobacterales; family Campylobacteraceae; genus Campylobacter_A. The sequence continues at coordinate 10,679 of CAURKB010000034.1, read as the reverse complement.
TGGCGTAAAAATTTATGAAAATCGCTCGCGTCGTCGCAAATTTCGCGGCAATCAAGCCAGAGCAGATACGTTGCGTCTTGCTCCACGAGCCTGATCTGCGGCAGTTCGTTTTGCAAAAACTCGCTTACGATTTTGCGGTTTTGTTCTACGTATTCGCGCATCTGCTCGAGCCACGCTTCGCCTCGCTCAAACGCCGCGATCGCCGCGATACAAGAAAACGCATTACCCTCGCCCACCTCGTCGTCGTTGATGGCTTTTGCCATTTTGGCGCGCAGTTTGGGATTTGGCACTACGGCGACGGAGCTTTGCAAGCCAGCGATGTTAAAGGCTTTGGTCGGCGAAACGCAGGTGATCGAGATGTTTTTGCAAGTCTCGCTCGCGCGGATAAAGGGCACGTAGTTTTTGCCGGGGCTCGTGATGTCGCAATGAATCTCGTCGGAGATCACCAAAACGCCGTATTTGGCGCATAGCTCGCCGATTTTAGCTAGTTTTTCCTCGCTCCAAATTTTGCCGACGGGATTGTGCGGGTTACAAAGGATAAACATCGTCGTTAGCGGGTCGGCGAGTTTTTCTTCAAGACCCTCAAAGTCGATATCGTAGCCGCGCCCGTCGTATGCTAGCTCGTTTGTAAGCGCGATCCTGCCGTTGTTTTCGATGCTGCGGTAAAAGACGTGATAGACGGGGCTTTGGATCACGATTTTATCGCCCACGCTCGTAAATTTGCGCACCGCAGAGCTGATGATCGGGATCACGCCCGTGCAAAAAATCAGCCAGTTTGGATCAAATTTGACGTCGTGTCGCCTACTCCACCACGAGCAAACGGCATCGTTCCACTCCCGCGGCACGTAGGAGTAACCAAAAACTCCGTTGTCTAGCCGCTTTTGCAGCGCTTCTAAAATTTCGGGCGCGACCTTAAAATCCATATCCGCCACCCACATCGGCAGCTCGCCCTCGTTTGTTCTCCACTTTGACGAGTATGTCCCGCCTCGCTCCACCGGCGCGTCAAAATCGTATTTCATTTGCTCTCCTTGCGTGATTTTTGCGGATATTTTAGCAAATTTCGGGCATAAATTTACAAAATTTAATCGTATTTATATTTTTGAAATTAATTTTTAATGCGATATTTTTTATAATTTGGATTAAATCCTTCAAGGAGCTAAAATGATAACGATAAACTCGCGGCTAGCAAGCCCGAATTTAAAGATCGACAAATCTCTTGCCAGGTTGATTCAAGGTTTTATTTACAGGCATTTGCCGGATGCCGAGCACGAGGGATACAGACACGAACCCAGCGGTAAAATTTTTAAACGAACGAATTTCGATTTTTTGCTAAACGGGGCTGATTTACGCGTTAGATTTACCTCTTACGAACCGGAATTTGAAAAGATAATCGCGCTTGCCGTGCTAAAAGACGGGCTAAATTTGGGAAAGATCCACATACTAGATACTACCGTTGCCGTCGGCGAACACAGAACTACGCAAAGCAAAGCAAGGCTGCAAGGTTGCGTAATATGCTCGGTACAAGGGCTTTTGGGGCATAAAGTCTATTTAGAACCGCAAGATTCAAGGCATCTTGAGATGATGAAAACAAACGCTTTGCAAAGATTTGAAACGCTAACCGGACGCGAATACGGCGGCAAATTCGAGCTAAATTTACTCCGCCAAGATTTAGAAAAACCGCTTTATTTTTACTACGGCAACAACCAAACGCCTGCAAAAGCGTGGCCTGCCGTTTGGGATATCAAGGCTCTGCCAGAGCTCATAAATATAATGCTAGACGCCGGAGTAGGCGGCGGATGTATGAACTGCGGGGCGGGGTTTTTAGAGACGATATAGATAGCCCTCGCATAACCGCTTTGACGCGGTTAAATTTATAAAGCCGTTTTACGCTAAATTTAACGAAAGTGGCTTGATTTATTTCGCAAAAATCTTTATAATACGGCTCAAATTCGACCCAAAGGATAAGCTTAATGCTTTGCCCCATGTTTAAGACTCTTTAATCTTAACAAAAAAACAGCCAAATTTTTAAATAATTCCACGTTTTTAAACATTAATATAAATTTACTTCTATCGCCGCGAAGAACGCATTGTAATTGCATTTTTAAAAACAAAGCCAAACAGTGCCTAAAATTCGGGCGAAATTTATTTAGCAGGGTTTTTTATAAATTTTACTTTAGCCTGCGAAAAAGCGGTTGCCACCCGCCTTTTCTAAGCCCGCTTTTTGAGCGGCTTTAAATAGGCTAGCAAGTAAAATTAAAATTGCAAACGTTACGCCGTCACCGAAAGCGGCGGTGTGCTTTAGGTGGGTCGAGGGAGCGCTAGCGCTCCCCGTCGCAAGGACGGGCTTGGCTCGTCCGAGAAGTTAAAAATTTAAAAAAGGAAAAAGAGAATGATAAAAAGTTACGTTACGGGTTTCCCGCGAATCGGAGAAAAAAGAGAGCTAAAACGCGCGCTAGAAGGCCTTTGGAGTAAAAAAGAGGGCTTTAGCGAGGAGAATTTGCTAAGCATCGCTAAAACGCTAAAAAATAGACACTGGCAATACCAAAAAGACGCCGAAATTTCGGCTATCAGCGTGAACGATTTTTCGCTTTACGATTTGATGCTAGACGCCATCGTGGCATTTGGCGCGGTGCCGCCTAGATTTGCGAATTTAAGCGGATTAGAGCAGTATTTCGCCTGCGCTCGCGGCAACGAAAAAGGCGTAGCGATGGAGATGACTAAGTGGTTTAACACGAACTACCACTACATCGTGCCCGAACTTAGCGCCCAGACGATCTTTAAGCTTGACGCGTCAAAAATCATTAACGAATACGAAGAGGCAAAGGCCGCCGGCGTAAAAGGCAAGGTAAATTTGATCGGCCCTATCACGTTTTTGGCGCTTTCAAAGACCACCGACGGCAGCTGCGCGCTTTGTCATTTAGACGCGCTAACGGCGCAATACGTCAAGCTTTTGGAGCAAATTTCAAAGCTAGACGGCGAAATCCTAGTCCAGCTAGACGAGCCGATATTCGTAACTAGCAAGGGCGACGCGCTAACTGATAAAATCGCGCCCATTTACGAGAAGCTAACCGCGGCCGCAAGCAACGTAAAAATCGTATTTATGACCTATTTCGAGCATGCGCTAAAAGCCGTGGGCGAAGCGCTAAAAACTAAAATTTACGGCATCGGGCTTGATTTTGTCTACGGCGAGAAAAATATCGAGGCACTGCCTACTATCGCAAACTCTAACGTGAAGCTTTTCGCCGGCGTCGTAAACGGCAGAAACGTGTGGAAAAGCAATATCGACGAGCGCGTAAATTTCGTAAAGCAAATAGCGCAAAAACTAGGCGGCAAGGACTTTTACGTAGGATCTAGCTGCTCGCTGCTTCACGTGCCTTTTACCCTAAAATACGAAGAAAAGCTAAATCCCGAGGTCAAAAGCTGGCTAAGTTTCGCCGTTGAGAAACTAAGCGAAATCGCAATCATCGCAAAGCTCGCAAACGGCGCGTCTCTAAACGAAAACGAAGCTAAAATTTACGCCGAAAATAAAGCCAGCGCGAACTCCCGCGCAAATTCTGCTCTCATCCACGACGCCGCCGTCCAGGCTCGCGTCGCGAATTTAACCAAATTCGAGCGCGAAGAGAAGTTTGAAGACCGCATCAAAATCCAGCACGAAGTCCTAAACTACGGCGTCTTGCCGACTACGACGATAGGCAGCTTCCCGCAAACGGTAGAGCTTCGCGTTTTGCGCCAAAATTTCAAAAAAGGCGAGATCAGCGAGCAGCAGTATAACGACGGCATCAAAAAATATATCGACGAGTGCGTGAAATTTCAAGAAGACGTCGGACTTGACGTGCTAGTCCACGGCGAGCCGGAGAGAAACGATATGGTCGAGTATTTCGGCGAGCAGATCAAAGGCTACGCGTTTAGCGAAAACGGCTGGGTGCAAAGCTACGGCAGCCGCTGCGTGAAGCCGCCTTTGCTTTTCGGCGACGTGAGCCGTCCAAAAGCGATGACGGTCGAGTGGATATCCTACGCGCAAAGCCGCACGAAAAAGATAATGAAAGGCATGCTAACTGGCCCGGTAACTATCCTAAACTGGAGCTTCGTGCGCGACGATAAACCGCGAGCCGATATCGCTAAGCAGCTTGCGCTATGCATCTACGACGAGATCGCCGATCTGCAAGACGCGGGCATAAAAGTCATCCAAGTAGACGAGGCCGCGTTTAAAGAGGGTTATCCGCTACGCGACGAAAACATCGGCGCATACGAGAAATTCTCGGTTGATTGCTTTAAGCTCTCGGTCGCTTCGGCTCGCGCGCAGACGCAGATACACACTCATATGTGCTACTCGGAGTTTAACGACATCATCAAGACCATCGAGGCGATGGACGCCGACGTTATCAGCATCGAGACGGCTCGCAGCGGCAACGAACTGCTAAAAATCTTTAAATCCGTCGGCTACAAACAAGAAGTGGGCCCGGGCATCTACGACATTCACAGTCCGCGCGTACCGAGCGTCGACGAGATGGTCGCGCAGATCAGGGCGCTACTAGAAGTACTGCCTAAAGAACAGCTCTGGATCAACCCGGACTGCGGCCTAAAAACCCGCAAATGGGAAGAGGTCGAGCCGAGCCTAAAAAATCTCGTGCAAGCCGTCAAAATCGTGCGAAATTCGTAAATTTAGAGCTTCGCTCAAATCTCGCCGCCTTTTTTGCTAATTTAGCAAACGGGCGGCGGTTTAAATCTAGCGGCTTTGCGCTAGGTTGATTTTGCGGCTAAATTCGCACGAAATTCGTAAATTTAGACGCCGTTTTTGGACGCTATTTTGCAAGCGGCGCGAATTTAGCGCGGGTAAGATTCGGCTTAAATTTTGTAAAATCAAGCTAGTCGCAAAGCAAAATTTGCGGGATTCTCGGCTAAAATCAAACTAAGTTTTCTTCCGCGCCGTAAGCGTAAATTTAGCCGCAAACGCCGCGTTTTCTACATATTAAATTTGGAAATTTCATGCTAAAAGAAAAAATTTTAAATAAAGAAAAAAATCTTTTGCTCTACGCTTTGACGCCGCCCAAGGCCGAATTTGAAGAGGCCAAGCTGCGTGAGATAGCAGACCGCTGGACGGCGCGCATAGAGAGCGTAAATGCCGACGGACTCGTGCTTTACGAGGTTCAAGACGAAAGCGACAGAAGCGACGCGCAAAGGACTTTCGAGTTTAGCGGGACGCTAAGCCCGCAAAGCTACTATGCAAACTATCTAAAAGTCGCGACGCCGAGCGTTTTTTACCGCGTGGCGGGCGGATACGACGAGAGCGAGTTTCGCGCGGCTTTGGCGACTCAGAGCGCGGATTTATGCGTGCTTGTCGGAGCTACGTCTAGCGCACAAAAAACAAGGCTGGATTTGACTCGCGCCTACGAGATCGCGGGTGAATTTAAAAATTTAGCCTCAGGCGGCGTATGTATCGCCGAACGCCACGGCAAAAAGGGCGACGAGCCGCAGCGGATGCAAGAAAAAATCCGCCTAGGGGCTAAATTTTTTATCTCGCAGGCGATTTTTGACGCGAATTTAGCGCGCAAATTTTTAGAAGACTGCGCGGCTGCAAAGATAACCGAGCCGATATTTCTCACGTTTTCGACCGCGGGCAATCCAAAAACGCTGGAATTTATAAAATGGCTGGGCGTGAGCGTACCGCAAAGCGTCGAAAATAGGCTAAATGCGAGTGCCGATTATCTAGCGCAAAGCTGCGAAATCATCAAAGAGATTTGGAGTGAGCTTAAAAACTTCGGTGATAAAAACGGGCTAAATTTAAGCGCAAACGTCGAAAGCGTGATGGCAAAACGCGCCGAGATCGAAGCGAGCCTAGAACTAGCCCGCGAGTTTAGGTCGCTTTAACGGCAAGCGCGGCGACGAATTTGAGTTAAAAACGTGCGAAATTTGGGAGCAAAATCGCGGATGAAACCCGAAAATACGCAAACGGCGCAGGGCGTAAATTCGCTTTTGCGTTAGCTTTAAATTTAGCCGCTCTTGTTAAAAGCTAAAATTTTACGGGACGCTAAATTTAAGCGGCGTTTAGATAAATTTATTCGATTTGCTCGCGGATCGGTTAAATTTACGCCTGACGGTCGTTTGCGAAAATTACGCCAAAGAGTAAAAACAGAATCTAGATTTAAACGAAAGGAACGCTAGGCGAGGCAAATGCTTGCGGGTCGGCTAAATTTAGGCGTAAATCGGGGCGATAAAATACGAAAGACGAGTGTTAAATTTTGCGCTCAAAGCAGGGTAAAAAGCGGCGTAAAGCTCGATGAACGCAGAGACGGCTAAAACGCTAAACTGCGGGCGGCGCGAATTTAAACGAAAGCGCAAGAGAAAGCGGCAAATTTTAAAAAACGCGAGACTAAAAACCGCGTAGATTTAATAAAAAGCAAGACGAAAAAGCCGTAAATTTAAGCGCGAACGTTAGGTTAAAATTTAGCCGCCTTGTTTAAAATCAATCGCCGCGGCAAAATTTAGCCGTATTTAGCGGCTTTGGTTTGCGAGCCGCAAGCCGTAAAAAAGCCGCCAAACCGCGCAAAGGAGTTAAAACGGAGACTTTATTTACCTTTATTTTCGTCGGCGCATTTGTAGCGCTTTTTGCGCTTCCGGCGGCTTCTAATCTTTTTGCGGCTTTGGGTGAAAAACCCGCCCCAAACTCGCCTGCGAGCGAGCTTTCGCCGGAGCTAAAAGAGCTAGAAGACGAGCGCGTAATTTTGGTCGCCGCTACCAAAAAAGCAAATTTTATCGGCCTTGGCGCTGGCATTTGCGCGGGCGCTGCGATAACGTATCTTTTAGACGCGATTTTCGGCGCTGCGATAGGCGCGCTCGTTTATACTTTTACGACGATGCTTATCACCGCATCAAAAAGGCGCGAATTTAGGACAAATTTTAAGCGCCAAATCATAGAAAAGATCGTGAAAAAGCACGGTCTTAGCTACGATAAAGACCGCGGACTGGGGCTTGACGAGTTTTTTACGATTTACGATTGCAGGGTCGATGAGTGGAGTAGCGAGGATCTCATAAGCGGCGAGATAGAGGGCGTTCGCGTCAAATTTAGCGACTTTTACGCCGCCAAAATGGTAAAAAAGAAAAATAACACCGAGACGGTCGTGCTATTTCGGGGCGTGCTTTTTAAGGCGGATTTTAATAAAAAATCAAGCTGCGTAACGCAAATCGCGCACGCAAATTCGCGAAATTTAGCGATCTACGGTCAGAAAGCAAATATGGACGACGTGAGATTTGAAGGGATATTTGACGTCTATACGACCGATCAGATCGGCGCTAGATACGTCCTTACACCCGTGCTTATGGAGAGATTTCGCGAGATTTGCGAGAGATTTGGCTGCCCCGTAAACGCCGTTTTTAAGGACGGTCAAATTTTTATCGCCGTCGAGACCAGGCGCGACGACTTTGAGCCGCAGCTTGGCAAATCGCTAACGGAAGAAGCGACGCTAATCGCCTATGAAAGCGAGATAGAAAGCTTTACGCAGATAGTAAAAGAGCTAAATTTAAACCGCAAAATTTGGTAGCGCGGTAAGCGGCGCGCAAATGAAAACGAAAGGGAAAAATGTTTGAACTAAATAACGAACAAAGGGCGTGTTTCGGGCTTGATGCAGTGCAGGAGAGCTGGGAGCGGGTAGAGTTTGCCGGGGATAGATTTAGACCCGCTAGCGTGCTGTATTTTGAAGGCGACGTCATCAAAAAGCACGTGGTTTCCACGGATGAGTGTTATGCGGAATACGGCTACGACGAGGCGACTAAGGGGCGCGAGATACTGCTGCCTAAAACCGCAAAAGGCAAGGAGACGAAACTAACGCCCGCAAATTTTGAAAAGCGCACGCCTCTTGGAGTCTATCTGTACGCTAATAAATACAGCCTGCGAATCGCTAGCTTTGCCTCGCAGACTACGTTTTACGACAGCGTATGGGAGAGCGGACACGGACGCAAGATGGATTTTAGAAGCGAGATAGAGCGCTTTATCGCGCAGTCGGACTTGGATCACGTGCGCAAGATAGAGGAGTTTAAGAAAGCGGGCCGTAAAAATATCAAATTTAAAAGCGGGGATTTTTTCCGATTTAAGCTTGACCGCAACCGCTACGGCTTTGGCAGGGTGATTTTAGACGGGCATAAACTGCGAAAAAGCGGCCTTTTACCGGAAGGCCACGCGATGTTAGGCTTTATGGGAAAACCCGTTTTCGTCGAGCTTTTTGCGTATGCGTCGCAGGGCGAAGCAAGCGCGGGCGAGCTGATGTCGCGTCCTAGGCTGCCTATGGACGTGATGTTTGATAATGCGTTTTTTTACGGCGAATTTGAAATTTTCGCGCATGAAAAGGTTGATGCCTCGCAGCTTGATTTTCCGATGAGTTTTCACATTAGCCCCGCGCGGACGTATTTGCAGTGGGGATTTATAGAGATCTGCTCGGGCGAGCAAAGCGTGATGAAGGCCGCTTCGCGCGAGCTAAAAGAGCTGATAGAGGAAAATAATTTGAAATTTAACTGCATCGGTTTTAGCCCGCGATACGCGCAGTTTGAGATCGCCGAAATTTTGCGCGGCGAGGAGCTTGCCTACCAAATAAACGACCTAAGAGACCCAGAAATCCTCTGGGCAAGGCAGGAGCTGATGCGCATTTTCGGACTTGATCCTGCTAAAAGCTACTTTGAGAACGCGCAAAGGCTAGGCGTTAAGACGGTTTTGGAGTTGTGAAATTTGCGCGGCGAAGTTAAATCGGACTAAATTTAGCCGCCGAATTTATAAATTTTAGCGCTATACGAGCTAAAATCGCACTCGTTTACAAAGCCTCGGCGCGAGAATTTACCCTAAAATTTTAAAATTTCGTCGTAGCATAGATGAAACTCGCAGCCGCGAGCGGAGACTTTTCTGTCTGCATGAAAGTGCCCGAAGTACCATTTCTCGGGCTTTGCAAGCTCAAAAATCTGCTCTAACATATCCGTAGTCGGATCGTAAATCGCTCCGCCGCCCAAAAACAGATCGCTAAGCGCGGACATCAAAAAAGTAGGCGCCGTGTGGCTTAGCACCGCGTCTATCTTGCCGCCCGCGCTCTTAAAGCGAGCTAGATTGCTAAGCGCGAAATTTAGCTCGCTCTGGCTTGGGATTTCGGCGTCCCAGTAGCTTATGTTTAGCCTGCGCCAAGCTCTGTCGATGCTAAACGCCCCGCCGAAAGCTAGAAAATTTCGCCCGCCTATCTCGTAAATTTCGCCGCGCCTAAGCCAAAATAAATTCTCCCCTCCGACGCCTACCTTGCCGCCGAATTTTTCCTCGGTCGGCAGGCCGTAGAGCAGGTCGAAATTTTCGTGGTTGCCGTCGATAAAAAGCAGCGTATACGGCAGTCTGCCCAGCCGCTCTCTAACGAGCCGCTCATTTGGCGTATCGCTAAAAAATAGACCAAAATCCCCACGCACGATCACGTAGTCCTCGCGCGTAAAATTTCGGCTCAAAAAGGCCTTGTTCGTGATTTTGTGAAGCTCCGCGCTCCCGTGCGTATCGCCGCAAAGGTATATCATTTTTTCTCTTTTTGATTTAAATTTTAGTGCGATTTTAGCTAAATTCGGGCGAAATTTAGCTTTGCGGTAGATGAGGTTAAAAAACGCCGTCTTGCTTGCTGCAAATCATGCATAATCGTTTGCGTATTTGCCGTGCGGTCTTTGCAGGCGCGCTAAATTTAGCAAATGCAAGCCGCGTTTAATAAACTTGGCGGAACATTGGATGACTTGGAGCTTTTACGCGCTTTTAGCGTTTTGCCTGAGATTGGAGCGGCTAAGTCGTTAAATTTAATAGCGACTCGCAAAAAAGCGGCATCCTGGTTCGTAAAATCAAAATCTAGCTTAACATTTGCGTTATTTTGCGATTTTGTCGCAAAATTTAGCCGTTTTATCCAAATTTAGCGCGCCTTTGGCTGCCGTCTAAAGCTACGGCGTTTGCAACTGCTTGCTTTGATGCTTAGCGCGTTGCAGCCTAAGATAAAGCTTAAGTCTTTGCGTTATTTACGGCGAGCAATTTTGCGTTGCTTCTATCGTAGTTTCGGCGCCGTTTTTGAGATTTATGGCCAAATTTCGGCTTGATTTAGCATAAAATCGGCTCGTGCGGCAAATTTTGCTAGTGCGCGGCGGCTTTGCATGTTTTTAATTTTTTCGTGCGGCGCAAGTATTGAGACGGCCTAAATTTTAGCGGACTTAGTCCGGCCGCCGGTTTGCTTTTTATCGTAAGGTTTGTGGAGTTAGGGCGCAGATGCTTTAGCGCTTAGAGGCTCTCGTCCGTCTTTTAGGCGCCTTATATCTAAAAGACGGATTTTAGCTGACGCAAATTTAATACTTTTTGCGCTATTTTTCGCAGTCTTTTGCGGTTAGCTCTACTTTGCTAAAAAGCGCACCGCTTGGTAAACGGTAATTCATCACGATACTTTTTGCTTTTTGTAGTAGCATAAGGGTGTTTTTATCAGAGCAGAATTCTTCCGTCAAAAGCTCTTTCATGCTAGACGCAAATTCTTTTTCATATTCGTCCGAGATGGTTTCCCAGTCTATGTTTTGCGAGTTTTTAAAGACGTATTCGTAGGCGATTATCTCGTCTTTGCAGCTTACTTCGGTAGCTTTTATGTTTTCGTCTTCCATTTGATTTAGCGCTGATTTGCCGCCGATGACGGCTAGTCTTAGAT
>CAURKB010000033.1:0-17728 GCA_963525315.1 uncultured Campylobacter sp. | reverse complement strand
ATATCTATAAGCCTTTTTGCCGTGGCTTCGTCGTCGTAAAAGCTAGCGTACATCAAAGGAGTAACGCCGTCTATTAGTGGAGAGTCTATGCTAATGTTATTGTCTTGCATAAATTTTAAAATTTGATCCGTTTGCTTTGATTTTAAAAGCTTGCGGAAATTTTCAGCAAATGCGCCATCTTTTATCTGCTTATCTATATCCCAGTATCTAAAAGCAAAATCGTCTATCTCCTCTTGCGTTACATATTTGCTTAGCTCGGACCCCGGGATTATTTTAGTATCGGCGGTAACGACGAAATGAGCGGGCGAGCTAAATTTAGAAAACAGTCCGTACTTATCCGCCAAAAGATAAAGTCCTAAAAACAGCGCGCCGTATAAAATAGTTTTAAATATTTTTAGCAAGTCGTGCAAATTTGATCCTTTTGCTTCGTTAAATTTACGAAATCTTAGCCAAATGGCGGTTAAATTTGAGTGAATTTGGAAGCGATAAATTTAAAAAAGTGAGAAATTTAAATCAAGGCAAATTCGGCTAAATTAAAAGCCGAATTTAAACAATCGGCGTAGGCTAAATTTAACTCGCCGCAAGAAATTATCGGTGCAAATTTACACGCCCAAAATCGGCGCATAAAGAGCAAATTTATCTAGATAGTTTTAGCAGATATCCGTCCTGCGTCTTTTCTACCGAGTGCTTGTAGCTGCCGTCCAGATCGAAAACTACGCGGTAAAAGCTGCCGTGCGAGCCAAAAAGCGCCGTTTTAAACGCGCCGTAGTCTAGCTCGTATTTTTTCGTATAGGAGTCCACGCTCGATGCAAAATCGATCACGACGCGCCTGCCGCCGCTAATGGAATAATCTTTGATCTTGGCATCCTTGGTCGCGATTTTGACCCGATCTTTACCGATCTCAAAGATTGTTTTTTTGTATTTGATCTCTTTTAGCGCGGATTTGGCTTCCGGCTCAAGAGGCTTGATTACTACGTCATTTAGAGGCAAGCTCGTCATGTTGCGCTCGCTAGGCCTTGGCGCGACGTCTATCGCGGCTATCTTAGACTCTTCTTTGGTTACGGAAACGTCGGGCTTTTCTACGACGACGGGCACTGCGATCTTGCTTAGCAAAAACTCGTCTTGCCACGAGATGCTTTTGTTTACGTCGACGGTTTTTTCCTTGACGCTGCCGTCTACGCTTTTGTATTTTAGCGTGACGGAGATGAAGTTTCTAGCGTCGGCGGGAAATTTAAAACTCTGCTTCTCAAAAGGAGGCAAATTTTCTACGACGTTGGTGCTAGCCGTGTTTGCGTTTAGTTCGCTAGAGGGCGCGAAGGGATTTTCTCTGCCCAAAGCCAGCCCGCAGGCCAGCGCCAAAAGCCAAATTTTACCGATTTTCATAACTCCCCCGTTTTTAAATTTATAAAGTTAAATTTACCCGCCGCTGCCGGGCTCGAGCTCTTTTAGCTCGAAATACGCCTTTTGCAGCTGGGCGTTTTGCGCCTTTAGCGTCTCGATATCCTCTTGCAGCCGAGTGCGCTGATTTTGCAGGCTTAGCATCACGTCTAGCGAGCGCTTGCCAAAAACTATGTTGCCGACGTAAACGCCAAAACAGACCACGCAAAACGCTATAAGCATAAATCTGAAAAAAAGCCTGAAATCAAACGGCTTTTTCTCGACGTATTCGTCTTGCGCCTCGTTCAAATTTCATGCCCCAAAAACTCGTCCGTTTCGCGCTCGATCTCAAGCAGGCGGTTGTATTTGGCGTTGCGTTCGCTTCTTGAGGTTGCGCCCGTTTTGATTTGGCCCGTATTCATCGCGACGGCAAAGTCCGCGATAAAGCTATCCTCGCTCTCGCCGCTTCTGTGGCTCATCACGCAGCGGTAGCCTTTGCGCTGCGCTAGACGGATCGTCTGCATAGTTTGGCTAACCGTGCCGATTTGATTTGGTTTGATCAAAATCGCGTTGCCTACGCCTTTGGCCATGCCTTCGCGTAAAATTTTCTCGTTCGTTACGAAAAGATCGTCGCCCACGAGCTGCACCTTAGAGCCAAGCCTCGCCGTTAGCTTCGCCCAGCCCGCCCAGTCGTCCTCGCTTAGGCCGTCTTCGATCGAAAATATCGGATACTTCTCGCAAAGCTGCGCATATCTCTCGATCAGCTCTTCGCTGTTAAATTCCTTGCCTTCTAGCTTGTATTTGCCATTTTCGTACAGCTCGCTGGCTGCCACGTCAAGGGCTAGTTTGATCTGCTCGCCCGCTTTGTAGCCTGCTTTTTCGATGGCTTGCATGATTAGCTTAATCGGCTCTTCGTTGTCGTTTAAATTTGGCGCAAATCCGCCCTCGTCGCCCACTGCCGTGCTGTGGCCGGCCGCGTTTAGAAGGCCTTTTAGCGTGTGGTAAATTTCGGTCGCCGCTCGCAGCGCGTCGCTAAATTTATCAAATCCAAACGGCATAATCATAAATTCTTGAAAATCCACGCTGTTGTTCGCGTGCGCGCCGCCGTTAATGATATTAAACATCGGCACGGGTAGCACGCTAGCGTTTACGCCGCCAAGGTATCGGTACAAAGGCACGTCAAGGCTCTTTGCCGCCGCGCGCGCTACCGCCATAGATACGCCAAGCACCGCATTTGCGCCCAAATTTGAGTAGTTATCCGTGCCGTCAAGCTCTCTCATCTCATCATCAAGCGCCTTTTGACCAAAAGCATCAAGTCCGATCACGGCTTCGGCAATCTGCGAATTTACGTTTTCGACCGCCTTTAGCACGCCCTTGCCGCAGTATCTTTCGTCTTTGTCGCGAAGCTCCAGCGCCTCGCGTTTGCCCGTGCTTGCGCCGCTTGGCACTATCGCGCTTGCTACGGTGCCGTCGCTTAGAGCCACGGTCGCTTTCACGGTCGGATTGCCGCGGCTGTCAAGTACTTCTATCGCGGTTACGTCTTCTATAAATACCATTTTTTATTCCTCCGTATTTTCTTCTATGCTTTCGCTTTCGTCGTCGCTATCTTTGCCGCCAGCACCGCTTATTAGCTTATCTAGGCCGATCGAGCTTTTTATCGTCGCTACGATCTCGTCTGATATCTCGGGGTGCTCTTTGAGATAGGCTTTTGCGTTTTCGCGGCCTTGGCCGATTTTGGCGGCTTTGTAGCTAAACCACGCGCCGCTTTTGTCGATGATATCGAGCTTCACGCCGTAGTCGATGATCTCGCCGTCGCGGCTGATGCCCTCGCCGAACATTATGTCGAATTCCGCCGTTTTAAACGGAGGCGCGACTTTATTTTTTACGACTTTTACCTTCGTGCGGTTGCCGATAGGCTCTTCGTTTTGTTTTAGAGTGGCGATTTTTCTCACGTCTAGGCGCACGGATGCGTAAAATTTAAGCGCGTTGCCGCCCGTAGTGGTCTCAGGCGTGCCGTAGCCCATCGCGCCGATCTTCATACGAATTTGGTTGATAAAGATCACGGTCGTGTTCATCTTGTGCACGACGCCCGCGAGTTTGCGCAGCGCTTGGCTCATTAGTCGTGCCTGAAGCCCCACGTGCTGATCGCCCATATCGCCCTCGATCTCGCTTTTTGGCGTTAGAGCCGCGACGCTATCAACCACGATAAGCTCGACCGCGCCGCTTCTAGCGAGGTTTTCTACGATCTCAAGCGCCTGTTCGCCAAAATCGGGCTGGCTGACGTAGAGGTTTTCGGTATCTACGCCCAAATTTGCCGCGTATTTTACGTCCAGAGCGTGCTCGGCGTCGATAAAGGCGCACGTGGCTCCCGCTTTTTGCGCTTCGGCGATGATGTGTAGCGTTAGAGTCGTTTTACCCGAGCTCTCAGGCCCGTAAACCTCGATAATACGGCCCTTTGGGATACCGCCGATACCAAGGGCTAGGTCAAGTCCTAGCGAGCCGGTCGAGATGCTGTCTATAGCCTCGACTTGCTTATCGCCAAGGCGGATCAGCGTACCCTTGCCAAATGCTTTATCTATCTGCTTTAAAGCCGCGTCTAAGGCCTTTTTCTTGTCCGAATCGTTTGTCGGCGGGACTATCTTTTTCTCCTCTTTTTCTTTTGCCATCGGCTTCCTTAAATTTAAAATAATCGGGCTGATTTTATCAAATTTGAGATGAATTTTTGATTATTCGCGCAAATTTGAGACGGGTTTGAGCGGGGTCAAATTTGCTCTAAATTTACGCCTTTTTTAAAACGTAAAGCAGCTCGCTCACGTGGGTCGGGCGGCTTGCTAGATTTCTGCTACCGCGAAAGGCGTTGTATTTTTTCTCCAAAATTTGCACTTCGCCCAGCCCGGCTAAATTTTGGCTAAATTCCTCGCGCGCAATGAAGCCCTCGGAGTTAAACGAGATGAGTACGAATTTGGCTTTTAGCTTTGAGATTAGCTCGAAAAACGCGGGCGCGGCGGCTGATTTTTGATTAAAAACAGAGCGGTTCCAGCCTCTAGCGATACCGGAAACCCGCGAGATTTCGCTCGGGCGCTCGTAGCTAGCGATCAAATTTAGCATAAAGTAGTTCGAGCCGTAGGGGTGCTGGTTATAAGGCGGATCAAGATAGACCAGATCAAGCGGCGGAAGCTCGGCGGCAAGCTCGTTTGCATCCCGACTTTGCACGTCAAATTCGACGTTAAAATTTGAAAAAACGGGCTTAAGCAGGCTGATGTCTGCCGTGATGCGAGATAGCGCGTGCTTGCCGCGTCCGCCAAACTGCCCAAGGCCGTCCTTGTTTTTATGAAAACCCTTGAAAATGCCGCTAGTGTTGGCGTGAACGCTAGCTGAATACAGCAACGGAGCGACGAAAAAAACGCGCAGCTCCTGCGGCACTAGCGCCTCGATCATCTGGCGCGCAGTGTCAATGTAGGCGGCGTTTTTTCTCGTGTAAAAGACGCGGTCCCTCGCCGAGATATTTGCCTCGTCTTTTGGCGCATAAAGCTCGCAGATAAAGCCCTCACGCAAATTTGCGCCGATTTGGCGAGTTAATTTTTCATGCCAAAAATCAAGCTCTTTTTTAAATCCAGCGTCCGCGTTTGCGAGGTAGCACTCGTTTGTTACGCGGCTATACAGCTCGAGGTCGTTTGCGATGATGAAGCTTGCGTGGGATTTAAAAAATCGCGACACGATGCCGCTGCCGCTAAAAAGGTCGCAGCAGCTTAGTTTTTCTTTGCCAAGCGCCTCTTTTGCGATATTTACGCCTTGTTCGATAAAGCCTAAAAGCGAGCGTTTGTTGCCTAGATAAGTTAAAATTTGCTCTTTTAAATACGCCTGATTTTCCATACTTTTCTTTATAAATTCCGCATTTTTATGGCGATTGTAGCAAAAATTTACTATAATTTCGCAATTTAGCCGCGTGCGAAATTTAAAGCGGAGCAAGAAGGATAAAATTTGAAGATTTTTAAGCATATAAACGTCGCTCACTCGCCCGACGCCGACGATATTTTTATGTATAGGGCGATTGATTTTGGCTGGGTTAGCTCCAAAAATCTAAAATTTAGCGCCACCGCGCTTGACATCCAGACGCTAAACGATGAGGCGCTAAAAGGCACCTATGAGGCCACGGCGATTAGCTTCGCGCTCTATCCGCTCATCTGCGACGAATACGCGCTTTTGCGCACGGCAGTGAGCTTTGGCGAGGGCTACGGCCCAAAGCTGGTAAAGAAAAAGGGCGCGGTTTTAAAGCGAAATTTCAAAGTCGCGCTAAGCGGCAAACACACGACAAATGCCCTGCTTTTTCGCATGGCATACCCGCGGGCGCGCATAGTTTATAAAAATTTCCTAGACATCGAGAGCGCGGTCTTAAGCGGTGAGGTGGATGCGGGCGTGCTGATACACGAGAGCATTTTGGATTTTTCGGACGAGCTTTGCGTAGAGCGCGAGATCTGGGATATCTGGAGCGAGCTAGCGGGCGAAAATCTGCCGTTGCCGCTAGGAGGCATGGCGGTTCGCCGCAGCCTGCCGATAACGGACGCTATCGAGTGCGAACGCGTGTTAACCGAGGGCGTACGCATCGCCACCGCGCATAAGCCCTTTTTATCGCACATGCTGATGGAGCGAAATTTGATCCGCGTCGATAAAGAAAAGCTAAAAACCTACCTAAATCTCTACGCAAATGATAGCTCCATCTCGATGAACGAAACGCAGCTAAAGGCGGTAAATAAGCTCTTTGCGCTTGGCTACGAGCGCGGATTTTATCCGCTGCCGATCAAGGCCGAAAACTACCTCGTGCCGACCGAGTACAACGATATAAGGTTTAGCTAATGCAATCAACGCTCATAGAACTCGGTATCGAAACCTTTAAGATCGCGCTATATCTGAGCTTTCCTATGCTGCTCGCGGGTCTGTCGGCGGGGCTCATCATCAGTATATTTCAGGCCACGACGCAGATAAACGAGATGACGCTAAGCTTCGTGCCAAAAATCATTTTAGTCGTCGTCGTGATTATATTTTTGATGCCGTGGATGGTCTCGATGATGGTCGATTTCACGACGCGCATGATAGAGTTTATTCCGAATTTCGTGCAATGACGCGGCTTATAGATTTTTCCAAATTTAGCTCGGTGCGAGTGGGCGGCGTGCACGAGGTGGCAGTGTTAGAGAGCATAGAGGACGCGCTAAAGCCGGAATTTGCCGGGCGCGTGATGATAGGCGGCGCGAACAACCTACTGGTTTCGCCAAACCCGCCCGCGATGATGATGTTAGGCAGCGCGTTTGATTATATAAATTTGAGCGGCGACGTGCTTAGTATCGGCGCTGCGACGAAGTCGGGCAAAATTTACAACTTCGCCAAAAAGCAGGGTATCGGCGGATTTGAGTTTTTGCAAAATATCCCGGGCACGCTTGGGGGCCTCATCAAAATGAACGCGGGTCTTTGCGGCGTTAGCATCAGCGATGATCTGCTAGCCGTGCGGCTAGGACGCGGCTGGGTAGAGCGCGAGAGGATAAGCTTTAGCTACCGAAAAAGCGGGATAGATAAGCCGATATTTGGCGCCGAGTTTAAAATTTCGCGCGAATTTGACGCAGCGCTCGCCGCCGATTTTGCCGCTAAGCGCGCAAATCAACCAAAGGGCGCTAGCTTTGGCAGTTGTTTTGTAAATCCGCCCGGCGACTACGCGGGCAGGCTGATCGAGGGCGTCGGGCTAAAGGGCTACGCGATAGGCGGAGCTAAATTTAGCGAGCAGCACGCAAATTTCATCGTAAATTTCGGCGGCGCGACCTTTGCGGACGTAACGGGACTCATAAATTTAGCCCGCGAGCGCGTTTTGGAAAAATTTGACATCCAGCTAAAAACCGAGGTCGTGATACTCTAGACCTAGACTTACTAAAATAACACAAAAAATATCATTTAACTAAAAACAGTTTTTGATTAAGTTAAGTACGCCTAAATTTTTATTTCATTTAAGCCCGCAAAATGTCTATTCTTAAGTAAATATTTCTATTTATTTTTATAAAATAAAAAAATATTTTAAAACAAAGGATAAACAGTGACTTTTGGCGAATCCATAAAAAGTTGCCTTAACGGCTACGTAAAGTTTGACGGCAGAGCGCCTAGGTCGGAGTACTGGTGGTTTTTAGTCTTTATTTTTCTAGTAGACGTAGTTGCGGTTTGTATAGACTTAAGTGCATCAAACATATACGAAAAATCAGAGCTTTTTTCTACGCTTGCGGGTTTAGCCCTTTTGTTACCCAAACTTGCAGTCTGCGTCAGAAGACTTCACGACCTAAACAAAAGCGGCTGGTGGGTGCTGCTCTTTTTTATTCCGATCATCGGTCTGATCATTTTAATCGTATGGTTTGCTACGCGCGGCACGGTAGGCGCAAATAACTTCGGCGAAGACCCGTTAGCAGCAGCTTAAAGAGGCCAAAAATATCCGAAAAAGGCGGCGCAAAGGAAAAAAGACGAGTTATTTTTTGCGCGGGCGGCGTCTAGTTTTTGCAGTTTATAAACGTTTACGCCAAGGCTTAGCGCCGCTATGAAATTTTACGCACGCAGAGGAAATACAAAATAAAAAATCTTTTTATAAATAACGAGCTGCGCGATATTTCGGTATGCGGCGAGAACCTCGGCGGAGCGATTTTTGACGGTTTGTCGGTTAGGGATGCGAAATTTATTCAGTGCGATTTTTCAAATGCGAGAATAGGCCTACGAAAAAACGTTAATTTTGAAAATACCGTTTTTCAAAAGGTAGATTTCCGTAGCGTCGGACAGGTAAATGCGGTTTACGATAATTGCAAATTTATCGGTTGCGATTTTCGCGGAACGAGATTAGACGACTTATCGACGAAATATTTCTCGTGTTTATTTGATAAATGCAAAATAACCGACCAAAAATTTTTAGTAAATAATTTTCAAAAAAATACGATTATCGGGAAAATATCCGAAGTCCAATTTATCGGCGGCAACCAAAGGTTAGGCAAGCTTGACGAGTTAAGTTTAAACCTATCCGCCTGCAAAATCTCGTTTTTTAAATTTATAGATTGCGATATATCAAACATCGTTCCGCCCGACTTTTCTAATTATATATTTATAAAAAATTTAAAGACGAAAATCCAAAGAGCAAACGAAAAACTAGAGTTAGACGATTTGTCCGAGGTAAACAAAAAAACGATGGAAAGAAAGTTGAGGCATTTAGGCGGGCTGGATGCGTATTTGTTTAACGTAGATGATGAAATTTATATCAACGGTTTAGAATTTACGGAAAAATTCTTTTTTTATTTAGGCGTGGATACGGCTTGTTTGCTAAAATAAATTTAAAGGCGTTTAACGATGAAATTTATTAGCGTAGATATAGATTTTTTAGATATTTATTCTAAAAATTTAGACGAAGGATACAAAAATTTTCACCTAAAAATGGCGGAAATTTTCGGTTTTCCGAACTTTTACGGCAAAAATCTCGCCGCTTTGATAGATTGATTATCAGATTTAAGAGCGTTTGGGGACGAAGAGCCCATGACTCGCTACTCTTTGGGCGATGACGAATGCGTTTTATTAAACGTTAGAAATTTATCTAAAGCCTCAGACGATTTAAGGCGCAAATTTTTATTAGCCCTAGAAGCCGTAAATACGCGGTTATTGGCGGATAAGACGCCTACGATATTAGTAAATTTAACGAGCAAAGGATAGGCTTGCTGCAAGAAATAAGAACCAGCTGCGAACCGGCGGTAATCGGAGTTAGAAACGGCCTATATCAGACGGAGTTTATAGACGCCAAATCCTTTCCCTCTAAAGACGTCAAAGAAAAATTTGCGGACGTTTTTACAAATCCGCTAAATTTTTCCTCATTTAAAGACGAAGGCATTAAAGCGTTTGCGCTAAAACTAGCAAAACAAACCGATATCGTTTCTTGCGACTCGGGTATTTTTGATTTGGATTTTTTGATTTCGCAAAAAGCAGCAGACGTCATCAAATCCTTTAAGATTAATAATCTGATAAAAGTACCCGTTGAAATTGACGGCTGGAGCGGTAAATATTTCGCGGTTAGTTTTCCCAAATACCGCGTTAATATCGTAAATTTTCCCGAGTCTATTTTCGTATATCAAGATTACGATAGCGAGCAAGGAAAATTTATCGATATCGTAAGAAGCATCAATACCCCAGACGAATATAGCGACTTAATGACGCAAATCGTCCCTAGAAAAATATCGCTATCGCAAAAAGTAGAAGATAAGGCGTTTCATATAAACGGCATGGGGCTATTTTTCTCTCGCGATATTTTGGACGCGTTTTTATCGGAGCAAATAAGCGGATTTAGCTTGCACGACGCTTTTGTTTTAGCTTAAATTTAGCGGCTTTTGGGAGTTTGGCGACCGCGCGGCTTTTGGCGTAAATTTTGCCTTTGTTTAAATCAGGCTATGATTTTTCACCGCCCGTAGCCGAATTTTGCTAGCTTGCCCTGTTTTACTTTTGCTAGGCGGTTAAATTTAGGGCGTTAGGCTTGCTCGTCTTCGCACATTTGCCAAATAAACGTATCGGCGCGGCTTCATTGCCCTTGCTCTCTTTAAACGGGGCGTCAAAACTCGGGCGCGCATTCGTCGCTTGCTTGAGCGCTTTTATCCGAATTTGCAGTCGCGTCTTAACGCGGAGTTTAAACCGCAAGCAGCCTTTGTGCTTAGCGTTTCGTTTGCGAGGTAGCTTTTTGTCTAGGCCCTACCCGCACGGTCGTTTGAAAATTTTGCGCTCTAGTCGCCCGTAAAGCCCATTTCGCCGTAAATTTAGCCCAAATAACGCATCGCTAAGGCTGCTAAAATGAGCGCCAAACTAAGCGCGGCCGTTAATTTATATAGCCGCAAAGCTCCGGCGCAGCGACTTTTCATATCGCGGATTTTGGGCGGCTTGCTAGCTAAATTTAACTCCGCAAGCGCCGCGTCAAATTTACCGAAATCTAGCCTCCCCTCCGCAAAATCTCTAAAAATCAGCGTATCAAAATGCAGCCTAACGTGCAGATAAAACAAAACCGCAAAAGCCGCCAAAAAGCCCGCTATGACGGCAAAGTGCGTAAAAATCGTAAGGCAGACTGCTAGCTGAAGCAAATTTAACAAGAAAAACAGCCTATGCGTCGCCAAAAATCTAGCCGTAACCAGCGCCAAGGCTCTGTCGTCCGTCCTTTGGCGGCATTCGCGCTCCCCGCCTTGCGCCGCTTTTTCGTTTTGCTCCGCATTCGTCATTTTCTCTCCTTATTTTGGGCGTTTGGTTAAATTTCCGTTTGTTTTCGCCGAGAAATTTACAATGCCGCTTGTTTTTAGCCAGCAGATTTTTTAAATTTGATCCCTCAAACCGGACTTGATGAAATTTGGCCTGCGCCTATTTCGCGCGTAAATTTGCCGCTTCTTTACTTCGCTTTCAAATTTCGCTGGTGCGGACGGCTAGTCTCTCTATCCGCTCGCGCAACGAGCTAGCGACTGCGATCTTTTCGCGGCGAGATTTTAGCAAATTTAGCGCCTCGTCAAAGCCCAGTCCCGCGTAAATCACCAGCCAAGCAAGCAGCACCGACGCGCTCCTGCCGTAGCCCAGCGCGCAGCACACCAGCACCTTTTTATCGTTTGTCTCGGCGGCTCGTTCGTTTGAGCCCGCGAGAGCTTGCCTCGACTCGGCGTTTTTGTTTTCGTTTGCCGAGCCGAGCGTTTGTAAATTTAGCCGCGGGCCAGCTTGCTCGTTAAATTTAAAATTCAGCTCGTGCGCGCAGCCTGCTTTGGCGCTAAAATTTGATCCCAGCTCCGCCGTCCTTTGCTGTAAATTTTCGCCGCCGCAAAGAGCCCTTTTTATGAGCCGCTCAAGTTCGTCCGCGCCGCGTTTTAGCTCGTCTGCGCAGGGCGTTATCATATCTAGCATAGGCACGCTCGCGTAAATTTGCGCGCAGCCAGGCCGCTCAAACTCGGACGCGAGATCCAGCACCGCGTCAAATTTGCCCGCCTGCTTAACCGAGCCTAGATACAGCCCGGGCAAAATCTCGTCTGAAAGACGGCGACCGCGCAGCCAAAAAAGCGCATTTAACCGCGCGACGCAAAGATACGGGAAAAGTAAGGCTTTAGCCGCGGCGGCGTGACGGCCTCGCTCGTTTTTAGCAAAAACTCCCGCGCCCAAAAACGCGTAACCGCAAGCAACCAGCGCGAAACTAAGGCTCGCCCACGATAGCCACAGCATCCACGCGCCCCAAATTTTAGCTCCCAAAATCGCCCCAAAAAGCGTCAAAAACGCGAGTCCCAGATATAGCGCCGCCCATTTGTAGCGCGCGGCCTCCCTAGCTATGGCAAATCTAAGCGGCGCGCCCTCTAGCGGGCAAATCAGTAGCACAAGGTAGCCCGCGGCTAGCCCCGTAGGAATGTCGATAAAATGATGCTGATACGTGGTCAGCACGCTAAGGCCGATGAGCGCAAACCACGCCGCAAGCGCCGCTTTAAGCCAAACCGAGCGCGCCTTGCGAAGGTAAAATGCGCCCACGA
Organism: uncultured Campylobacter sp.; assembly: GCA_963525315.1. GTDB lineage: Bacteria > Campylobacterota > Campylobacteria > Campylobacterales > Campylobacteraceae > Campylobacter_A. The sequence continues at coordinate 5,819 of CAURKB010000033.1, read as the reverse complement.
CGACGCAAAGTATTATGTGCAGCGACGGAGCTTGATTAAAAGGGAGGTCAAAGGCGGCGAGGCTTGAGAACAAAAAACCGCTAAGGCCCGAAACCGCAGGCTTTTCCCACGACATTTGCAGAGGAAAAGCGATGAAAAACAGCGTCGCGATCATCTGCGCGGCCAGCAGCTGCGTAACGTAGCGCGCGAGCTCCTCGGCGTCACGGCAGAGGAAAAATCCAAGCGCGTAGAGCAAATTTAGCGACCAGTACGGCACGATGCTCCACGCCCAAAACGGCAGCGCGCGCTCCCACGCGAAATAAATCTCGGGCACGTTTGTGCGGGCGCTCGCGAGGGCGTTCGTGGCGCCGTAGCTGGCGTAAAATATCGCCGCAACGACGACTAGCGCGGCCAGCTGCGATAAAAACTGTTTTGTTTTCATTTTTGCCTTTTTTGCTAATTCTATCAAATTTTAGCGGATTTGCGCTTTGGCGGATTAATCGGTTTCGAGATCGCTCGCTTGACGCAAATTTGTAAATTTTACCCGCCGAGACCTGTATCTTGACGGTGCTAAATTTGAATTAGTCAAATTTATCGTTATGAATTAAACTTTTTGTGCAATTCAATCTTTTTTGTTAAGGGGGAAGGGGCTTGAATTACGAGGTCGCTCCCTTCCCCCTTAACGATCCCCCAACCCCTACGACGTGAGATGTTGCTGCGCTATGCGCAGTTTTATCCGGCGCTACCGCGCCACAAATTTAAATTTGACATTCTCAGGGTGCGGGTCTCGGCGAGTAAAATTTGCAAATTTAGCCAAATTTGACTTCAAATTTGAGTGTAAAAAATCAAGGCGAAGTATTTTGAGATGGATTTGAATGTTGCGAAGAAATTTTCGACCGAAGATAGAACATATAGTTCATCGAGGGAGAAAATTTCTAGCTCATTCAAAGACGCTCAAAAGACAAGCCGTTAAATTTTAACGGCCAAACTCACGCTAAATATCCCATCCCCATCTATCCACTCTTTTACTTTTTTAAATCCCGCATTTGCTACGAGCTGATCCATCTCGGCCTGACTGCGGCGACGCATGATCCACGCAGCGCCCTGCCTGTGGCTAGATAGAGCGCGCGCGATCATCTCAAGCTGCGGATGCCACGGCTGATTGGTGTAGATGAGGTAGCCGCCGCTTTTTACGCTACTTGAAAAGCCTTGTAGCGCAGTGCGTACGACCGAGTTACCCGGAAAAAGCTCAAACAGCCCCGACACAACGCCAAGCGTATATGCGCCTTGCAAGCCATCGTAGCTAGCGGCGTCAAAGGCGTTTACCTGCGTAAAGCTCGCGACGTCCTCTAGCCCGCGCTCCTTTATCATTTCGCTACCGGCTTTTACGTTTATGTCGCTGTAGTCGCGCAGCGTTATGCGCTCAAATTTATGCCCCTGCGCGGCGTCTAGTATGTATCTGCCGTGGCCCGAGGCGATATCGAGCAGTCGTAGTGGCTCGCCTCGCTCCTGTAGCTTTGCTACTGCTTGATCGATAGCTAGCTTGATATTTCGCTTGCGCTCTCTGATACCGCGCCAGCCGATGGCGTTTAGGTAAATTTCGTCGATAAATTTAAAAAATTTATTCGCCCCTTGCGGCTCGTTTCGGTAGACGTAATCAAGCGTACTGCCGCTATCGTAGCCGGTATTTTCGCCGATCTTTAGCCCGCCGACCCACGGCGAAACCGCCTGAATAAATATCCGCTGAAATTTAAACCGCAAATTTTTCAGGCTAAATCTCGGTAGCGGCGTAGCTAGCCTATCGGCCTCCTCGCGGCTAAAGCCGTATTCGTCCGCATGCGTGCAGTCCACCTCGCTAAAAGGCGCTCTAAAGCGCTCGCCGACGAACTCGCGAACTATCTCAAACGCCCTCTCCCGCTCGCTTTCGCCCAGCGTATCGTGGTAAAATCCCTCTAAAACCTCGCGCCTTTTTACGCGCGCGCCAAGAGCGTTGTAAAACTCGTGCTGCGGGGCGTGCTCCACGACCCAATCGTCGCCCGAGATCAGTAGCAGCGTAGGCGTTGTGATAGCCGCAGCGTCAGAGACCACGCGCTGCGCCGCTTCGTAAAGCCCTAGCAGTATGCGCACCGAGATCGCGCGAGTGATGAGCGCATCGGCGTCGTAGCTTGCCTGACGCTGTTTGTCGTGAGTGAGATAGTGAGCCTTGACGTAGCTGTTTACGAAAAAATTTCCGCGGGCGAGGTAGATCGCCTTTAGACCCGCTCTAGCAAACGGTACGTAAAGCTTCACGCTAAACGCGGGACTTGCCAGCACCGCGCAGCGAATGTGCGGAGCGTAGTCGTGCAGCCACGCCGAGACCAGCACCGCGCCCACGCTCTGGGCTATCACGGCTAGATTTTGCGTCTCAAAGCCAAATCTCTGCTCGATGTGCGCCACAAACTCGTCCACGTCGACGATGAGGCGGCCGATACTCGGTGCGTCGCCCCGCTCGCCGTCGCTCCTACCGTGTCCGCGCTGATCCCACGCAAAATAGCTCAAACTCTCGTCCGCTAGCCCGTCCGCTACGTGCGTTACCCTGCCCGAGTGCTCGTGTCCGCGGTGAAATATCGCTACGGCTTTGGCGTTTGGCGCGGCTTTAAATTTGAGATTTCGCTCGGCGTTTTCGCTCAAATTTGACGCAGCGTATTTGCCCGTTTCGTTTAAATTTGAGTCCGAGTGTTCGCCGCCGTTTGGTAAATTTTGCTCGCCGGGTTTACCTTCGCCGCTTAAATTTAGCTCCGCATTTTCGTCTATGCTGCCTGTTTGCTCGATAGTCAAATTTGACGTTTCGTTTGCAGTTTGGACGCTCAAATTTGACCCGTCAAATTTACCGTCCTCGCTCAAATTTACTTCGCCTGCGCACGGGTTTTCGCACGCTACGTCCGCAGCCAAACGGTATCTGTAAAATATCCTCGCCCCGTCGCTGGTTATAAAATAGCTCTCTTTAAACTCCATTTTTCGCCTTTCTCGCTTAAATTTATCGATTTTTCTACTTATTTTATCCTAAAGTGTCCCGTTATCTCGTAAGCATTTAATACATCCTCTTCCTGCGCGCCAAGCCCGATATTGTGGATCACGAGCGGGGTTTTGCCGGCAACAAATTTATCCGAAACTATGCCGATGTGCGGCCTGCCGTTATCCAGCCGCCACGTCACGATATCGCCGGCTTTAAATTCACCCTTCTCCTCGTAGCCCTTGCGTTTTAGATAGGTCGCGATGTTTGGCACGCGGCGATGATCGATGTTTTTGTCGGTCTTTTTCGCGCCCCAGTTTTTTGGATAGGCGCTAAAATTTGCGCTCATGTCCTCGTGGATGAGCCGCTGCAGATCGATATCCTGCCCGCGCAGCGCCCTAACTACGACGTCGGTGCAAACGCCTCTTATCATATCCACGTCGCCCATCGGATAGGCTAGCCTCTCGTACGAAGGATCGTAAAACAGCGTCCGTCCAACCTGCGCTCTAGCGTCTTGTACGAGCTTCCCAGCCGAAAATGCAAAGGCAAAATTTGCCGCGAGCGCTAAAAGTAAAATTTTGCTCCAAATTTTCATCAAAACCTCACGCGTAAAAATATCTAACTATGTGAAAAAATATCGGCGCCGCAAAGCACAGCGAGTCCATACGGTCAAGCATCCCTCCGTGCCCGCTGATCATGTAGCCCCAGTCCTTGACGCCTAGATCGCGCTTGATCGCAGACATAACGAGCCCTCCTAAAAAGCCCATCATACAAACGGCAAGCCCGATGAAAAACGCCCCTACCGCGCCAAAAGGCGTGAGATGATGCAGACACGCAGCCAGTGCGCTAGCGCTAAGAACCCCTCCCGCAAAGCCGACCACCGTCTTAGACGGACTGATGCTAGGCGCGATCTTGCGCTTGCCAAAAAGCTTACCCCAGACGTACTGCAGCACGTCGCTAGATTGCACGACTATGATCAAAAACAGCATCAGCTCCATGCTGCTACCACTCTCAAGGTCTAGTAAAAGAAGCGCAGGGATGTGCGAGATACAAAACACGCAGATCATCAGTGCCCACTGGATCTTCGTTGAGCGCTCCAAAAAATAAGCCGCATCTCCGCAAATAGCGGCCAAAATCGGCAAAAATAAAAATCCGTAAACCGGGATAAATATCATCGCCATCGCGTACCAGTCGGCATAGATAAAGATATACTGCATCGGCAAAATCACGTAAAAGCACGCCACTAGCGCGATGTGATCACCTCTGCGGATGTATATGAGCGACAAAAACTCGCGCAATGCGGCAAACGAAACTAGCAAAAACAAAAATATTACGGCGTTTTTGCCCATATACGTAAACGCAAAAATCACCAAAATCATCGCCCACCAGGCGTTTATGCGCGAGGTCAAATTTGCGATGGTTTTGTTCTCGGCGCCAAATTTAGCCTTTAGGATAAAGGCAACGACGCTAGAGACGACTAGCACCGCGATGAGTCCTAAAAATAGATTTAAGATATGATTTTGCGGGTTCATTTTAGGGCCTTTTGGTTAAATTTGAAGCTAAATTTGACGTATGTTTCGGAGCGCTCCGAGCGAGTCAAATTTACGCGCGTTTGGTTTGCCGCGCGGACGGCTTGAACGGTTAAATTTGTTAGCGAGAATTGCTCACGTTTTAAACTTGCGTTTGGGTCAAATTTGTTTTGCGGCGCGGCGAGCGTTTTGGTAAAGGCTTCGCGCTTAAATTTGACGCTTTTAGCCGCCGCTCTAAAAGGCTCGCCGTCAAATTTGCCGTAAAAATCGGTCGCAAATTTTCCCGTCTTGCGTGGCGAATTTATAGGACTCAAATTTACCGCCCTCGCCAAAGCCGCCTCGCTAGGCTTTCGTTCTATCATTTTGCGTATCGCTCATCGCTAGCAGCGCGTCTTGCGCCTTTTGTAAAAACTCGCCCTTGCTCTCGCCGCCGTAGGTTATCTCCTCGCCCACTATCAGCTCGCAAAGTAGCGGAATAGGCACGAAAAAGCCCTTGGGCAGGACGTTTCGCGCATTTTTGATCCATACGGGCACGAACGAGACGGCGGGACACTGCTGCGCCAGACGGAAAATCCCGCTTTTAAACGGCTGCAGCGCGAGGTCGTCGTCCGTCTTGCGCGTGCCTTCGGGAAAGATGATGAGAGAGTGGGTTTGCAGCGCCTCGCTCATTTGCGCTAGCGCCTCTAGCGGATCTTTATGGCGGCTGATTAGAACCATGTTAAACACGTTTTTAGCAAGAAACCTACGCACCGGCCCGCTCTCCCAGTACTCCGCCGCCGCAACTGGGCGCACGCGCTTTCTCACGCGGTAAGGCAGCGAGACGAAAATCAGCAAAAAATCGCCGTGGCTAGCGTGGTTTGCGTAGTAAATTTTAGAGCCCTCGCCGATGTTTAAAAGCTCCTGCGGCGGCCGTACGCCCGTGATAAATATCGTGATGCGGCAAAGGATAAAATCAAGTGCGGCCGCTAAAAACTCTTTCATCTTTCGTCCTTTTTGTTAAATTTTCCTTCTTTGCGCGTCAAATTCGGCAAGCAGCGCCGATTTTAGTCTTACGCTCACTAGGTCGCTACTTTGGCTTCATTTGCCTTTTTGCGCCGTCTGCAAAGCCTCTAGCTAAAATAAATAGTCTTGAAATTATATCAAATTTAATTGCGTCGGCAAACTATGCTAAATTCGGCATCCTTGCGGCAGGATTACTTTGGAATTATATCGTTTGCTCTACCCCCCCAACCCCATCCTCACGCGGTTTACGCAGGTAAGCGCGAGTAAAAACACCGCTACGTAAAGCACCCAGACGCTCCACGCAGGCAGCTGTCCCA
>CAURKB010000032.1:0-17788 GCA_963525315.1 uncultured Campylobacter sp. | reverse complement strand
AACCAGAGAAAAGGCCGACCCGTACTATATCAAAAAAACGAGCAGCCTCATCAAGCTAGGTTTTCAGCCTCACGAGGAGCATAGATTTACCTTTATGTCAGATACCTACAAAAACCGATCTCAAGGCAAAGACCTATCATACACGCTTACGCTTTCTAGCAACAGGGACGAGATCATAGATACCGGTCTAAGATACAACGACGATATGATGGATAGGAAAAATCGCGCTTTTGCCTATGAAAATTTTAGCGAAACTCCGTTGTGGGATACGATGAAATTTACATACTCCAACCAAAAAATCAAATCCCGCGCCAGAACCGAGGAACACTGCCAAGCAGGAGAAAACTGCGCTGAAATTTCAAATCCTATCGGACTTCAGGTTAAAAACAACAAGGTTGTCGATAAGTACGGCGGCGAAGTAACTTTACAACGAACACAGGAAATCGACCCCCAGTACGGCGGACTAACGTGGGTAAACAGACTCGTAGATAGCCAAGGAGCCGTCCATGATCAGAATAAATTTAGCATCAATCAAAACGTAAGCAACACGTGGCTTGACTGCTCGGTATTTGACTGCTCTCAGCCAAATATCGACGTGCTAAAATACGACTACGCCACCGACCAGTACGTCAAATCAACCGTTCCACTAGATAAAAGCTATACCGACGCAAGCACGGGCAAGACCTTTAAACAAAGCTCGCAGAGCGGATACCTAATCACTCCATACGGCAAGGGCTACTTAAGCCGCGACTGGAAAGAGCGCGATCTAGACACGAACACCAAACAGTTTAACCTAGACTTTAACAAATACGCCAAAACGGGCGACGTAGAGCACGATATCGCATACGGACTAAGCTTTGCTAAAACCGAAAAATCCATGACCAATAAGCAAGGCTACGATGCTACGAGCAGCCGGTGGTGGGCGCCTAAGACGCTAGGCACGGATTTTACCGGCACGCCGTATACGTGCGAAAATGCTCCGCTCACGCTGCTTTACGCGCTTTGCCCTAGAACCGAACCGCTCACGTCGTTTTTAATCCCGGTTAAAACAAAAGAAGGCGCTTTGTATCTAAACGACGATATGCGCGTAAACGACTGGCTGGGGATAAATTTAGGCTACCGCTACGACAAGATAAAATATAAACCAAACTACGTCCCGGGCTCTACGCCTAAAATCCCGGACGATATGGTGCTAGGCCTTTTCGTACCGTATAATCCTAGCCCAGAGCCAAAATGGTGGGACTATGCAGATAGAAGCGAGTGGCAAAGAGCGCATGATGCATGGAAGCAAGAAGCGCCAAACAACGCGCTAGCAAACATAAAATACATCGCTAAGGATAAAAAATTTACGAATAGCTCTTATGCCATAGGAGCCGACATCGATCCGCTAGATTATTTTAGAGTACAGCTAAAATACTCCAAAGGCTTTAGAGCGCCCACTTCGGACGAGCTATATTTGGCGTTTAAGCATCCTGATTTTACCATCCAACCAAACCCGGATCTAAAGCCCGAAATAGCTAAAACAAAAGAGCTTGCATTGACGCTGCACGAGGGAAAAAGCTTTATAACGACAAGCTTTTTCGAGACTAAATACGATAACTTTATCGACCTAATCTCGCTAGGCACCAAAAGCTATGCCACGGGCGGCGGCGGCAACACCATACCTTTTGCGCTATACGGCAACGTAAACCGCAGCAAGGCTACCGTAAGAGGCTTTGAGATAAACTCTATGCTGCATTTGGGTCAAATTTCAGACGCGCTAGAAGGCTTTCACGCTAGCTACAAGCTAACGCTGCAAAAAGGCAGAGTGCAAACTGGTAACGACGGTAAAGTGCCGATGAATGCTATCCAGCCGACTACTGCGATCTACGCTCTAGGCTACGCAAGCGCGGCGGATAAATTCGGCGCCGACATCTACGTCACTAGCGTCGCATCTAAAAAAGAAAAAGACACCTATAATATGTTCTGGCGTCTAGATACGGACCCGTACGGCAATCCATACAATACAAACAGCCACTCAAAATGGCGAAGCAACGCCTACACTCTAGTAGACGTCGTAACCTACGTGCGACCGATTAAAAATTTGACGTTTAGGCTAGGCGTTTATAACCTAACTAACGAAAAATACATTACTTGGGACGCTGCGCGCTCTATCAGGCCTTTTGGTACTATGAACATGATCGATAGAACCACGGGGCTAGGCATCAACCGCTTCTACTCAGCCGGTAGAAATTTCAGGCTAAACTGGGAATTTACGTTTTAAGCCGCATTCTTATTCGGACGGGCTCTTGCCCGTCTGCTTGCTTTTATTCTTACTTATTTTTTAGCGGCTCGGTTTAAATTTGAGATTAAGCCAAAGCTAGCTCTTTGCTTAAATTTGCGCCGGAGCATTTTAAATTTATGCGGCGTAGAGGCTAAATCAAAAGAGGTTTAAAAATCAAAACTCGCTTTGATCTTTAAAAATTTATGCAGCGTTTCCTCGTTTTCTTTTAGCGCGGCGGCATAGACCGAGCGAGTTAGCTTAAATTTAGCGATATTTATCTCAAAAAGCTTTGCTTCTCTTAGTTTATCCTCGATCAAAAATCTCGGCAAAAACGCCACGTAAGTATCGGCGTCGTTTGATATCATCGCGCGGCAAACCATTATCGAGCCGTCTAGCGAATAGGCCACGTCAAGCGCATTCGCGTCTATGCCGTACTTTTGCAAAATATCGTCAAGGTAGTTTCTGGTTCTATCTTTGATAAATTTAAATTTAACCAGCTCCTCAGCCTTCACGCTTTCGGCGATTTTTTTATTAGAAACCAAGATAAGCTCGTAGTCAAATAGTTTTTTAACGAGCAAGCTGCTATCAAGCGACTGCTCCAGGATGATAGCGATGTCGCTGCGGCGGTCTTTTAGGTAGTTTATGAGTTCGCTTTGCTCTTTTATCCTGATATCTAGCTCGCTGCCTACGCTTTGCGAGATTTTATCCAGCAGCATCGATATGACCGCCTCGGCGATAAGTTGCGTGGTAGCGATTACTAGCGGTGCTTTGTCCGTTTTTATGCGCGCTAGCTCGTCTTTAAAACGAAACATCGCGCTTTCAAACTGGGTACAGAGTTTGTAAAATTTCTCGCCCTCGCGAGTTAGGACGATGCCGTTTTTCTTGCGCATTATTAGCGTGGTTTGTAGCGCCTCTTCAAGCTTTTTCATCTGCAGAGTAACTGCCGGCTGCGAGATACCCAGCGCTCTTGAAGCCTTTGAAAAACTACGCTCCTTAACTATCTCCATAAAGGTATAAAATTTACTAAAGTCATTGATCACATCAGACTCCTTATTATTATATTAGCTTATAAAATCATCTTTTTAATATTGTATTGATTTATATCTGAAAACGCTCTTAATCTGACCCGAATTTATAACAACGGCGATTTTTAAGCTTATTTTGTTAGAATTTAATAATCTTAAAACGAAAAAGCAGGAAATTTAATGTCCGATCTACTAGACGACCTAAACGAAAGCCAGCGCGAGGCCGCCTCGCATACGGACGGAGCGATGCTGATTTTGGCAGGAGCCGGCAGCGGCAAAACCAAAACCATCACCACTCGCCTAGCCTATCTCATAAGCGAGCTAGGCATCCCGCCGTCAAACACCCTAACGCTAACCTTCACCAACAAAGCAGCAAGCGAGATGCGAGCCCGCGCGCTAAATATGCTAGGCGCCGCCGGTAAAAATTTCACTCCGCTACTTTGCACTTTTCACAAATTCGGGCTTTTGTTTTTGAAATTTTACATCGACCGCCTAAAGCGCAAAAACAACTTCGTTATCATCGACACCGACGATAAAAAGCGTATCTTAAAAGGCTTTGAGGGCGATATAGCGACCTCGGTTTTAGCTAACGAAATCTCAAATTTTAAAAACTCGCTTTTAAGCGTAGAAGAGGTTTTAAATCAAGGCGATATCTTTGCAAACGGACAAAATTTCAAAGACGGCTACCACGCAAAGCTAGCAAACATTTACAAGCTTTACGAGGAGTACTTGGCGGCGAACAACCTCGTGGATTTTGACGACCTGCTCTGCCTTAGCTATAAAATTTTAGACGAGGACGAGGCTCTAGCGCGCGAAATCTCGCAGCGCTACGCCTACATCATGGTGGACGAGTATCAAGACACCAACGACTTGCAGTATAAGCTCCTGCGCAAGCTCTGCTGCACGCACGAAAATATCGCTGTCGTGGGCGATGATGATCAGAGTATCTACGGCTGGCGCGGCGCAAGAATCGAAAATATATTAAATTTCAAAGATCAGTTTAAAGACGTCAAGGTTATAAGGCTAGAGCAAAACTACCGCTCGACGAGTCAAATTTTACGCGCGGCAAACGAGCTCATCGACCATAACAGAAACCGCCTGGGCAAAGAGCTAAAAAGCACCAAAGAAGGCGGCGAGGACGTCGCGCTAATGGAATCAGACGACGAAACGATGGAGAGTCTAAAGGTAGCCAAACGCATCAAAAAGCTGCTTGATAGCGGCGCGCAGGCTAGCGATATCGCGATCTTGTACCGCATAAACGCCCTCTCCCGTTCGCTCGAAGAGGGCCTAACCAAAGAAAAAATCCCGTATAAAATGGTCGGCGGAGTTAAATTTTACGAACGCGCCGAGGTCAAAGACGTCATCAGCTACCTAAGGCTGGTCGCAAACGAGAACGACGACTTCTCGCTAAAGCGCGTCATCAACCGCCCAAAACGCGGCCTTGGCAAAGTAAGCCTCGCAAAGATCGAAAAAATCGCCTTCGAGCATAAGCTTTCGCTATTTGAAGCGATATCTAGCCTGGACGAAAACGACAAGGATCTAAGCAAAAAAATCGTCTCAAGCCTTGGCGAATTTGCGGCAAATTTAAGAGAGCTAAAAGAGTGCGACTCGCCGTACGAGCTAGTGGATAAACTGGAAGCGAAATTTGGTATCAAAAAATACTACGAGAGCCTACCTGACGGCTCCGAGCGTGTGGCGAACATAGACGAGTTTTACGCGACGATCAAAGATCAAATCAAGCAAAATCCAAGCTTCTCTATCGAGGAGTTTTTAAACGAGATCGCGCTACAAAGCGAGCAGGATAATATCGGCGGCGAGGCGATCTCGATCATGAGCATACACGCTAGCAAGGGGCTTGAGTTCGAGCATCTTTTCGTTATCGGGCTTGAGGAGGGATTTTTCCCGCTTCTTGGAGACGGTAGCGACATCGAAGAGGAGCGACGCCTAGCCTACGTCGCCATCACCCGCGCCAAAAAAACCCTGACGCTAAGCTTTGTAAATTCGCGCTTTTATAAAGGTCAGCGAACGAGACTGGAAAAGAGTAGATTTTTAAGCGAAGCAGGCGTTTGCAGCGGCAGCCTCATAATCCAGACGCAAACGCAAGCCGCGGGCGAATACAAAAAAGGCGATCTCGTCAAGCATAAAATTTTCGGTATCGGGCGCGTGACGGCGGTAACGAAGATCAAAAAAGAGCTAAAACTAACGATAAATTTCGGCGGAATCAGCCGCGAGATAATGTCTAGCTTCGTCGAAAAAGCGGTGTGAAAATGGGTAAATTTGAGGCCTTGCAGGCTAAATACCGCGTCAAATTTGATCAAATTTACGCGCTCAATTTTGACGCTCGCGGATCAAATTTAACGCAACCTCCAAAGGGCAAATTTAAATGAACACGCTTTTTGTCGCAAATAAGCCCGCAGGCATCAGCTCAAATCATTTTCTAAGTAGGCTAAAGCGCAAATACGGCGTAAAAAAGGCGGGCTTTTCGGGCACGCTAGATCCGTTTGCCGGCGGCTGCCTGATCGTGGCTCTGGGCAACCACACGCGGCTTTTTAACTACATAGATAAAACGCCCAAAATCTACGAAGCGACTATGTGGCTGGGAGCTACAAGCGCTAGCCTAGATAACGAAAATATCGAGGATATCGCGCTTTGCCAGCCGTTAAATCTAGCGGACGTAAAAGCGGCGCTAAGCGAACTAAAAGGCGAGATCGCCTACGTACCGCCCAAATTTAGCGCCAAGCACGTAGACGGCAAACGCGCCTATGAGCTAGCAAGAGCGGGCGAGGAATTTGAGCTAAAAAGCCAAACGATGAGCGTTTTTGACGTAAATTTAACTGCATATATGCATCCGTTTTTGAGCTTTCGCATTAGTGTTAGCGAGGGCTCGTACGTGCGCTCGTACGCTCAAATTTTAGCCCAAAAGCTTGACGTAAAAGCCACTCTAAGCGCGTTAAAACGCGTGAGCGAAGGTAAATTTATTTATGAAAACGAGAGGTTTTTAAATCCGCTTGATTATATCTCGCTACCGCAAAACGAATATTTAGGCGACCCCGCAGACGTAATGCTTGGCAAAAAACTGGGCGTAGAAAAGCTAAAATTTGGTGCCCAGGGGCTATATTTAATAAACTTTGATGAATTTTTTAGTATCATTGAAATCAAAGACGAAACCGTAACATATAAACTAAATAAGGTCGAAAAATGCTAATACTCGCAAGAAAAGAAGACGAAAGTATAATGCTGGGAAACGATATCAAAATCACGGTCGTAGGCATCTCAAAAGGCGGCGTAAAAATCGGCATCGACGCGCCTAAAAATATGATGATCCTGCGCTCTGAGCTAGTCGAGGACGTAGCGGCGGAAAACAAACAGGCCCTAAACGGCGCGGGCGAAGCGAGCCTAAAAGAGCTCAGCGATAAAATCGTAAAATAATGAAAAGCTACGCGAAGATAAACTCCTTTTTAAAGATCGTCGGCACTCGCGGCAACTACCACGAGATCGTCTCTCGCTTTGTTTTAAGGCGCGAGATTTACGACGAAATTTTCTTTGAAAAATCTAGCAGCTTCGCGCTTGAGTGCGATAACGAAAATATCGAAAATAATATCGTTTTAAAGGCTAAATTTGAGCTGGAAAAAGCGGGCTTTAAAGATGAGCTAAATGAGTTTTTCGCCTCGCATAAAATCGTGATAAAAAAGCAAATCCCTTTAGGCGCGGGTCTAGGTGGGGGCAGCTCAAACGCGGCTACGTTTTTAAAGATGGCGAACGAGGAGTTAAATTTAAAACTAACGCGCGAAAATTTGATGAAAATAGGCGCGAATATCGGGGCGGACGTGGCGTTTTTCGCTAGCGATTTCGAGGCGGCAAATGTTAGCGGTATCGGCGAGATAATAAGCGATTTTGAAGACGAAGTGCCAGAGGTAGAAATTTTAACGCCGAGCGTCTTTTGCTCGACGCCTGCGGTTTATGGCGAATTTAGGACAAATTTTATGGATAGCATCGACGTAAATCTAGCGGCAAAAATGCGCGAGATGACGACGGCGCAGCTACTGGAGCGATACGAAAATCGTAAGCTAAACGATCTTTTTGCGCCGTGCTTTAAAATTTATCCGCAGATGGATAAATTTAAAGATTTTTTCCTAAGCGGTAGCGGCGCTAGCGTGTTTTTCTTAAAATAAAAGGTAAAAAATGGGTAAGGATTTAGCCAAAAATAAAAAGGCTCTGTTTGACTTTAGCATCATCGAGACCTTCGAGGCGGGCATCGTGCTAAAGGGTAGCGAGGTAAAGGCTCTAAGGGCGGGCCGCGCAAACCTAAAAGATAGCTTCGCGCGCGTGATAAAGGGCGAGCTGTTTTTGCTAAACGCGCACATCAGCCACCTAAACACGACGCACTCGGCGTTTCGCCCGGACGAAAGGGCTCCTAGAAAGTTGCTGATGCACCGCAAGCAGATAGATAAAATTTTCGGTCAAGTCACGCAAGAGGGCCTCACGCTAGTGGTTTTAGCGCTCTATCTAAACGACAAAAATATCGTAAAGGCGCGCTTGGCGCTTGCAAAAGGTAAAAATTTGCACGATAAGCGTGAGACGATAAAACGCAAAGAAGCCGACAAAGAGGCTCGTGCGGCGATGAAAAAATACGCTTAAGGAAAGCAGATGCCATACGTAAATATAAAAATCACAAAAGAAAAAGAGGCCGTAAGCGCCGAGCAAAAGCGCACGCTCATAGCAGGCGTAACAAAGCTGCTAGGCGATACGCTAAAGCGCGACGCGAGCAGAACCGTCGTCGTGATAGAGGAAGTTAGCACCGACGACTACGGATTTGGCGGCGAAAGCATAACCGAGCTAAGATCAAAACAAGGAAAATAATATGAAAAAAACCGTAAAGGCGATTTTTGCGGCTTTGGCCTGCACGATATTTCTAGCAGGCTGCGGCGAGGACGAGACGGCAAAGGCTCCCGCAAAGATAGAAGGCTATAAAACGGGCGAGGAGATCGCGCTAAAAAGCGTGTTCGGTAAAGACCTCACGCTAAAGCGCGTCGAGGGCGGCTTTGTCATCAAGGGCGAAGAAGATAAAATTTTGATGTTTGATATATTCGGTACGTTTTGTCCGCCGTGTCAAAAAGAAGCGCCTGATCTCACCAAATTTCAGATCGATAATCTAAACGACTTTACGATCGTAGCTCTCACGCACTTTGAAAACGTCACGAACGAATACGTCGTGGAAAATTTCGCGCAAAAATACAACGCCTTTTACTTCATCTCAAACGACGCTAAAATCAACGACAGGCTTGCCGCGCAAATTTTAGAGGATATAAAATACGAGCGGCTTGAGAGCGTACCGATAAAAATGGTGCTAAAAGGCGGCGTATATCAGGAGCTAACCGACGTAGATAGCGGAAAACCGGGCGTGAAATACTACCTAGGCGGCATCCGTTTAGACGCGATGACGAAAGATTACGAGAGAATAAAAAATGCCCGCTAAAACCGCCACCGAGCGGGAGCGAGACGTCGCCCTTAAGGAAAAACCCGAATTTCCGCGCAAATTTAAGGTTATTTTGTTAAACGACGACGTTACGAGCATGGATTTCGTGGTTAGCGTGCTGGTAGAGATTTTTAACCGCGATATGCAAAGCGCGGTAGCCGTGATGCTAAAAATACACAACGAAGGTAGCGGGGTGGCGGGCGTCTACACAAAAGAGATCGCCCAGACTAAGCAAGGAGAGACGCTAAAAGCCGCAGCCACCGCAGGCTATCCGCTAAAAGCCGTCATCGAGGAAGAGTAGCCCGCAAAAACGGGCGCGCAAAAGGCGCAAAGAGGAGGAAATAATGTTTGACTCGGATTTAAGCTATCTTTTAGAAAAGGCCGGGCAGTTTGCCTACTCGAATTTTCACGAGTATCTAACCAGCGAGCACGTGCTTTTCGTGCTGGTAAATTTAAACGAAGAGACTAGAGATATCCTAGCTGACGCGGGACTCACCGACGTCGAGGGACTAAAAAGCGATCTAAAAAACTATCTACTGCAAACCAACGAGCAAGTACCGCACCACAAACAGCCGCGCATGACGGTGCTTTTGGAGCAAATTTTTAAAGAGCTAAACGCCGAGCTAAAGGATAAAAACGTCGGCATCAGGGATTTGCTCTTTAAAATCGCGGCCAGAGGCGACACGTACGGGGCTAAAATTTTAGAATTTTACGACGTCGATCCGCAAAAGATAAAACAGCGCGCAAAAGACGACAAACAGGCTCGCGCTAAAAGCTTCCAAAACCTCGCCAAATACTCGTCAAATTTAACCAAACTAGCCGCCGAGGGCAAGATAGACCCGATCATCGGGCGCGAAAACGAGCTAGCAAGGCTAATGCAAACGCTAAGCCGCCGCAAGAAAAATAATCCGATCCTAGTAGGCGAAGCGGGCGTGGGCAAAACCGCCGTAGTCGAGGGGCTCGCGCTAAAAATCGCAAGCGGCGAGGTGCCGCAGCGGCTAAAGCAAGCGCAAATTTTTGCCCTGGATATCGGCGCGATGATAGCGGGCACGAAATACCGCGGCGACTTTGAAAAACGCCTAAAAGACGTGATGGACGAGGTAGCCGAGCAAGAAGACGCGATAGTTTTTATCGACGAGATCCACACGATCGTGGGCGCAGGAGCTACGAGCGGCGGCGGACTTGATATGTCAAATTTACTAAAACCAGCGCTTGCTAACGGCTCGCTTCGCTGCATCGGAGCAACGACGTACGCGGAGTATCGCAGCTTTTTTGAAAAAGAAAAAGCTCTCGCGCGCCGATTTGCTAAAATCGACGTCGTAGAGCCGAGCGCGGACGAGAGCGTCGAGATATTAAAAGGGCTTCGCGCCAAATACGAGAGCTTTCACGGAGTCAAATTTAGCGACGAAATTTTAGCTAAAAGCGTAGAGCTAGCTAAAAAGTACCTAAACGATAGATTTTTGCCCGATAGCGCCATCGATCTCATCGACGAGGTCGGCGCGGCTCTAGCCCTACAAAACAGAAGTAAAGCCGTGAAAATGTCCGATCTAAGCGCGGTTTTGAGCAAGATGGCAAATATCCCCGATACCAATCTAAAATCGGACGCCGCGGCAAATTTGAAAAACCTAGCCCAAAGGCTAAAGTCCGAAATTTTCGGCCAGGACGAGGCCGTAGATACGCTAGTAGCGGCGATCAAGCGCTCTTATGCGGGGCTAAAGCAACCAAACGCGCCTGTGGGAGTGTTTTTATTTACGGGCTCGAGCGGCGTGGGCAAAAGCGAGCTAAGCGCAGCTTTAGCGCGAAATTTGGGCGTGCATTTCGAGCGGTTTGATATGAGCGAATACATGGAAAAACACAGCGTCTCGCGTCTCATCGGCGCGCCTCCGGGATATGTCGGGTTTGAAGAGGGCGGCATACTCACAAACGCCGTTAAAAAGCACCCTTATAGCGTGATTTTGTTTGACGAGATCGAAAAGGCCAGCGACGAGATGATAAACGTCTTTTTGCAAATTTTTGACGGCGCTAGCCTTACCGATAACACGGGCGCAAAGAGCGATTTTCGCAACGCCGTCATCATAATGAGCTCAAATTTGGGCTCAAAAGAGGCTCCGACGCTAGGCTTTAGCAAAGACGAAAGCGGTAAAGCAGACTCCGCGGTAAAGGGATTTTTCAGCCCCGAGTTTCGCAACCGCATCGATAAAATCGTGCATTTTAACGACCTTAGCGAGGACGCGCTAAGCCTCATCGCGCAAAAGATAATTAACGAGATAAACTCAAGCCTAGCCGAGAAAAAAGTCGTTCTAAAAGCCTCCGCCGAAGCCAAAAAATACCTCTGGCAAAAGGGCTATAGCAAGGAATTTGGCGCCAGAAATCTAAAACGCCTAGTGCAAGACGAAATCTCGACCAAGCTTAGCGACGAAATACTTTTTGGCGCGCTAAAAAACGGCGGCGTCGCAAATATCGCGCTAAAGGGCGGCGAGCTAGAGTTTAAATTTGAATCTCTGAAATAAGCGGACGCGGGGTCAAATTTGGAAAAAATTTATAACTTCCCAGACCCCGCAAACGCCCCCGCAAACTCGCCTTTAGCCGTCGGCGGCGATCTAAGCGCCGATGCTCTTTTGCAAGCTTACAACAAAGGCATTTTCCCGTGGTTTTTGCCCGGCGAGCCCATATATTGGTGGTCGCCAGATCCCCGCGCGGTGCTAGTTCCAAGCGAGGTGCGCGTGCAAAAAAGCATAAAATCCGCGCTTAAAAAATTTGAAGTACGATTTGACTACGACTTTGAAAATTTTATAAAAATCTGCAAAAGCGAGCGCGAAAAAAAGGGGCCCACGTGGCTAAGCGAAGATATCGTGCGCGCATACGTAAATTTGCACCGCCTGGGCATATCGCGCAGCGTGGAGGTTTACGAAAACGGCGAGCTAGCGGGCGGGCTTTACGGGCAAATTTTCGGCAAGGTCTTTTGCGGCGAAAGTATGATCAGCCTAAAAACCGGCGCGTCAAAGGTTGCTCTTATCGCGCTTTGCCGCGCTTTAAAGCCGTTTGATTTTCTCATCGACTGCCAGGTCATGAACGGGCACCTAAAATTTATGGGCGCAAAAGCGATGAGGCGAAGCGAGTTTTTAGCTAAATTTAACGAACTAAAACAGCAGCCTAGTGGGTTTAGTGAATTTAAAAATTTACCCTAAATTTGGAACGTCTTTTGCTTATTATCTCGTAAAATTTAGATAAAAAAGGCAAGAAAATGTTCGCAGGTATCCAAACCTCAAAATCAAAACCGCTCGTAGAAAGCGCGCTGGCAAGCAGAAATTTACGCCAGCAGATGATTTCTGGCAACATAGCAAACATCGATACGCCTTTTTATAAAGCCCGCGACATCGCGTTTGAAGCGGCCTTGTCGCAAACGGCGCAAGAGATCTACGGTAAAGACGAGAATAAAATTTTAAAACTCGCGCAAACGGACGATGCGCACTTTCCTCGCGTAGATTTTCCGGCCTCAAACGGGGCAACGATATTTTTACGCGACGGACACATGGCGCGAAACGACGCAAACACCGTCGATCTAGACGTAGAAACGACCGAGCTTAGCAAAAACGCGATAATGATAACCGCGCTTGATCGCGCCATGAGGCAAAGCGGTCAGATATTTAAAAGCGTGGTTGATGCCAGCAGCAAAATTTAAGGATAGATTATGAGTAATTATTTAAGCGACTTTGATATCAGCGGATACGGACTAAGCGCCCAGCGCTTTAGGATGAACGTCATTAGCTCCAACATCGCCAACGCAAACACTGTGCGAACGGCGGAAGGCGGCCCGTATAGACGCCGCGAGGTGATATTTAAAGCGGTTGATTTTGATAGCGTACTAAACGACGAAGTGGCAAAAAAACACAACTTGCTCGAATACGAAAATCCGCTAGACGATAAATTCTATACAAAAGACGCAAAACCTGCTATAATGAGCGTCGTAGTTGACAAGATAGTGCGCGACGACAAGGATTTTAAGCTAAAATACGATCCGTCTCACCCCGACGCCGACGCGAGGGGATACGTAGCGTACCCAAATATCAATCCCGTCATCGAAATGGCGGACTTGATCGAAGCCACGCGCGCCTATCAGGCAAACGTTTCGGCATTTCAGTCGGCTAAAACGATCGCCCAAAGCGCGTTAGAATTATTACAAGGTTAAATTTTATGACAAGTATAGATAAGATTGGCTCGGTTGCTTCGCCGTTTGAAAAAAAAGAAGCAAAGACTCTGCAAAATCAAAAGGGCGAGCTAAATTTCGGCGATGTGCTAGATAGCTCGTTAAAAGAGCTAAACGAGATACAAATCAACGCAGATAAAGCCATCGCCGATCTAGCAACGGGCGAGGTAAAAGACCTGCACCAAGCCGCTATCGCTATCGGCAAGGCCGACACGTCGATGAAGCTTATGCTAGAGATCCGTAATAAGGCTCTAAGCGCGTATAAAGAAATCTCAAGAACGCAAATTTAACCCTTGAATCGGCGAAAATCTGAAACTATCGGTCTTTTCCTGCTGATTTTAGGGCTTATCGGTATATTTTTAGCGGTTGTTTTTTACCGCTCGAATATCGAAAGACGCCTACCTAAACTTGAAACCAGCGAAGTAAATACAGCTCTTCGCGGCAACATCATAACCAAAGACGGCTTTAGCGTGACCGGCTCTCAAAAGCTATACAAAGTCACGCTAGACGTTAGAAATATCGATCCCGACAAAAAAGATTTATTTATAAGACTCTACTGCATCTATAGCGGCGACGATGAAAAATCCGTTAGAAAAATCATAGACCAAGCAAAGGGCGCAGTAACGCTATCCTATAAAATCGACGCTAGAGGCGCGGCATATCTGCAAGAACTATCCAGAAAACTATACAAAAAGAAAATTTTTATCTCTTACGAAGACCCAAATACGGGCGTAGCCGTGCTGCGAGATATGAATATTGTAGAAAGCGGAGAAAGTAGGCAATACGTAGCCGCAAACGCGCTCACGCCGATGATAGGCTACGTAAAAAAGATAGAAAAAGACGGTATAACTAAAACTCAAGGCGTAAAAGGCATAGAAAAAGCCTATGAGTACTATATCTCGCCGATACAAGACGCCAAGCTGCTAGGCCCAAAAGACATCGGAAACAACATTATCTTAACCAGCGATTCAAATTTAGCTAACCGCGTAGACGGCTACGACATCATACTAAATGCTTCGCTCAAATTTCAAACTAGACTCGAGCAAATCATCGACAAAAAGAAGGAATTTCTAAACGCAAAAGAGATAATCGTGGGCGTCATGGACTCAAAAACCGGCGGCCTGCTAGCGCTTGCCAGTACGTCGCGATACGATCCTTCAAATATCAGAAAACAAGATTATAAATTTTTAAATTCATCCGCTACGGAGTACGCGTACGAGGTTGGATCGGTTTTTAAGCCATTTATATTTGCCGTTCTTTTAGCAAACGATAAGATCAATCCGCTAGAGCGTATAAATACGTATAACGGCGTCTATCAGCTAGGAAAACGCACGATAAAAGACACTCACCCGGAGCCCTTCCTCACGGCCGAGGACATCATCGTATATAGCTCAAATATCGGCATGATACAAATAGTCCAGCGCTTAGACGGAGCTCAAATTTACTCAGGACTACAAAGCTTTGGCTTCACGCAAAAAACAGGTATCGATATGCCCTACGAGCAAGTCGGAAATATGCCGCCCGTAGCCAAGCTAAATTCTCAAATTTATAAAGCCACGATCAGCTACGGATACGGCTTGCAAGCTACTTTTATCCAGCTTTTAAAGGCGTATAACGTGTTTAATAATAAAGGCGTAATGGTGACGCCAAAGGTCGTAGACTCGCTTTATAAAGACGGCAAATTCTACGTAGTAAACGACCCCAAACCCGTCACCGTGCTTTCCGCAGAAGCCGCGGAGCGAATGAAACGCATACTCATAAAAACCGTAGAAATCGGTACGGGCAAAAGAGCCAAGATAGAAGGACTAGAAATCGGCGGCAAAACCGGAACCGCACACATCGCGACGACGGGCGGCTACGGCAATACCTACAACGGATCGTTTTTCGGCTTTGTTAACGACTCTCGCGGCAACTCCTATACCATCGGCGTTTTGACCAGAGAACCCAAAAAGCCTTATTATTACTTCGGCGCCCAAAGCGCCCTACCGACATTTAGGGCGGCAGTCGAGCTGATGGTGGAAGAAGGATTTTTAAAACCGGATGAAAATTTAACCGCGCCGCAGACGGCAACTACGCCCGAGTCTATCGCAGCGGCTGCAAATGCTACGCAAAAGCAACCCGTGCAGACAAACCAGGATAAAAAACAGACCGCGGCTAAAGCCAAAAAATAATCGCGGGCAAAATTAGGCGCCGCATTTACGTGCCTCAAAAGACCCGCGCTTTTACTTGCTTCGCCGCGTTTTGCGTATTTATCCAGGTAAATTTGCCGCTAATACTACCCCGCTCTACCTAGAAAATTTATACGTTTATAACCCTACTAAATACGCCAAAATGCGACCGTCTACTTAAATTTACGCAAAAGTAAATCCGAAATTTACTAAATTTATAAAAATATTTTGAGACGATAAAACGGCTATGCGCTAGGCGTACCACGGTATTTCAAGAAAAATTTACTAGCCACAAAACACCGCCTGCTTGCAAAAGGCTACCGACACGCGATAACCTTCAAACGGCTAAATGCACCATTTGGCGCGGCGATCGTTTTACGTTTGCGCCCATGGATGCAAACTAGCTGTAAATTAAGCGATTTGATATCGATTAAAACCGCATACAAAACGGCGACGACGTAAAAGCGACGCATTTATAAGTTTAAAAAGATCGTAAATCAACCCGTGAATGTTAGATAAAATAAATTTTGCATATTAGACGCGCTAGATTTTAAGATTTATTTAATTATGTAAAGGTGCACAGCCAGGCTAAATTCGCCCGATTGATCGGCTCGTACTTTTTCCAAGCTAAAATCGTCCGCTCGTTTGCAAAATAATGCCGCGCTATAAGCCAAATTTCCATACCCCGGTAGCACGCCCGCGCGCTCTACGCTATCAAGCAGATAGCTACCTTATGCGCTTTAATCTTGTTTTTGAAATTTTATATATTTTCGAGTTTGCGTTTTGGCTGAAATTTTGATCCACGACCTCGTCCGCCGCCGCCCTCGCCCACTCTTCGTCGAAGTTTTGTCCGTTTAAATTTGCGCTGCTGGAGTAAAGCCAGTCAAATTTACGCAAAAACTCCTCGTGAGCGCACCCTTTGACTACGCGCACGGCCTTGGCGTTCGGATATAAAAACGTCGTTTTTCTCGCGCGGCGTACTAAATTTTTAAATTTAGCGGGCACGCGAGTGAGATTTTTTAGCTCGCTAAATTTCGCCGTCGTTATGAGGCAGGGTTTGTCCGCCGCTCGGCGTTTGAGCGCGTTTATCTCGCGAAAATCCTTGCTCAAAAATCCCGCCGTCGTATCGGTCTGCGCCAAATAAATCATATTTTTCTCCGAAATTAATCTCTTAAACGTCGCTCACGTCCGGCTTACCGCAAATTTTGCTACGATTTTCGCCCGAAATAAGCGCATAAAAACGTCGCAAATCAGCGCCTAATTTTATCTAAAACTTAAGCCAAGCCTAGTTTTAATCGCACCCGAGCCGCCTCGCTTGCAAAAATTGCTTCTTCGAGCTTTTTAAAACAAGCCTTTGCTTCTCGCAAAAAGGACGCGCTTATGATTTGATTAAATTTGGCGCGATTACGCATTGGCGCGTTAAATTTTACGCCTTTTATCGCCCCTGGCCAGCAAAAATATGCACGAGATAATGAGCGTAAAGCCCGCAAAATCAAGAAACACGAACTCCGTCCCCAGCCAAAAATAGGCAAACGCCGCCGCGCTAACGGGCTCGATGCACGCGATCATGCTCGCCCTGCTCGCGCCTATTATCTTTAGCCCCGTCATGTAAAAGCTAGACGCGCATATCGTGCCTAAAATCACCACCGCGACAAGCACCGCAAAGCCGTCCGCATCGCTCACGCCGCCTAGCTGCCAAACCCGCGTGTAAAGCGCAAGCGCACCGCCGCCGATAACCATACCCCAGCCTAAATTTAACGGGACGGGGTATTTTTGATTTAGCTTCGTTGGGATGAGACTATAAATCACGACGCCAAGCGCGCTAATCAGGCACCAAACCAGCGCCTCCGCGCTGATAACCAGCGAGCCAAGATCGCCGTGGGTGGCGAGCAGCACGACGCCCAGCACCGCGAAAATGAGCGCGATGAGCTCGACCTTTTTAGGTGCGCGCCGCTGTAAAAAGCAAACGACGGCAAGGATGAGCGCGGGCGCGGAGTACTGGATCACGGTCGCGACGGCGGCGTTTGAGAGCTCGACACCGCAAAAGTACGAATACTGCGTCATCATAAGCCCAAAAAACGCGTAGATGAGCAGCTGCGGCAACAGCGCGCGATCTTTTAGCGGTGCGAGGGCTAGGCGCGGCGAACGCGCTAAATAATACGCCACCATCGCAAGCCCGGCGAGGCCTAGGCGGTAGGGCACGAGCCAGTCGGCGCTAACGCCCTTTTGCGTGAACAGATACTGCCCGCAAACACTGCTAAATCCCCATAATGCGCCGCCAAGAAGCGTGATGAAAACGCCGAAAAATTCGCTCTGTGATCTCATTTGCCGCCTTAAATTTAAAGCCAAAGTATACAAGCTTATGCTTAAGCTGGGGTTAAATTTGGAGGTTGATAGGATTTGAGGCGAGCGTAAATGGTAATTTAAATTTTGGACCGACAGAAATAAGATTTTAAAATTTTAATTCGAGCAGAGTGGAGCTACAGGCATATAAACGCCTATACTGCCTCGTGGCGGTCAAAGTCGTAAAAAAGCTGTATAATGACAAAAATTTTGATGAAGGAGAAAAGATGACAAAGAAATATAAAACTAAGATGGAAGATAGCTTTAAAACAAAAGTTCAGCTATTTTTGTTTGACAAGTATTTTT
>CAURKB010000031.1:0-17885 GCA_963525315.1 uncultured Campylobacter sp. | reverse complement strand
TTATCCAGTAGCGCGCCTAGCGCCCCGCACAGCGCGCTGTTGCAAACTTCAAACCAATGCATCTCGTAGTTTTTATACGCATCGTTTACGGCGCGAAGATTTTGCAAAGAAAAATCAAACGCCTCCGTTACGACCGCGATCAGTCTATCCTCGTAGTCCTCGGATTCGCAGACGAAATTTCGCACCAGGCTTTCGTATTCGTGCATTTTATTAAATTTTTGCCTTAGCGCCATTGCTCTCCTTTTTTGTTTATCGCTTTTAATACAAAGCCAAATCGCCGTCGCGCGTTACGAAAGAAGATTTGCTCATTAGCGCCTCAAAGTTAGGCTCTATCTGCGCGGTGCTGCTATCATCTAAATAATATCTCCAGATAGACATATCCCTTAAATCAAAAAATAACTCCACCCTGTCGCTAAGCCCGCCGAAGGTAAAAGTTTTATCAGGGTCTATAACCGAGGATGAAATTTCGCTCGCTACGAACTGATACAGCTTGTGCGTTTTATCTATATCTTCAAAGAGTCTTGAGATGCTGTAAAAATTTAAATCCTTCGTTTTTTGGACTCCAAATTCATTTACGCGGTAATCGTAAATAATATAGCTCTCAAAGCTGCCTAATATCTCTTTATAGGCCTCTGGAAGCACTACGCCGTTTTCGGTCTCAAATAGAGCCAATAAGTCAAATTTATTCGTAATTTTATCCTTAGGTTTTATTTTTAAATCTACTTTTACTCTATTTTTGTATTTGATTTTAAACAATCCTCTAATAATCCGAATTTATTACCTTCTAAAAGAATTCCGTTCAGATCTTCGATCATTAGTACAATGATATTTAAATTAGCATCAAACAGATAAATGTCTCGCAAGTTGCCGTCCTTTGCATCTATCAATACGTTTATCCACTCATCTCCCTTGCAAATTTCGGGTTTGGTTTTATCGAAATCTAAACCGATCCATGTTTTAGATAAAAATATTTTTGATCTTTTTAATAAATTTAAATCAATCCATTTTCTGTCTTTTATCGATAACCAGATCGGATGATTAGGGTTTGGCTCGGTACCGAATTTATAAGAAAAATAGTAGCGTAAATAATCGATTAAAGGTCGCCATAGTATTTTTTCGGCTAATAAATCAGATTTGTCCACAGTCTAGTCTTTCGTAGCGGCTTGCTCTGCAAATTTAATCAAATTTAACGTCGCTCGCCGTTAAGTATTAGCGTACCTAAGCCGCGCTTAGCTTGGCGTTCTTTAATAATCCAAAAACATCGACGCTTCCGCATCGCCGTGTTTGATTATTTCAAAGCTCGGAAAAGACATTTGCAGTCCTCTGCCGTGCTCTTCATCTTTGGAAACGTCGAAATTTAAACCAAAGATAAACTCTTTTTGCGTTTCGTCCGTTAGGATATTTAGGCCGACAAGCCGCAAATCGACGTCGCCGTTAAATTCGTCTTTTATCTTTTTTACGGCGAGCGGATACCATGTTGCCGATAGGTTTATGAGCCTGGCTACTTTGACCTTTAGCTCTTACGTCAAAGGGCGCGCGCCTTCCTCTAGCGGTAGCGATAGATCCGCCAAAATCGGCTTGTCGCTTTGAGGTATGTAAAACTCAAACATGCAAAGCTCATTTAAAGCGATATCTTCGGGTTTCAAATTTGTCTCCTAAAATTAATATTTATTTAAATAAGCGACGTTTGGATTAAATTTAAACATCGGCCAAATCGCCGAATTTGGCTCCCTATATAAGCAAGCTTTATAATCTACGCCGCTAGGATTTAACCAGGCAAGGCGATTTTCGCCGTTAAATTCGGCAAATTTAAGCTCAAACCAAAATTCGGAGATTTTTACGCTAAATTTGATTAAAATCAGGGCAAAATTAATTTTAAATTTTGCCCTAAAACGCGCACCCTAAAGGATAAATTTACTTCGCCGCTTCCTGTGCAAATTCCGCAATCTTTTCAGGCGTAAAGCCGAAGTATTCGAACAATGCGCCCGCCTTGCCGCTCTCGCCGAAGCTCTTCATCGAGTAGATTTCATCCGCAAATTTATACCACTCTAGTGCGCTTGCGGCTTCGACGGCGATGACCTTGGTCGCTGGATCTATGATCTGCGCTACGTATTCGCGCGGCTGCTCGCAAAGCAGGTCAAAGCACGGTGCGGAGACGACGTTTGCGCCGATACCGCGAGCGGCTAAAATTTCCGCCGCCTTGACGCAGAGCTCCACTTCGCTACCGCTAGCTATTAGCGTGATTTTGGCGTTTTGCGCGCGTTTTAGCAGATACGCGCCGTTTTCTACGCCGCCAAATTCGCCCTTTTCAAGCGGAGCTAGGCCTTGGCGGCTTAGCACGAAGGCGCTTGGAGCGCGTAAATTTAGCGCTGCTTTCCAGCAAAGCGCGTTTTCGTTGCCATCAGCCGGGCGGAACGTGTAAAAGTTCGGCATCGCGCGAAGCGTGCTAAGCTGTTCGATAGGCTGGTGCGTCGGGCCGTCTTCACCCACGCCGATGCTGTCGTGCGTAAAGATAAAAAAGTGCCTAACGCTCATCAACGAAGCGATACGCGCAGACGGTTTTAGATAGTCGCTAAAGATAAAAAACGTCGCGCTAAACGGCAAGAAAAGCCCGTATCTAGCGATTGCGTTGTTGATCGCGGCCATAGCGTGCTCGCGGATACCGTAGTGGATATTGCGGCCGTTAGGGAAGTCGCCCATGCCCTTTAGCTCGGTTTTATTCGACGGCGCCAGATCCGCGCTACCACCGATAAAGCCCGGTAGTGCCCGCGCGATCTCATTCATTATGATGCCGTTGCTATCGCGCGTGGCTAGCTTTTTGCCGCTAAAATCGGGGAAATTTATCTTGCTAAAATCGGGATTTAGCAGCGAATTTAGCATATTTTTGCTCTCGGCGCTTAAATTTTGCACTTTTTGATTCCACTGAGCTTCGGCTAGGTCGCCCTTTTCTAGCGCGGCGCGGAAACGAATCAGCACGTCCTCGTCGATAGCAAATTTGCGCTCTGAGTCAAAGCCTGCCGCGATTTTAGCGGCCTTTATGATCTCCTCGCCAAGCGGCGCGCCGTGGCTGTGGTGACTGCCCTCTAGCTCTCCCGCGCCCTTTGCGATGCGGGTGTTTGCGATGATGAGGTACGGGCGCTCCTTCTCGGCGGCTTGCTCGAGCGCAAACTCGATCTGATCGTAGTCGTGGCCGTCGATGCGAGCGACGTCCCAGCCCTGTGCCTCGAACCTCGCCTTCACGTCCTCGCTCCAAGCGATGCTCGTGTCGCCCTCGATCGTGATGTTGTTTGAGTCATAGATCAGCACGAGGTTGTCTAGGCGCAGGTTACCCGCAACCGCACAGGCCTCGTAACTAATACCCTCCTGCAAGTCTCCGTCGCCGCAAAGGCAGTAAATTTTATGATCTATGACGGCGTTTTCCGGTTCGTTTAGTAGATTGGCCGCGTATTTTGCCGCCATAGCAAAGCCCACCGCATTTGCCACGCCTTGGCCTAGAGGTCCGGTCGCGACCTCGACGCCTTTGGTGTGGATCTCTGGGTGACCCGGAGTTTTGGAGCCTAGCTGACGGAAGTTTTTTAGATCATCAAGACTAAGATCATAGCCGCTAAGATGCAAAAAGCTATACACGAGCGAGCTTGCGTGACCGCCGCTAAACACGAGCCTATCGCGGTTTAGCCAGTTTGGATTTTTAGGATTGTGATTTAGAAATTTAGCCAGCACGACCATGATGTCCGCTAGCCCCATCGGCGCGCCAGGATGCCCGCTGTTTGCCTGCTGCACCATATCTGCGCACAAAAACCTTATCGTATCAGCCATCTTTTTTAGCATTTTTTCTCCTTAGTTTTTATGCGATTATACGAAAATTCGGCTTAAATTTTACGCTTTTAGCGCCGCCGTAAATTTTAAAAACTCGGCGAAATTTTCCTTTTCTCTTTTTAATTATTTAGCAACGGCTAGTTTGCCGGTACCGGCGTTTTTATTTACCTCGTTTTGGACATTTGAGGCTTCGATGAGCTCAAATTTATATGGAGGCTCAAATGGCGGCTTGGTTAGCTTTTCGCAAACGCTGCCTTTTTTTGAAAGGTCTATGTTGCCGCTTTCAAAAATGGTGCCTTTGTTACACTTGTAGCTTATCTTGACGCCATTTGTAAAGTAGTTGTTTTGAGCGTATATTAGCGAGCCAAAGCGCACGCCAATGGCGTATTTTTGGTCATAGAAGCCATCTTTTGAGTCATAAAAGTTGTTATAGACGTGCACCTTTGCATTGCGTGCCATAGGTAGGCGTTGCGCGCAGTTGTCAAAAATGTTATGAGCGACCGTTATCGTCCTTGTCTCGCTGCTACCGTCCGAGTCTCTTGAGCCTATTAGCATCGTTTTGTCGTGGTTTTCAAAGATGTTGTGCGAGATCGTGATAGCCGCACTGTCTCCCTTGATGTCGCATAGTCCGTCATAAGTTTGCCATTTGGTAAGCTCTCCGCCTGCTAAATGCACATGGCTAAGCTCAACAGTGTCCTTAAAATGGCAGTGATCTACCCAGATGTTTTTGCTTGACTCTATACTAACGCCGTCATATTGCGCGTTAAAGCCATCATTTTTTTGTATATCTGGAAATGGATCAAAAGCATCTAGGATATTCATGTTGCGGATCGCGATATTTTGGACATTTTTTAACAAAAGCGAGCCGCCTTTTATGCCTGAGTTTTCGCCTAGGCCGATTATCGTGGTATTGCTAGCTACCGGCACTACGATGAGCTTTCTCCATTCGTTGGCTAAATTTTTGCGAAGCGCTGCTAACTTTGGATCTTGCGAACCATCTAAATTTGCATGGCACGAAGCGCCGTAAGCCTGCATAAATTTGGCATAAGAGCTAAACTCGCCACCGCTAATCTCACTTATAAATTTATCCAGCCCATCGCTATTGCCATTTTGTGGGATCTTGCCTTCGCTAAGGTCTATGAGGCCATCCACATAGATGACGTAATCACCCATTTGAGCGTATTTTACGAGCTCTTGCCTATCTTTTACGACGACTTCTTTGCTCTCTTTGCTGGCGTATCCGCCAAAATTTTGCTCTACACCAATGCTAGCGTAACCAAAGGGCGAGTCGCTTGCTTTTATCTCGCCTGCTTGAGCTAGAGCACCAAATGCAAATAACGAAGAAACGGCTAGAAACAATATCTTTTTAAACATCTTTAGCCTCTCAAATTTGGCTTTTTATTTTTGATCTTCTGTTAGAAAATCGCTACCGAATTTTATTTTGGCTCATTAAATTTAGTGTAAGGCTTTTATAAATTTTTAGTAAAAGCGAAATTTAGCGGCGAGTATCTTGCAAAACGCGCAAACCACTTCGCTTACGCAAAGACGCTCCTGTTTTTAGCCGACAAAACCCAAATTTATTTTCCGCCAAAGCCAGCGCAGACGATGTTTTTTAGCGTTTGGGCTTGCTTGATTAGCGTTGCCTCATTAGCTTGCGCGCCGTGCGAGCCTTTTTCGTCCGAGGCGAGCAAATTTTGCGGCGAAGAGTTTTCTTGCGAGCTAAAAATTTTAACGCCTACAAGCGAGATTTTGCCCTGCGTTCTCAAGGCAGAAATTTGACGCGAGTCCTCGCCGTCGCGGCTTTCTACGCTCGCTATGCTTATCTTTTTGCCCGCGTAAAATGCCTCGCAGACGCCGCCCTCTGCCCCATAATCCGTTACCTTAACGGAGCCTTCTTTAAATTCGTAAATTTTGATCCGCCTTAATCTTCGCAGCTTATCGTCGCCGCTCCACTCGCGCTCCCCCGCGTCCAAGCCCGCTACCGTAAACGCGCCGTCCTCGGCCTTATACATATCGCCCAGCATTACGGGCAGCTTTTTGCCTTCTTGTTTGGTTAGCGCAAAGCCGATCTTTTCGCCGTTTTTAAAAGACGCGCGAAACCGCTCGGAGAAAAACGCCGTAAAAAACGCGACCTCTTTTAACGCGCCGTCTGTATCCTCGTATCTCGTCCAGTTTTCCTCGGGTACGTCGATCAAAGCGACGTCCTTGTCCGCGCTAGGCTTCAAGCCCGCACAACCGCAAAACGCCCAGACCGCGACTGCGCCTAGCAGCAAATTTTTCATAGTTTTCCTTAAATTTACGCGCAAATCCGATCAAAAACGCGCTAAATTTACGCCCTAGCTTGCGCCGTAAATTTTAAAAACTCGGCGAAATTTTCCTTTTTATCTTTTAGCTCAAACGGTATCTTATGCTCTTTTTCGTCGATTATTACGGCATCCTCTTTTACTTCGATCTGCGCGCCCCCGATCTCGTCCCACGAGCTAAAAACGGGCTCTTCCATCAGCTCGCGGCTAATAAGTCCGCGCTCGTCTAGTATCACTCCGTAAGGCTTACCAAAAAGCGAGCGATCAAGGCTGTGAAGCATCGGCGAGACGGGCTTAAAGACGCTAAGCGATTTTGATAGCAGCTTCGTCTCGTCAAGCGGCGTTTTTAGCGCTTCGCCAAGACCGAGCTCCAAAATTTTATCCGCGATCGTGCGCTCCTGGGCCTTAACGCCCTCCTCAAAAACTGCCTGCAAGACCGCTTTTAGCGCAGTTTTCATCGCTGTTTTCATATCGTCCTCGATTTCAAATTTGCATTTTTCTAGCTCTTGCCACGCGAGATTTTCCAGCTCGTCAGGCGAATGCTCGCCGAGCCTAAACGCTGCGGCTACTTCGTCCGCGTTTGCAGCAGAGGCGTCAAATTTAACCAAAAGATGCCGCTGCGTGAGTAAAAATCCTATACTTCTTCGCACGATGCGCGTATGCACGCCGATAAATGCAATCGGCGCGGCACCATAAAATTTAACCGTCCCGCCGTAATCCGCGCCTTCTTGCCGCCCTAGGCTTTTATCTAAAATTTGCCTCGTAGCTAGCGCGAAAACCTCGTTCGCATCGTCCCAAACGGGGTGTTTTGCGCATCCTAAAACCAAAACCTTTTGCGCGCTCTCGTCTAGCGACGCTAAAATTTGCTCTAAATTTCGCATATTTTTCCTAAATTTTAGTTTTTTAAATACCTTCGCGTTAGGGCGCAAATCATAGCCCCAAGGCGCGGCAAAAGCCTAAATTTAGCAAAGGCTAAATTTAACGCCCAAACGCCGACTAAATTTATTTTAGCCTTTTGTATCTCCATTCGCGCTCTTGGGCTAGCTTAGACTTGCCGCCCGCAAAAACGTATCTTTTATAAGCGGTCATCGCATGTTTGCTTTGCATATCAAAGGACATCAGCGAGCCGCCGTATACCACATCCTCGGCGAGTATATCGCTATCAAAAGTCGCCTCGATACGCTCTTTTTGCGCCCATCTTTTGCCGTTTGCGTCGCTAACTAGTTCATAGACGTCTACGCTCACGTTATCGCCGCGCGCATCGTAGCCGTAGACTAGCTTTTTGTCGCCGTCTTTAGCGCCGTATCGCTGCGTAAGCAGACGCTCGCCAGACTTATCGTAGACGTTGCGACTAGAAAACTCCTGCTTCCACTCTTTTTTCTCGTTATCCCACGAAAACGCCGCCGTCTCAAAGTCTGCGCCGCTAACTACGATCACGTCTTTGTAGCTGTTTTTCCACTCTTTTTTCTCTTTGTCCCAGACCGAAGTTATCGTCACGTCCTTGCCGTTTGCGGCCTCGTGCCTAGACATCTGCGAGTTTTGCCATACGCCGTCTACGTAGACGCTGCTTACGCGCTCGTATTTACCGCGAACGTCGCCTGTAATGATCTCTTTTTGAGACGGTACCCACGTGCCGTTTTCAAACAGCGACCTTTCATAACCTATAGGCTGCTCGTTTGCGTCGTAGAGATAGAGCATTTTTTCTTTAGGCTGCCATTTCGCGCCGTCCCAAACGCTATAAACGGTTAGCTCGTTTTGACCGCTTCTGTTATAAGTAGCGCGAGCAAGAGACGATTTTTGCCATTTGCCAGCTTTTAGTTCGTATCCGGTCTCTTCGTATACGCCGTTTGCGCGTTTTGAGACGGTTTTGCTAGCGTTTTTAACGCCTCGGACGTAGCCCGTCGTCTCCTGCGTAGATACTCCGTTTTTAAGGCTTGCTTTATATTCGTTTATCTTGCGCCATTTTTCAGCCTTGAAGTCATAATCATAGGCGTAAAATTTAACCAGCTCGCCGTCCTTGCCGAAGTAGCTTACTTCTTTGTATCTATTTTTGCCGCCGTCTTTTAGCTCGGACTCGGTAACGACCTGCGTTTTGTGCGCTTTGGCGTCGTAAATTTGGCGCGTAACGTAGCTAAGAGTCGGCTCTTCGTATATCTTTTGCGAGGTGCTTTCAAGCGCGTATTCGTAGTCTTTGGCTAGAGTGCACGCGCAAAGCGCGGCTAGCAACAAGGCAGTTTTTTTCATAGATTCTCCTTAAATAAATTTAAGCGATTATATAATTCTAAACATAAAAAACAAAGATGCGACAAAAAGGCTAAATTTAGTCGCCGCTCGCGCTAAAACGAGTTAAATTTCAAACGAGCCGGCGTAGCGCATTTAAAATTTTATCTGCTATAATACTCCAAAAAAATTTAAAAGGCGAAAAATGATTCCATTTACCGACGAAGAGCTTTTAAAGCCCGTAAAAGCGAGCTTGCAAAAGGTTATGCCGATGCTTGAAAACGACGGCGGAGGCATGGAGCTGCTAGGTATCAAAAACGGCAAAATTTACGTCCGCCTCACCGGCCACTGCCACGGCTGCGCAGCTAGCACAACTACGCTAAAATACGGCATCGAGCGCCAGTTACGCACGGATATCCACCCCGAACTTAGCGTCGTAAATATCCCTATCGGCGAGGAAGTTGAATTTGACTGATTACAAAAAAGCGGGGCTAAGAGCGTTTAACAAGGGCGAATTTGACGCCGCCGCGAGCTATTTTTCGCTCGCCTACGACAAAAAGCCGGACGAAAAACTACTCTTTCTCATCACGCTTTGCTCGCTTGCTAAAACCCGCCGCGACGAGGCGATGACGCTTTTTGAGATATTTAAGCTAAAAGACAAATTAGGTATGAGTCCTACGGATTTGGACGAAATTTTGGGCGCGCTTGAGGCAAAAATCGACGAAGACGAGGATCACGAGGAGCAAAACGCCATTAGCTACGCCGACTTCATGGATGCGGTTAGGCGCGGCGGGTTTAAAAGCGTCTTTGAGGACATTATGTTTTCCACGCGCGTGATGATCGACAACCGCGACGATTTCCTTGAGTTTTTGCAAAATCTTATCAAAAACGACTTCATCGAAATGGGACTAAACTACATCGAAACCGCGGCCGTGATGTTTGCCGGCGACGAACGGCTAAGCGCGCTGGCTCGCGAAATCAACAAAAGGGCGCAGAATGAAAATTTACGTTAAAGAAGGCTTCGTCACTGACAACTCGAACGAATGTGAGGCGGGTTGCTATTTCGTTAAAACGGCGACAAATGCTAAATTTGAAGCCGATGCCCTGGCAAAGGGCGCAAAAATCATAAATTTGAGCGAATGCAAACGACTGCTAGGCATCGACGAGAACATCAAAATCATCGGCATCACGGGCACGAACGGCAAAACCACGACCGCGGCGGCGATCTACGCCACGCTGCTAAATTTAGGCTACGGATGCGGTCTATGCGGTACTCGCGGCGCCTTTATAAACGGCGAACGCATAGACGACAAGGCGCTAACGACGAGCGAAATTTTACGCACGCTTAGCTACCTAAAAGCCGCTAGCGAGCGTGGCTGCGAGTACTTCGTGATGGAGGTTAGCTCGCACGCCATCGCGCAAAAACGCATCGAGAGCCTATCCTTTGCGATGAAAATTTTTACGAATTTGACCCAAGACCACCTCGACTACCACGGCACGTTTGAAGAGTACGCACGCGTAAAGAGTGAGTTTTTCGCAGACGACGCGCCAAAGCTTATAAACATAGACGACTGCGGCGGGATCAAATTTAACCCCGAAAACGCCTTAACTTATGCGCTGCACGCGGACGCGGACTTTGTGCCCGGCGAGTATTCGCTAGAAGGCGGCATACGCGCGACGCTAAAGACTCCGCGCGGGCAAATGGCGCTAAGTTCAAATTTGCACGGCGAATTTAACCTCTACAATCTCATCGCGGCCGTCTCTTGCGTCGCGACGCTGACGGATAGGCCGCTAGAGCAGATCGCGCGCGCCGCGGCAGAATTCGACGGCGTAGAGGGACGCATGGAGGTCGTGAGCCGCGAACCGCTCGTGATCGTGGACTTCGCGCACACTCCGGACGGCATCGAAAAGGTGCTAAACGCGCTTCGCCATCGCAAAATCGTCGCGGTTTTTGGCGCCGGAGGCGATAGAGACCGCACCAAACGCCCTAAAATGGGCGCAATAGCACAAAAATACGCGCACAGGCTCGTCGTCACCAGCGACAACCCCCGCAGCGAAGATCCGGAAAGCATCATCGCCGAGATCTGCGGCGGCCTAGAGATGAACGAGAGCGTAAAATGTATCGCAAACCGCAAAGAGGCGATAAAATACGCACTTGAAAGCCTCGCACAGGATGGAATTTTGGTGATTTTAGGCAAGGGCGACGAAACTTATCAAGAGATCAAGGGCGTAAAATATCCGTTTAGCGACAAAGAGGTCGTGCGCGAACTTTTGGACAGACGCGCCTAAATTTACGAACAAAACGGCGACGAAGCAAGGGTAAATTTGAGTAAAATTTGCCTTTGTTTGCGTCTAAATTTCTATTTTATTGCCGAGCGGCGTCAAATTTATCGCAGTTTTTATCGCTCGCGCAAATGCCTCTAAAATCAAAATTTGATCACAAATTTAACTCCGAATTTTATCGCGTCAAGCAAGCAAAAACGAATCGCCGCGGCTACACAAAGTTGCTTTTCGCGGCTAAATTTATAGTATAATTTTCCCAAAAAATACAAAGGACTGCCGATGAAAATCGAAATTTTATCAAGCAAAATCCACCGCGCACGCGTGACGGACGCCAACCTAAACTATGTGGGCTCGGTCACGATCGATCCCGAACTCATCGAGGCTGCGGGGCTTTGCGAGTACCAAAAAGTCGAGATCCTAAACGTCAATAACGGCGAGCGCTTCGCTACTTACGTGATCCGCGGCGAGAAAAAGGGCGAGATTTGCCTAAACGGCGCAGCCGCGCGCAAAGTCTGCGTCGGCGACGTCGTCATCATCGTGGCTTATGCGCTTCTTAGCGCCAAAAAAGCGAGAGATTTCGAGCCAAAAATCGTGCAGGTAAACGAGCGAAACGAGATCGTAAAATAATATACGCCCAAATTTGCCGTTTTGCGGCGGCGGGGGTTTAAATTTACGTTTTATGGCGCTGAGTCAAATTTGCGGTAAAATTTAGACAAAGATACGCGGTAGTCGTTAGCAAATAGATAAAATCAGCCAAGCGGAGAATGCGCCGAACATCAATTTATTTAAATTTTCCGCCGTTTGGCGTTAAACTTTACGCGGTCGATAAAATTTGGCAAAAACTGGCAAAATTTTGCGCCTGAATTTAAAAGGATTCGCAAAATGATAGCGATTTATTTTAGCTCCACGGGCAACACGAGGCATTGCGTGGAGAGATTTATAGAGCGTCTGGGCAAGGGTATCCCCGCGGTTTCGATCGAGGACGAGGGTTGCGGCGAGCTACTAAAGCGCCACGATGATATTATTCTCGCCTACCCCGTTTACTTTAGCGACCTGCCGCAGATCGTGCGCGAGTTTATTTGCGAAAACAGCGCGAATTTTCGCGACAAAAACGTATTTATCATCGCTACGATGGAGATTTTTAGCGGCGACGGAGCGGGCTGTGCAGCTAGGATCCTAAGGCGGGCGGGCGCGAGGATAACGGGCGGCGCCCACGTGAAAATGCCCGCGTTTATCCTCGACGTGGCGATTTTTGGCTATTCGGCGCAGAAAAACGAGCGCGTAATCAAGGAGGCAAACGCCAAGCTAGAACGCGTCGCGCAGGCATTTGCCGCAGGCAACCCGCCGCAAGAGGGGCTAGGCGTGCTATGCCGCATCGCGGGGCTTTTGGGACAGCGGCTCTGGATGAAAATTTGGGACAAAACGCCGTTTGCTAAGCGCAAACCGAGCCTCGATACGTCGCGCTGCAACGGATGCGGCGAGTGCGCGAAATCCTGCCCGATGCAAAATATAAAAATCGCGCACGGTAAAGCAAAATTCGGCGAGCGCTGCACGATTTGCTATAGATGCGTAAACAAATGCAGGCAAAAGGCGATAACGATCCTGGGTAAGGCGAAAAATCTGGAAAAATCTGTCGCGGCGGAGCTCAAAGATATCTGACGCGCGTTCGTTTAGGCGGTCTTGATCTGGCTTATTTTATCGCTTTTTAACTCGTTAAAAGACTTCAAATTTAGCTAGCACTACCTTAAATGCTCTTTCGGTTCAGCTTTACTTCGCCTGTTAGCTCGTGCAAATTTCTCAAATTTGCAAAAATCAGCGCCAAAAACCACGCAAACGCGTATGTTCTAAACTAAAATAGATCAAAACGCGCGCAGATTATTAAAATAAAATTTTACCCTCAAATTTGACGGCTTTTCGGGCTTAAATTTGCCCGTCCGCGCTCGCATCCGCCGCGAGTTTTAAAGGCGGGAACGAAACTTGCATTGCAAAGCTTAAAAAAGTAAATTTAGCTTAAATTGGCTAAAATAACGCGAAATTTGAAAGGATGTTTATGTTTGAGGGGATCGATTTTTCAAAAATGGGGCAGATGCTCGAGGAGGCGCAAAAAAAGGCGCAAGAAATCGAGCAGGAAAGCCAAAAGCGCGAATTTAGCGTAAAAAGCGGCGGCGGGCTCATTAGCGTCAGGGCAAACGGCAAGGGCGAGGTGCTCGATATCAGCATCGACGATAGCTTGCTGGAGGACAAGGAGAGCTTGCAGATCTTGCTCATCAGTGCCGTAAACGACGTACTAAAGATGATCGAGGACGACCGCAAAAACGCCGCGTCAAGGATGCTGGGCGGGTTTGCCGGCATGGGACTAGGGCAATGAAACGCGCAGCTTTCTCACGCCGTTTGGACGCGGTTTTGGGGTTCGAGCGAGCAAATTTAGCTTTGAGGGGAGGGCGAATTTGCGTCGCCGATAAACAAAACGGCTCGGTAAACTCAGGCTTAAATTCGGCTACGTCTGCGAGTCAAATTTGCGCCGCTTGTGCCGTAAAGAGCGCGGTAAATTTGAGCTCAAACTCGTGCGCACGCTCGGTAAAATTTGACGCTTCTTTAAATCCTCGCGAAATTTCGCAAAAAACTGGTCTAGATGCCAAAACGGCGACGAATTTGACGGCGAATTTAGCTCGCAAAATTTGCTCTCCGCTTTTTGCGGTTTTTATGGTTTGCGCTCTTGGTGCGTCGCTTAAAGCTGAGCCGCGCCCGACGCAGGATGATTTTAACGCTTGTTTTGAGAAAAACCTGCCCGCCATGGTAAACGTCGCGGGTAACGGTGGTATCGCGATCACGCCCAATTTAATCGCCGTGCCTAAAGGCGAAATCCCCGTGAAAAACTATGTCAAATTTGACCCGTATCTGGGCCTCTATCTGGTCGCCTCGGACGCCAAACTAGAGCCTGTAAAGATGGCTGAGGATAACGCGACGAAAAAAAGCGACTGGGTCAGCGTCACGCACGATCTAAACGCGACCGTCTACGGCCACGTAAAGGCGCAGGCGCAGGCGCTAGGCGAGCTGGACGCGCTCACGTTTGACGTAAACGGCACTGGCGCCGTGCTAAGTCCCTGCTGCAAACTGCGCGGTATCGCGGTGGGCGGGGATAAATTTGTCCCGAGCCGCTATCTAAGGCACTTTGCGGCGTATAAAGACGTGTACTACGGCGACGTGGGCGCGGTATTTGAGGAGCGAGACGGCAAACTCTACGTAAAGGGAGTCGATCCGCTCGGACGCGGCGCGGCGCTGATGGCGGGGGATGAAATTTTAAGCGTAAACGGCGAGAAAATGCAGAGCCTACGCGAGCTAAACGAGAGGATTTTGTTCGCCAAAAAAGGCGAGCGACTAAATTTTGAGATAAAGCGCGGCGAAGACGTCGTAAAATTTAGCGTCGCGGTTTCAGACGAGGTAAAAAAAGAACAAAAAACCGCGCCTAAAACGGACGAAAATATCACAAAAGTAGCCGCAAAACCGCAGCCCGCGCCAAATACGGACGCCTCTAGCGTGCGAAAGCTCTACGGGCTGACGTTTGACGAAAAATTAAGAGTAAAAAGCGTGGACGGGGAGTCGGATGCTGCGAGGTTTGGCCTCAGAGTCGGTGACAAGCTAATACAAGTAGGCGCTAAAGTCGTGAAAAATCGCAAAGAAGCCCTTGCGCTCATAGCTAAAAATCGAGGACAACGTTTGCTTTTTAGGCGAGACGGCTTTGACTTTTTTTACAATGCGCGGTAGGTTCTAGGCGTTTTTGGACGGCCGCGGCGATAGATTTGCTTGTTTTGCGGCGTGAGATTTGGACGCAAATTTAGCTTTTTGAGTCGCTTTTGTTTGTTTCGCAAAAAATTCGGCGCTAGATTCGTCAGGCTTTGCGGCGCTCTAAGCCTCCTTGCGTCAAAGCTAGCTTGTTTTTCGGGCGCGTTTAATTTTCGCGCGTTAAGACCGCCGAGCTTTAAGTGTAAGACGGCTTTTTCGGGCGTAAATTTAAGCTTTTTGTGCCGCGGCTTAATCTAGCGGCAAGGCGATTAGCCCGTTAAATTTAGCTTGCTACGAAACGGACGACCTGCTCGCTTACGGCGTAAAATCGCAGCTTTTAGGAGTGTTATGCAGCCTTGCAAAATAAGTAAATTTAGCGCAAGTAGGGATCTGTTCGGCAGTTAAAGCAATTTGGGATCTGCCTTTATCAAACAAAAATAAAACGGAGAAAAAATGCAAAATTATAAAACCTCAAAGGAAAGATTAAACGCGCGAATTTACGCGGAAGATGAAGCTTTAAAACCAAATTTCGCTCGCTTTAAAACCTTGCCGCAAAGCTTGAGTTTGGCGCGGGTTTTTAGCGCAAATTCGGACGAAAATTTACCGAGTGCACGTAGCCTGATTTTACCGCGTAAATTTAACGAGACCAAGGCTCTTAAATCGTCCAAAAACCATCTGGAGCGCGAAACTTTTTCGGAAATGAAAGTTTCAAATTTAGCCTGCGAAAATAGCGGAGACCTTGCGCGAAACCAGGCTCCTCTTTTGTCGCTTGCAAAGCTGGCGACATTTCAAAAATTTAGCGCCGAGCAAAAGCGAAATTTAGCGCAGATATCGCCTGGCGGCGAAAAAATGCTGGTTTACACAAATGACGCTCCAGGCCCAAATTTGCCGCAAAAAATGTCTAATCCGGCTAACGAAAAAGGGCTAAATTTAAGCGAGTTGCGTGCGCTGCTTACGGATCAAAATCAAGCGCAAAGCCTGCGCGCGAGCTTGCCTCAAAATAGGCCTCAAATTTTAAACGCGGCCAAATCTAAAATAAACTCCGAAAACCCGGCTCAAAGCCCGAAAAACCTGGCAAATTTGGTCTCACTAAATGCGGTCAAGAACTCATCGTTTGCCTCCGGCTCAAATTTACGGCAAACTGCTCCGAGCGCCGCCGATCAGGACGCGCTTTTGGCCGAGTTTAAGGCATTTTTGAGCGCACATTTGCCAAGCAACCCCAGCTTTCATCCGTGCTTTGACGAGGCGCTTTCATACACGCTAAAATCGGGCGGCAAGCACTTTCGCGCGATGCTAGTCGCAGGCGTCGTAGCGGCGGTGCGTCCCGAGCGCAAAGAGGCGGCGTTTCACATCGCGCTAGCTTTTGAGACGATGCACAGCTACTCGCTCATCCACGACGATCTGCCCGCGATGGACGACTCGGATCTGCGCCGCGGACAGCCTAGCTTGCACGTCAAATTTGACGAAGTGACGGCGATTCTGGCTGGCGACGCGCTAAACACTCACGCCTTTTATCAAATAGCAAGGGCTCCGCTGGATGCGGACGCGCGCATAAAGTGCGTCGAGATCCTAAGCCGAAACGCAGGCATCTACGGCATGGCGCTGGGGCAGGCGGTGGATTGCTATTTCGAGAATCAAAAACTAGGGCTTGAGGAGCTAAAATTTCTGCACATCCATAAGACCGCGCGCCTCATCGCGGCGAGCTTGCAAGCAGGCTGCGTCGTGGCGGGACTGGACGAGACGGAGGCTGCTCGCATATACGACATCGGGCTTGATCTGGGGCTGGCGTTTCAGATCGCAGACGACATCATCGACGCGACGCAAAGCGCCGAAACGGCGGGCAAACCGACGCATAACGACGGCGCGAAAAACTCATTTACCAACCTTCTTGGCGTAGAGGGCGCGGTGCAGGCTAAAAACGAGCTAATCGCAAAGATAGAGCGCGAGCTAGGCAGCGTGCATGCGGGTATCCGCGCTATCGTTACGGGTCTCATTGACAAACATTTGCGGTAAATTTGATTAAATTTTCCTCGGATATAATCTTAAATATTGATTTAATATAGATTAGCCGGTATTTTAACTGTTTACCGTTAGATTTTGTTTATCACCTTGTGCCGGTTTAAACTATCAAGCTTTACGGTTCGTCAAATTTGCAACCGTTTTTATGCGTTTATAGTAAATTTGACTCCTTTTTACTCGCGGGTTTTTTAAGTGGGTAATTACGCGCCGCGTTCGTATCGCTATCAAATCCGCCGCCTTAGTTTTTAGCGCATATTTAAATTTTGCGCGCTAAAATTATAAACATTTACTGCTGGCACTTAAATTTGGCTGGATTTCACATCTTGGATAATCAAAATTTAAAGATAAATTTAAAAATATTTACGTCAAGGACTTACACTTGTTTTGCGTAAATTTTTAATTCTGTTGGCGGATTTTACTATATTGTGACTTGTTTAACCGCACAAATGCTCTAAAATTGAATAAGCGCGTATATTTTACGTTAAATTTATCGTCCATTCTAGTTGGATAAATCTTAAATTAGTCTCTTTTCTTTTGCCGATTGTAGTGCTTAAAACCAAGTCGAAAACGGTACGAAATATCGCACCGGTCGCACAATCCATCCTTGTAGATTTCAAATTTCACCACACAAATCTCGCATGAAATGCGACCAAAATTAATACATGGCTCAAAATATCTTCGTTTGAAGCTAAATTTGGCACGAAAATTTAATAAAAATACGCACGGGTAAGCGCTTGACTCTAAACCTGGTTAATCCAAGCGCTCACAAACCCACTCAAAACGCCAAGCCAAAATATGTCGCACTACCTTAACGCGACATATATAAATACTATCTGCACGATGCGAAGATGGCTTGAATAGCATAAATAAGTACTTTAGACATATTAAATTCTACCGTAGTCAAGCTTTTCAAGGCCGTAGCGTATCAAAATGGTATACGTTGTTGTATTTGCTTTTGCCTAAGATATCAATACTATTTATGAGTTGTTTAAAATACGGCGACTTTGATAAACCAGCCAACTAATTTTACAGAGCGTAGTTACAAGTGGCTTACCGGAAGCAAATTTCAAAAAGACATAGAACTTCATCAGCCATTCTAAACTAATTTTAGATACACAAGGCTTTAAAGGGCTAGGGAATTTGAGCCAAGGAAGATAACCGCGGCAATTTAGGCACTCTAGCTAGCGCGATATGGATTTTCTAGGGAATTTGAGACAGGGAAAGTGACCACAGCGAGCCTAAATATGCGTTTAACATTTTATCGTTGGCTATAGTTACGTTAAAGACGGCGCAATCCTCTTTATTTAGGTTTAGCTCAATTAAACTTAAGCGGATTTTCTCTTATCAATTTCAATAGTTTATGATATAAGTTTTCCTGTGTAGTTTTAGTATTATATCTAAATTCACACTCTTTAAGATGAAGCAAGAAATTCTCTTTCTTAATGCCTTTAAATTTAGCTA
>CAURKB010000030.1:0-17924 GCA_963525315.1 uncultured Campylobacter sp. | reverse complement strand
CTCGCGACCCCAACCTTGGCAAGGTTGTGCTCTACCACTGAGCTATTCCCGCGTTTTTGAAAAATGTGATTTTAGCTGATTTTTGCTTAAAATTTTATTTTATTTCGTTAAATTTCAAAATTTCGTAAGATAAAAATGATATAATTCCAAAATCCTTTCAATGATTGGGGTTATAGCTCAGCTGGGAGAGCGCTTGAATGGCATTCAAGAGGTCGGCGGTTCGATCCCGCTTAACTCCACCATTTAGTATCTAACGTTATTAACCTTCAAAAAATCCCTCAGCGCTTCGTATTCGCCGCTTTCAAAGTATCGCCATTTACCGGGCTTTAGCATGCCAAGATCCACGCGACCAAAACTAACGCGTTTTAGATCCATTACCTCAAGGTCAAAATAGCCGAAAAAGCGGCGTAGCTCACGGTTTTGCCCCTCGTTTATCACGACTTTTAACTTTGTAAAGCCGCCGCTGGAGCCGAAAATTTTATAATCCAAAAACGGCTTAAATTCCATCGATTTTATCGCGGTTTTAGCATGCGCGCCTTTAGTAGCGTCCGCAGCGAAAAAACCATCGTTCATCGCCGTTATAACCTCAGGTGTTATCTCGCCTTTTACCTTTAGATAGTATTCGCGCTCTACGTCGCTGTTCATAAGCGCAGTCGCGATCGCCGGAGCGTCTGTTAGTAAAAGTAGCCCCTCGCTAGCGTAGTCAAGTCGCCCGATACTAACAAATTTAGCAAACTGTCGATCTAAACTATCATAGATCGTTTTGCGTCCGCGGTCGTCTTTTTTACTAACCAGCTCGCCTTTTTGTTTGTGATAAACGATTACGGTAAATTCTTTTTTTAGCCTCACTATGCGGCCGTTTATCTTTACTTTGTCCTCATCGCTAACGCTAGTAGCTAGCTCGCTAACGACGCGACCGTTTACGCTAACTTTGCCCTGCTTTATGAGCTCGTCGGCCTCTCTGCGCGAATAACTCGTGTTATGCGATATAAATTTATTTAGTCTATTTTTTTGCATTTTATAGTCCCAAATTTGCAAGGTCGTGGATGTGCAGAACGCCCACGGGCACGCCATTTTCTACGACGGCTAGGAGTTGGATCTTGTACCGCTCGATAAGCACTAACGCATCGATCGCTAACATCTCTTTATCGTTTAGCTCTTTTGGCTTTAGCGTCGCGTATTTGATCGCGGCATCGTTTAGATCAAAGTCCTCTCTCATCAGCGCCCGCCTAAGATCTCCGTCGCTTAAGATCGCATCCAAAATGCCGTCTTTATCCACGATGAGAACGGTGCCGAGTTTGCCGTGCGTCATAGTATCGATCGCCTGTTTTAGGCTAGCATTCCAGCGTACTATCGGTAAATTTTTGCTTCTCATCACGTCTTTTACCTTTAAAAATAGCCTCTTACCGAGACTTCCGCCTGGATGAAAATTTGCAAAATCCTCTTTTTTAAATCCGCGCTTTTCCATCAGACAAACGGCTAACGCATCGCCTAAGGCTAACGTTAGCGTAGTCGAGCTAGTCGGTGCGGCGTCCAGCGGGCAGGCCTCCTTGCTAACGTCAAGTTTCACGAATGCGTCACTAAATTTGCCCAGCGTGCTAAATTTATCCCTAGCCATCGCAACTATCGGTACGCCGAAACGCTGTACGTGAGGCAAGATTTTGGTTAGCTCCTCGCTCTCGCCGCTAAAGCTGATAGCTAGTAGCGTATCGTCCTTGCCGATCATACCCAGATCGCCGTGCATCGCCTCGGTCGGATGCATAAAAAAGCTAGGCGTGCCCGTGCTAGCAAGCGTCGCGGCGATCTTGGCGCCGACATGTCCGCTCTTGCCCACGCCCGTGACTACGACTTTGCCTTTGGTTTTGTATAAAACCTCAACCGCTTTTTCAAATTCGCCGTCTAAAATCTCGGCATTTCTCGTTAGCTCGTTAGCCTCCATCTTTAGCACGTTAGCGGCTATTTTGATTGTATCGCTCATTTTTCACCCTTACATCAGGTATATGATCGGCACGATGGTCGGGTATTTTTTGACTTTTCTAAAGATATGCTTACGGATGACCTGGCGCACCTGCCCCTCGAGTATCCTGCCGTCTTTTAAAAGCTCCTCTTTGACGTTGCTTAGATACTGTTCCAGCACGCCCTCCATCTCTTTTCTAAACTCGCCGTCCTGCTTATCGCCCACGAGTCCGTAACTGATAACGCGAGGTTTGTTTATGAGCTTAGCGCCGTGGCGGGAAATTTGCGCGATGATCATCACGACGCCCGCTTCAGCCAAATTTTGCCTATCGATCACGACGTCGTCTGAAATTTGCTTGTTGATTTGGTTATCGATAAATACCTTGCCCGTTTTTACAGTCTTGGCGCGCTTCATGTATTTTTGGCAAATTTCTATCTGATCGCCATCACTCATCAGGTAGATGTTTCGCTCGTCCACGCCACATGCTACGGCTGTTTCTTTATGCTTTGCGATGTGGTTGTACTCGCCGTGGACCGGGAGGAAAAATTTAGGCTTTATTAGGCGTAGCATCAGCTTTTGTTCCTCTTGCGCCGCGTGACCGCTAACGTGTATCTCACTAAAATCCTGATACGCGACGCTAGCGCCTGATTTGATGAGGAAATTTAGCACCGTAGAGACGCTGCTTTCGTTGCCAGGGATCGCCTTTGAGCTGATGATGATCTGATCGGTCGGCTTTATCTTTATATATTTGTGCTCGTCGGTAGCCATTCGGTATAGCGCGCTCATCGTCTCGCCCTGAGAGCCGGTGGTAACTATCAGCACTTCGTTATCTTTAAATTTGCCGACTTCGTTAGCATCAATGAAAATTTTCTTATCAAGCTTGATATAGCCAAGCTCCATCGCCGTGTAGAGGTTGCGCTCCATGCTGCGACCGATGACGCAGACCTTGCGGTTGTATTTTAGTCCCCAATCGATCGCCTGATAGACGCGGTGGATGTTGGAGCTAAACGTGCTCATTATCACGCGGCCTTTGGCTTTTGAGAAAATCG
This sequence comes from uncultured Campylobacter sp., assembly GCA_963525315.1. GTDB lineage: Bacteria > Campylobacterota > Campylobacteria > Campylobacterales > Campylobacteraceae > Campylobacter_A. The sequence continues at coordinate 14,918 of CAURKB010000030.1, read as the reverse complement.
CATCAAAGGTCTTGCCCACGCTGCTTTCGCTTTTAGTAAAGCCCTCGCGGTAGCTGTTCGTACTATCGCTCATCAGGCACAGCACGCCGCGTTCGCCGTAGTATGCGAGTCTGCCAAGATCTGTTGGGTAGCCGTCAATCGGCGTATGGTCGATCTTAAAGTCGCCCGTGTGGATGATGGTGCCTGCCTTTGTCGTGATGGCAAGTGCGCTAGCGTCGATGATAGAGTGGGTGATGTGTATCCACTCGACCTCAAAGTCCCCTATCAGATACGGCTTGCGCTTTTCAACCGAACGGAAAAGCGAACGCTCCTGCTTTAGCCCGTGCTCTTCAAATTTGTTATTTATCATACCAAGCGGTAACGGCGTGGCATAAATCGGAAATTTAAACTCTTTATAAAAGTAGGGCACCGCGCCGATGTGATCCTCGTGTGCGTGCGTGATGACGACGCCTTTTATCTTGTCTTTTATCTTGCGAACGTAGTCAAAGTCGGGGATAAGGATATCCACGCCGTGCATACTTTCGCTAGGAAAGCTCATACCGATATCCACGATGATCGCGCTCGTATCGGTCTCAAATATCGTCATATTTCCGCCGATCTCGCCCAGTCCGCCAAGAGGCGTGACGCGGATCCTGTGATCGGTCGAGTTTAGGTATTTCATCGGCTCAAGGCGTAGTTCGTGGACTGCTTTGTTCGCCTCCATCGCGCTAGCTATATCTTGCTGCCACTGCTCGTTTCCGTTTAGTTTGGCGGGTAAATTTTTCTTCGGCTTTCTCTGTTTTTTAGGCTTAGCTTCTGCTGTTTGATTTTCGGCGTTAGCGGCTTGCTTGTTAGTGTTTTTATTTTCGCCTTGCGCGCCGTTTTGGGAGTTTTGTTTGTTATTTTTGCTGCGATTTTTCTTGCCGTTTTGTTTGTTAGCGTTAGTTTGCTCGCCGTTTTGGGAGTGCTGTTCGCTGCCGTCAAAAGGCTCTAAAAAGAAATTATCTATCACGCTTTGACTGGCTTTTTGTTCGCCGTTTTGCGCGTTTTGATCTAAATTTTCTTGTTTATTTTTATTTCTCGAGCGAAATCTACGCTTTTTATTGCTCTTGCCCTGAGAGGCCACCGCTTTTTCTTCGTTCTTGTCGTTCATTATCTTCCTTTAAATTTTTAAATACTTCTAGATAAAGATCGACATTTAGCTCGTGCGGACGGATATTTGCGCTCAAATTTAGCAGACTGAAAATTCGCTCGACTTCAGACTTTTTATAGCTTGAACTCAAATTTTTCATTAGCGTTTTTCTAGGCGCGCTAAAGGCGATTTTGAGGTAAGTTTTAAATTTTTCGTATTCAAATTTACTCTCAAATACACCGGTTTTGCCTATTAAATTTTTACTTTTTTGCAGTTTTATAACCGAAGAAGTCACCTTCGGCGGCGGGTTAAAGCAGCTCGCATCCACGTCAAAAAGTAGCTCGCAGCCGCCTTGAAGCGAGGCTAAAATCGCCAAAGAGCTAAAATCTCTATCGCCGCTTTTTACGCTAAATTTGAGCGCGACTTCCTTTTGTATCATCACGATCAGGCCGCGACATTTTTCGTCTTCGATCGCATTTAAGATCATCTTCGTAGCGACGTAGTAGGGCAGGTTTGCCGCTAAAAAATACGGCTCCTCGCTTAGGCCGTCTTCGCTCCATTGATCTAGCGCGTCTTTGCAAAAAAGTTTCAATCGTCCGTTTTGAATTTCGTTTGCGAATTTTTTCTGCAGCAGCGCAAAAAGCTCGGTATCTATTTCGTAGCTAGTTACGCCGCAAATCCGCAAAATTCTAAATGTCAAATCACCTAAGCCAGGCCCAATTTCAACGATATTTTGCGTATCTTTGGGAATCGCTTGGATGATTTTATTTAGCGTCGCTTCGTCGTGTAAAAAATTTTGCCCGAAGCATTTTTTTGCTTTAATATTTTCCATTTTAACTCCGCAGAGTAGCGAAGCCACTGCTGCAAACAAACCCATCGCTCGCATCGCTTTGCGATAAGCTTCGCTCATTCGTTCCCGCACGGACGATTTCTTGAAAAGCCGCGACTTAAAAGAAGCGGAGCAGTTATCGTCCTCTAACGGCGGTCACTCACCCACCTAAAGCACACCGATGTTTGCGGCATCGGCGTAAATTTACCTTAAATTTTCGCCGATTTTACCCAAAAATATCTTATGTAATGATTAGATAAGTCAAATTTAGCTAAAATAAAGCCAAATTTTAGCTAAAGAAGAGCGATGAATCATTTTGCAAAACGCATAATCCCATGCCTGGACGTCAAAGACGGACGAGTTGTAAAAGGCGTAAATTTCGTAGGTCTCGTGGATGCGGGCGATCCGGTCGAGATAGCCAAACGCTACAACGAGGAGGGCGCGGATGAGTTGTGCTTCCTCGACATCACGGCGTCGCACCTTGAGCGCGATACGATCGTGGACGTCGTAGAGCGAGTCGCGCGCGAGCTTTTTATCCCGCTAACCGTGGGCGGCGGCATACGCACGATTGACGATATCTCGCGCCTGTTAAATGTCGGTTGCGACAAGATTAGCCTTAACTCGGCCGCGATCAAAAATCCGAATTTGATAGACGAAGCGGCGAATAAATTCGGCTCGCAATGCGTCGTGGTTGCGATCGATGCAAAGAGAACGGGCGAGGGCTATAGCGTTTTTATAAACGGCGGCAGGCTAGATACCGGCAGGGACGCGTTTGCTTGGGCAAAAGAGGTGCAGGAGCGCGGTGCAGGCGAAATTTTACTCACATCGATGGACTGCGACGGCGTTAAAAACGGCTTTGAGTTAAATTTGACGCGCATTTTTAGCGAGCTTGACATCCCCGTCATCGCAAGCGGCGGCGCGGGCAAAATGGAGCACTTTAAGGACGCATTTTTAGCGGGCGCGGACGCATGTTTAGCGGCGTCGATTTTTCACTTTAGAGAGATCGAGATTATGGCGCTTAAAACATACCTCAGACAAAACGGCATCGAGGTTAGGCTATGAAATTTGTGTTCAAATTTAGCGCGCAAGAGAGCAGGGCGTGATTATTTCAGCGGGACGAAACGAAATATTTCCATTCGCGCTACCGATGGGAGTCGGGCTAGTGGATATGGGCATAAATTTGACGGCGCTTTTACAAAAGCGAGCTATGGTTGATAGTTGCGATAGATACGAGAAAAATTTGACGGCTAATAGGCAGCTTGATGAGAGGCTAAATTTGATTGATTCGCCTATTTTGCAAAGTGTAAAAGCTTCCCAAAATCCGGATAAAATTCTAAACGCACTACCGAGCGAAATAATTTTCGTAGGCTCGGCAGGACTTTACAAAGACGGCGAAGTTTTTGAAATTTACGAAAGCTCAGCCGCGGCAAATATCGAAATTTCAAGCCTAGAAAACAAGAGCTATTCGCCGATAGAAGGTGAAATTGCTTCTGTTGTTCCACGTGGAACATGCAAGGTTAATTCATCAAATTTCATCACGACCGACCAAAATTTGGCTTATAAGCTTTTCGATCGCGGATATTTTTTAGAAAATATGGAATTTTTTGCCGTTCTTAAAGTCGTGCAAAAATTTCAAATTCCCGCTTACGGCATATTTGTAGCAACGAATTTTTGCGATAAAAACGCACATGTCGATTTTATAAAAAACCACGAGCAAGCCAAAAAAGAGCTCGAAAACTACCTAAAACAAAAGGAAATCATTTGAAAAATTTGCTTGATTTTACATTAGACGAGCTAAAAGAACAGCTCTCGCCGCCGTTTCGCGCAAAGCAAATTTTCGAGTGGCTATATAAGAAAAACGCAACGAGTTTTGACGAGATGCTAAATTTGCCAAAAGATCTGCGCGCAAATTTGGTGCAGGAGTTTTACCTTGATCCGCTAAAATGCGTCAAATTTGAGCAGAGCAGCGACGGCTCGATCAAATATCTTTTTGAGCTCAAAGACGGGCTACGGATAGAAAGCGTACTGCTGCCGATGAAAGAGGAAATCAGCAACGAAAACGGCGAGATAGCGCGTCACGCTCGTTATACGATCTGCGTTAGTTCGCAGGTTGGCTGCCGCATGGGCTGCTCGTTTTGTCTAACGGGTAAGAGCGGACTAACGAGAAACCTAACACCGGGCGAAATCGTAGGGCAAATTTTGTGGATAAAAAGAGAAAATAAAATCCCTTACGAACGCCGCGTAAACGTCGTATATATGGGCATGGGCGAGCCGCTAGATAACCTAGAAAACGTTAGTAAAGCCATAAAAATTTTAAAGGAAAACGACGGGTTAGCCATCGCTCCGCGCCGCCAGACCGTTAGCACGAGCGGGTTAGGTAGCCAGATAAAAAAGCTCGGAGAGATGGATCTGGGCGTACTGTTAGCGATATCCTTGCACGCCGTTACTAACGAGCTCCGCAGCAAACTGATGCCGATAAATAACGCCTACAAAATTGAGTCCATTATGGAGGCGGTAAGGGGCTTTCCGATCGATATGCGTAAGCGAGTGATGTTTGAGTACCTCGTCATAAAAGACATGAATGACGGTATAAAAGACGCCAAAAAGCTCGTTTCGCTGCTGCACGGCATCAAAGCAAAGGTAAATTTGATCTACTTTAATCCGCACGAAGGCAGCGAATACGGACGCCCAAATACGGCCGATATGGAGGCATTTCAGACGTACTTACGCGATCACGGCGTGACCTGCACTATCAGACAAAGTAAGGGTCTTGACATCAGCGCAGCGTGCGGTCAGCTAAAAGAGCGCGACAACCAAACGAGCGGCAAAATGATAGCCAAGACGGTAAAATGACGCTACTTGATATATCCCAGATAGTTTTCGTCTGCGTTGTGGTTTTTGCGGGGCTCGGTCTAATCATAAAGACGGCTTTTTATGACGAACGAAACCGATGATATAGCATTCTTAAGAGAGCAGACAGACAGAAATAACGACGACTCGTTTTTCGTTTTGCTCTATGATTTTTGCTATTTCGATAAGAAAGTTTTTAAGAAAATCCTAAAAATCTGCCGGCAAACCGAGATAGAAGACAAAAATTTAAGGGCCGAAATTTTAGATATTTTACACTTTACGACCTATCTGATGCTCTGTCATCGCGATAAAAAGGATATGTATAAGATAAAAAATTTTAAAAAAATCGAGAAAAAATTCGGCGATTATTTTCAGATCGTAAGGCAAATCAGCAGGAAATTTATAACGGAGTAACAATGAACGCACAAAAAATAATGGACGAAATTGACGTATTTTTAAGCAAATCGCTACTTAAAAAATCAAAGATAACAAAAGCGCAAATCGTGGATTTCATAGAAACAAAATGGGTGGAAGCAGACGAGGAAAAGTACAAAATCTACAACGCATACATCTACGCGCACCGCATGATAAACGAATACGAGGAGCTGAAAGATTGCACCAACGTCCTGCGCTGGATCGATGAGATGTATAAGTGCGGTAAGGCAAAAGATAGACCGTCCTACGTGAAGGACTATTATAGAGGCGAGCGCTGTCTAGCCTGCGGTCAAAAAGTATCGGCGCTAAAATATCTACACAAAAGCTACGACGAGGACAGGGACTATGTCTTTGCCGGAGACGAACGCATAGCTAAATTTTTTAAAGATTATCTTGCAAATCCCGAAATTTTGCCTGAATTTATAGAAGAAGAGTATGGTGAAGATGAATTTGACGATTTTGGCTTTGAGATAGAGCTCGAACATTTCGGTAAAATTTTAGAGCAAGAGGCAAAATTTTATTGCACGTTTCTAAACAAAAAAGGCGACGAGGTGTACGAACCAAGCCGCACACACTCAAATGCAGTTGATTTTTTAAGGCAAAATCAGGAGGAAATTTTAAACGAAATTCTAACCGAGATTTTCAAAAATTATTCAAAATGGCAAGAAATTTACGACTATCCGAGCGAGACAAAGAGTGATTTTATACCAAATATCTGCGCGCCTCACGAGCTTGGTAGGCTTTTGGAGCTACAAAATATCTATATTTTACTTAGCGGCAAAACCGTGAAAATAGGCTTTGAGTTTAGTTGCTCGTGGGATATGGAGCACGGCCTAGGCGTGATGACGCAAAGCGGCAAAGTCGTAAAAATCGGTAGCGGCGAGACGACATTCGGCTTTTAGCCTTTGGCTATAAATTTGCCCGGCCGCCACGCGCAAATTGATTTTTACTCGTCAAAGGTTTTATTTTTCGTATGATAAAAGTATAGATACAAAAGCCCCAGCGGCGCGATAATAAAAGCAAAACTATAACAAAGCAGCATGGTTATAAATTTTGTTGCAAGTAAAAATAGCGCATTTACGAAAAATACGTTATCTCCAAATACAAAATCCGCGACGCTCTCGTAAACAAAGCGAGAATATGGATACAAAAAGGTGTTTGCGATAAAGATAATATAGCTAAAAATTCGCTTATCGCCCCCGTTATACATAAGCGCTATAAACAATGCCGTAAAGATAGCCCCGAAAAATAGCTGCCGCAGGTAATAAGACGCACTAAGTCCGCCGAAAGTTTTTTTAATAAAACTCATAGAAAATACTCCTCAAATAAAATTTTGTATAATTCTACCCCCCCCCATAAATTTCCGCTTAATCCAACCGGCCGTTACTAAAACCCGTTTCCAGCTGTCTAAATTTAACTAACAGGGTTAAATTTACTAACTAAATTTACGTTAGTTTATCTCTTGAGCTTTTTATGCGTGTACGTCGTGCCTAATCGCAGCTAAAATTTGCGGCATCGTTTCGTACTTGACGCTATCACTGGCGGATGTTGCATATCTAAAATTTACCGTTTTTATGTCGCAAGATTTTATAAAACTAGCAAACGGAAAATAAAAAGCAGTCTGACAAATCGGCTCAAAATCTATCCGTGCTTTACGAGTTTATAAAATTCTTCTTGCGCATCAAATTTGGATTTTATTTTGTATTCTATGCCGTCAAATTTAAAACTAATTTCATCCGCATGCAGCAGTAACCTCGGCGCGCCGGTTATCAAAATTCGCTCGCTTTCGCTCATCTCTTTATCTAAAATTTTCTCGATTTGCGGTCGCGAGAGGCCATAGAGCGGTTCACCCAAAATCTTATGTTCCACGTGGAACAAATGCAAACGAATTTGATGTTGTCTGCCCGTGAGAGGTACGGCTCGCACCAGCGTCGTATCGATGTCGGCAAAATACTCTATCGGCGAAATCTCCGTCACAGCGCTTTTGCCGTCCTCGCAAATTCGCATTCGCATTTTCACATCGTCATAGTCGTTTACTAGATCCATATTTGCTTCGATGCGCAAATTTTCGCTTATTTTTCCGTGCGCGAGTGCTACGTAGCTTTTATAAACCTGCCTGTTTTCAAAAAGTTTTTTTAAATTTACGACCGCATTTTTGTCTTTGCCTACGACGATGAGTCCGCTAGTTTCACAGTCTAGACGGTGCGCGACTGAGGCCTCTCGGCCGTAGAGTGACCAAATTTCATCATTTAAAGAGTACTCGCAGTGTCTGCCGTTTGGGTGACTGAGCACGCCGCTAGGTTTATCAAAAACCGCAAATTTCTCGCACTCAAAAATCGGCTTTAGCCCGCGCGGATTCGTTTTATACTCTATCAGGCAAATTTTGCCGCTTAGCAAGGCATTTTTCTCGCTGACGACCGTGCCGTCGCAGATGAGTCGGCCTTTGTCGATTAGGCGCTGAGCTTCACGCATTTTATAGCCGTTTTGCAGCAAAATTTCATACGCTTTTTGCCCTTCGGCATGCGCGATAAATTTATGTATGTATGGCAATCTTTACTCTTTAAATCTAAAATTTAAGGGCAAATTTAGCGGATACTAACCGCAATTTCAGCCCAGTTTTTATATAATCTTTCCTTAAAAAATTATACAAAAATTCGCATAAAAAAGGCTAAAGATGGTAGAGAGATATTCGCGCGAGCAGATGGCGCAGAAGTGGAATATGCAGGCAAAATACGGTGCGTGGCTGGAGGTCGAAAAGGCCGCGGTCAAGGCATGGAATAAGCTAGGTTTTATTAGTAACGAGGACTGCGAGAAAATTTGCAAAAACGCAAAATTTGACGTAGCGCGCATCGACGAGATCGAAAAGACGACCAAGCACGACGTGATCGCATTTCTAACGAGCGTGAGCGAGAGTCTGGGCGATGAGAGCCGCTTCGTGCACTACGGCATGACTAGCTCAGATTGCATCGATACCGCCGTCGCGCTTCAGATCAAAAGCAGCATGGAGCTCATTATCGAGGACGTAAAGGGCCTCATGAGCGCGATCAAAACCAGAGCGCAGGAGCACAAAAATACGATGATGGTCGGCCGCAGCCACGGCATCCACGGCGAGCCGATCACCTTCGGGCTCGTGCTTGCGGTCTGGTACGACGAGGTCGCGCGCGCGCTAAAGCTGCTACAAGACGCCAAAGAGGTCGCCGCCTACGGCAAACTAAGCGGAGCGATGGGAAATTTCGCTCACGCACCGCTCGAGTTTGAGGAGCTAACCTGCGCCGAGCTTGGTCTAAAACCGGCTCCAGCGTCAAATCAGGTCATCCAGCGCGACCGCTACGCCCACGTCATCAGCGCGATCGCCGTCCTAGCCGCCACCTGCGAGAAGATCGCCGTCGCCGTGCGCCACTTCCAAAGGACGGAAGTTTACGAAGCCGAGGAGTACTTCAGCCCCGGTCAAAAGGGCTCCAGCGCGATGCCGCACAAGCGCAATCCCGTGCTTAGCGAAAACATCACCGGCCTTTGCAGGATGCTGCGCTCATACGTGACGCCTGCGCTCGAAAACGTTGCGCTCTGGCACGAACGCGATATCAGCCACAGCTCGGTCGAGCGATTTATCCTGCCCGACGCCTTCATCACGGCCGATTTCATGCTCGCGCGCATTACGAATTTGATCGCAAATTTGGTAGTTTATCCGGAAAATATGATGAAAAATCTAAATTTGACCGGCGGGCTCGTCTTTTCTCAGCGCGTGCTTTTACAGCTTCCGCAGCGCGGGATCTCTCGCGAGGACGCGTACAAGATCGTACAGCGCAACGCAATGAAGGTCTGGGCGGATCTACAAGAGGGCAAAAAAGCGATAAACGAAAACGGCGAGAGCCTATTTTTGCAAAATTTGCTCGCCGACGAGGAGCTACGCGCGAGCCTGGGCGAGGCCGAGATCAAAGAGTGCTTTGATTATGCGTATTACGCCAGGCACGTGGACGGGATATTTAAAAGAGTTTTTGGAAAGCAGGACGAAATTTAATGAAAGTACTAAAACGAAACGGACGCACGGAAGAGCTTGACGTAAGCAAGATCAAAAAATACACGAGCGAGGCGGTCGCTGGGCTAGCAAACGTGAGCCTAAGCGAACTTGAGGTGGATGCGAAAATTCAATTTCGCGATATGATAACGACCGAAGAGATCCAGCAAACGCTAATCAAAACGGCCGTCGAAAAGATCGACATCGACCGCCCAAACTGGACATTTGTTGCAGCGAGGCTATTTTTATACGACCTTTATCACAAGGTCACGGGCTTTAGCGGCTACAACCACCTACGCGACTATCTGCAAAAGGGCGAAAAAGCAGGCCGTATCATCCCTGGACTAAAAGAAAAATACGACCTGGACGACCTAAACGACTACATCAGGCCCGAGCGCGACTTGCAGTTTGCATATCTAGGCATCAAGACGCTATACGACCGCTACCTCATTAAAGACCGTAGCGGCGCGCCGATCGAGCTACCGCAGCAGATGTTTATGGCGATCGCGATGTTCCTCGCGCAAAACGAACTAGACTGCCAAGGCTGGGCGAAGAAATTTTACGACCTTATATCCAAATTTGAAGTCATGCTCGCCACTCCGACGCTCTCAAACGCCCGCACGACGCGCCATCAGCTAAGCAGCTGCTACGTGGGAAGTACGCCCGATAATATCGAGGGGATTTTTGATAGCTACAAAGAGATGGCGCTACTTAGCAAATTTGGCGGCGGCATCGGCTGGGACTGGTGTAAGGTGCGCGCTATGGGAGGCAGCATAGACGGACATAAAAACGCAGCCGGCGGTATAATTCCATTTCTAAAAGTCACGAACGACATCGCCGTCGCCGTCGATCAGCTAGGCACGAGAAAGGGCGCGATAGCCGTCTACGTCGAGCCGTGGCACATGGACGTGAGCGATTTCCTGGATCTGCGCAAAAACTCGGGTGAAGAGCGCCGCAGAGCGCACGAACTGTTCCCTGCGCTTTGGATAAACGACCTTTTCATGAAACGCGTCAAAGAAAACGCACGCTGGAGCCTATTTGACCCGGCAGAGGTCGCCGATCTGTGCGATCTATACGGCGATGAGTTCGAGGCACGCTACCTAGCATACGAAAACGACGAAAAGATCCAAAAAAATGTCGTCATGGCAAAGGAGCTGTGGAAGAAAATTTTAACTAGCTATTTTGAATCGGGCATGCCGTTTTTGTGCTTTAAAGATAACGCAAACAAAGCCAACCCGAACGACCACGACGGCATCATCAGGAGCTCAAATTTATGCACCGAAATTTTCCAAAATACGCAACCAAACTATTATAAGATCAAGATCACGTTTGAGGGCGGCTCCGAGCGGCTATTTGACGAAGAAGAAGACGTCACAGTCGATAGCGGCATAACAAAAAAGGCCAAAAAGCTAAGCGCGCTAGATAGCATCGGCGGCGAGCAAATTTTCATCGTCGAAAAAGAAAGCGTCGAGGGCAAAACCGCCGTATGCAACCTCGCAAGCATAAATTTAAGCAAAATCAACAAAAAAGAGGACATCGAGCGCGTCGTGCCGATCGCCGTACGCATGCTAGATAACGTCATCGATCTAAATTTCTACCCGCACAAAAAGGTCAAACACACCAACCTAGCATCCCGCTCGATCGGCCTTGGCGTCATGGGCGAGGCGCAGATGCTAGCCGAACGCGGCGTAAAATGGGGCAGCTACGAGCATCTAGCGCTCATCGATAGCGTGATGGAAAATATTAGCTTTAACGCCATCTACGCCAGCTCAAATTTGGCGGTAGAAAAGGGCGTGTATCCGCTTTTTGAAGGCTCAAAGTGGAGCAGGGGAGTGATGCCTATTGACACGGCAAACGCAAACGCCAAAGCGCTTCTAAACGACAGAGGCGGGCTATTTGACGAGAACGCCTGCGACTGGAGCAAACTGCGCGAAAAGGTCAAAAAAGACGGTATGCGAAACGGCTATCTGATGGCGATCGCGCCGACGTCGAGCATCAGCATACTCGTGGGCACCACGCAGACGATCGAGCCCGTGTATAAGCGCAAGTGGTTCGAGCACAACCTAAGCGGCATGATACCAAACGTCGTGCCGAATCTCAGCCCTGAGACGTGGCAGTTCTACACGCCTGCTTATGAGCTAGATCAGCGCGTGCTCGTGCGTGCCGGCGCCATCCGCCAAAAGTGGATCGACCAGGGACAGAGCCTAAATATTTTCATGAGCCTAGACAAAGCTAGCGGCGGATATCTGAGCGAAATTTACACGCTCGCGTGGGAGCTGGGACTAAAATCGACCTACTATCTGCGCTCCGAAAGCCCTGATAGCGAAAAACTAAACAACGTAGCCGATCGCTCGATCGAGTGCGAGGGGTGTCAGTAAAATTTATATAAATTTATCATTGGCAAGGACTTATGATGATAGAAGAAGACTTTAAAAAAATTATTGAAGTTGATGAGAATGAAAAGTTAAAGCATAGGGAAAATACTAAATTAGAATTTAAGGCTAACTATAATAGAGGCGATTTAATAATGTATTCAAAAACAATGGCTGCTTTTGCTAATAAAAAAGGTGGCTATATAGTATTTGGAATTAGTGACAACCCAAGAAAAGCTAATGGTATGACAAATGATAATTTTGACAATATTGACAATAAAGATATTAGTGAAGTTCTTAATAGTCACTTTTCTCCAGAAATCGAATATGAAATTAATAGTTTTTCATGCAACGATAAAAAATTTGGTATTTTTGAAGTAAGTGAAAGCAAGGATAAACCTGTAATCTGTACAAAAACTGATGGTAAAAAAGAGAATAAACCTATAATTATTGAGGGTGATATCTTTTATAGATATAGCGGAAGAAGCGAAAGAATAAAATATCCGGACTTAAAAACAATACTTGATGATAATATTAAAAGTGAAAGACAAAAATGGATGGAGCATATAGAGAAAATTGCAACCATAGGTCCCAGGAATGTAAAAATGCTTGATTTAATTAGAGGGGAAATTGTCCTGGATGGTGATAGAAGTATAGTTCTAGATAAAGAGTTATTAAAAAATATCAAGTTTGTTGAAGAAGGAAAATTTGTTGAAAAAGATGGAGCTCCTACATTAAAACTAATTGGAGAAATTCAAAATGGAGAACTAATATGCCCAAAGATAAATTTGGAAGACGATTATTATACGGCGAAAGAGTTATTTCAAGAGTTAGATTTAGAATTTGCTCCAATTTATATGAGACCCTTGGTTCTTGAATTCAATCTAGACAAGAAGAATGGTTTTATGGAAACAAAGAAAGGAAACAAATATTATAGTATTCAATGCTTAGAGTACCTAAGAAATAAAAACCTAACAAATGAGAAAGTAAAATCTTTGTATAAGAAACACAAGCAGTAAAACATCTAAGGTTCAAATAATATTAGATTATAAACTTAATATATAATTGAACCTTAATATAAATTTAGATCATCTTACATGCACCCGCAGCCGCAGCCTCCGCTTGATTTTATCGCGTCAAATACCGCGTCGTAGTTCGGCTCGTCCGTGATCTCTGGGACGATTTGTTTGTGGATGATGACGCCGTCTTTGATAACAAAAATAGCTCTAGTTAAAAGCCCCGCAAGCGGCCCTTCGCCGATGATTACGCCGTATTTTTCGCCGAATTCTTTAGCTCTAAAGTCGCTACCGACTTTTAGATTTTTGATGCCCTCCGTAGAGCAAAATCTCCCCATCGCAAACGGCAGATCCATCGAGATCACGCTTAGTTTGACCGCCTCTTTGGCTGCCATTTTTTCGTTAAATTTACGCGTTTCCGTCGCGCAAACGCCCGTATCTAGCGACGGAACGGCAACTAGTATCTCGATGCCGTTGTTGCCGCCTACCTTAAACTCGCCTAGATCCTGCCCTACGAGCGCGACTTCTGGCGCATATGAGCCCACGAATACCTCTTCGCCTTTTAGCGCGACGTCTGCGCCGTGAAATTTGACTTTTGTCATGTTTTTCCTTTGTTTTAAATTTAATCGTAACGCAGATATTACCATACTTTTAACAACGGCTGAAAAACAAAAAATCACGTAAAATTTAAGACGGCAGTTATCTATAAAGTGCTATACTATTTGACATCAATTATCAAGGAGTGACAAATGAGCGACAAAGAAATCTTAGCTTCGCTTGAAGCAAAACGCACGAAATGCGTCGTTTACACCCGCGTAATGGGCTACCACCGCCCTGTAGAGAGCTTTAACCTCGGTAAAAAAGGCGAGCACAAAGAGCGCGTCAAATTTTGCGAACGCAAAGCCTAACCTAACCGCGAGTAAAACGTGAAAGACGCTGATTTTCCGCTTTACTCGCTCACCCCCTTTACGACCCTCGACTACCCCGACAAAACGGCCTGTATAGCGTGGTTTGTGGGCTGCAATATGCGCTGTGCATACTGTTACAACGTCCCTATCGTCACGGGCGCCGGGCAGATCAGCTGCGCCGAGTTTATCAAATTTCTAGACAAGCGCAAAGGCAAGCTTAGCGGCGTGGTTTTTAGCGGCGGCGAATGCACGCTTAGCCCATCGTTTTTACCGCTAGCTCGCGAAGTAAAGTCGCGCGGTTTTTCGCTCAAAGTCGATACCAACGGCTCAAATTTGACCATCATTCAGCAGGCTATCTCGCTAAATTTGATCGACTACATCGCGCTTGATTTTAAAGCGACGAAAGAGAAATTTCTCAAGGTCGCAGGCTCAAATTTGTATAAAAATTTCTTGCAAACGCTTGAGTTTTTGTTGCAAACAGGCTTTAAATTTGAGGTTAGAACGACGGTGCACACGGACTTGCTAGACGAGGCCGATATCTCTGTTATGAGCGAGATTTTGTACGAGCACGGATACAGAGGCGTTTACTATCTACAAAATTTCCTCAACACGGGCGAAAATTTTGGAAATTTGACGCAGGCGAAGGCTAAATTTGATCCAAATTTGATCCGTTCAAATTTAGAAATAGGGCTTAGGAATTTTTAGTAAATTTAGTCAAATTTGACGCGCAAAAAACTCGCAAATCATTATTTTTAGTTGCGACACCTGCAAATTTTAATAAACGTTACAATCTTTTTTAGCTCGGGCGCATCGCTTAGAACCTGCACTTTTACGTTATATTCGCCTTTTTTAAGCTCTGCTCGGAGCAAAACGTTATCATGCGCAAAGTCTCCGTTTGGCGCGCTGTACCGTGAAGTCGCACCGTATTTTGACGCATCAAAGGTTTGGGTTAGGACGCTTAAATTTTGCTCTAACTTGTTTGTCTTGTTGCCTTCTTTTACGTAGTTTATTTTGAGGTTTTGTAGAGATTTGAGCATAACTTTTAGCAATATTTTTTTGCCCGCACAGGCCGATTTTTTCTCATAGCTTGCGCCCATGGGCTAGGGGATGCCTTGCGTCGTATAACCGTAGTAACCGGCTAGCTTAGCAGCTGTAGTTTTCCGGCAAAACCACTTCGTAAACTCGTCGCTACCGTATCCCGGGAAGGCCTCGTCGCTGAGCTTTTTTTACTTTTATAGATTTTACTTGTAGATACCGGCCTTTTTGACGGTAAAATTTATATCGGTCGCGTTGCCAGCCTCAGGCATGCCGACCCTTTGTAAATGCCGTCATCAAGCGTATCGCCTCCAAAAAATCAGATCCATAATAAAAAGCCGTATAAA
>CAURKB010000029.1:0-18345 GCA_963525315.1 uncultured Campylobacter sp. | reverse complement strand
GTCAAATTTCGTCACGATCGGCTCGCCGATAACTTCTTCAAATTTTCTATTTAGCTCTTTTAGTCCGGCGTCTATCGCGTCTTTTAGCGCGTCTTGCTCGGCATCGGCGGTTAGCTCTTTTTCGTAGCGTTTTAGCACCACGTTTACCGGCACTTTGCCCGCTCTAAATCCGTCTATTTTCATATTTTTCGCAGCTTTTTTAGCGGCGTTTTCGAGTTTGGCTTTTACGTCCGCGCTCGGTATTTTCGCACTTAGCGAAGCATTTACGGCGTCGATCGCCTTGGTTTTGATTTGCATTAAATTCCTTTAAAAAATAAAAATTTCCTAGAGTGTAGCAAAATTTTCCTTATTCATAGTATAAATTTAAGCGCGCGAAAGGCGAATTTAAGTAAAATCGTTTATCAAATTTAAACAGGCGAAATTTAAACCAGGAACGCAAATGCAAAAAAATTTAGAAAACGAGGATTTAAAAAAAGAAAAGTTTGAAAGCTGCGTCGAGCAGATGCTACATCTAGTCGGCGAAGACCCGCGCAGAGAGGGGCTAGCTAAAACTCCTGAGCGCGTTTTTAAAGCTTACGAGTTTTTAACGAGCGGCTACTTTCAAGACCCCAAAGTCGTGCTAAACGACGCGCTGTTTGATAGCTCAAATAACGAAATGGTGCTTGTGCGCGATATCGAATTTTACAGCCTTTGCGAGCATCATTTGTTGCCGTTTTTCGGGCGCGTGCACGTAGCCTATATCCCAAATCACAAGGTCGTGGGCCTTAGCAAAATCCCGCGCATGGTAAATATCTTCGCCCGCCGCCTGCAGATCCAAGAGCAGCTTACAGAGCAGATCGCGCAGGCCGTGCAAGAGGTCATCAAGCCAAAAGGCGTGGGCGTCGTCATCGAGGCGCGCCACATGTGCGTGGAGATGCGAGGCGTGGGCAAGATCAACTCGACCACGACAACATCAGCGCTGCGAGGCTGCTTTTTAAAGAGCAGCGAGACTAGACGCGAGTTTTTCTCCCTTATAAATTCACACAAAGAAGTGAGATTTTAGTGAGCTTAGAGAGCCTAAAATCAAAACTGGGCGCAAATTTATCGCTCTCTAGCGTCTTTGGCGTGATCGAGCGAATTTCTGCCACGACGATAGAGATTTCGGGTCTGCGCCCTAGCATCGGCGACATCGTGCAAATTTGCGCCAAAGATAGGAGCAAAAGCGGGCTAGCGATGGTAACTGAAGTGCGGCAAAACACCGCGCTCATCTCGCCCTTTGGCTTTGTAGAGGGCTACAAAATCGGCGACTTCGTCTATCAAAGCGACCAAGGCATGAAAATCCCAGTCGGAGACGCTCTTTTGGGGCGCGTGGTGGATCCTTTTATGAATCCAAAAGACGGCAAAGGCGCGATCGCCGCAACCGAGTACGCCCCGATAATGCGCGCTCCGATCGACGCGATGAAGCGCGGGCTAATAGATGAAATTTTTAGCGTCGGAGTTAAAAGCATAGACGGGCTGCTAACCTGCGGCAAAGGCCAGAAACTAGGCATTTTCGCAGGTTCTGGCGTAGGTAAAAGTACGCTAATGGGCATGATAGTAAAAAACTCGCAAGCCCCGATCAAGGTTGTCGCCCTCATAGGCGAGCGCGGCCGCGAGGTGCCCGAGTTTATCGAGAAAAATTTACGCGGCGACCTAAGCGGTACCGTCGTCATCGTAGCCACTAGCGACGATAGTCCGCTGATGCGAAAGTACGGCGCCTTTTGCGCGATGAGCGTAGCCGAATACTTTAAAAATCAAGGCAAAGATGTACTTTTTATCATGGATAGCGTGACGCGATTTGCAATGGCGCAGCGAGAGATAGGGCTAGCACTGGGCGAACCGCCGACGTCCAAGGGCTATCCGCCGTCCGTACTCACTCTACTGCCTCAGCTGATGGAGCGCGCGGGCAAAGAGGAGGGCAAGGGCAGCATAACGGCCTTTTTTACGGTGCTTGTAGACGGCGACGATATGAGCGATCCGATAGCCGACCAGAGCCGCTCGATCCTAGACGGCCACATCGTGCTTAGCCGCGAGATGACGGACTTTGGCATCTATCCGCCCATAAACATCCTAAACTCCGCCTCGCGCGTGATGAGCGACATCGCAACCAAAGAGCACAGAGCAAACGCCGCCAAGCTAAAGCGCCTCTACTCGCTTCTTAAAGAAAACGAAGTGTTGCTACGTATCGGCGCGTATCAAAAAGGCAGCGACAAAGAGCTTGACCTTGCTATCTCGAAAAAAGAATTTATAGATAACTTCCTAAAACAAGACGCCGAGGAGGGCTTTAGCTTCGAGCAGACGCAAGAGCTGCTGGGCGGGATAAATTAGCCCCAAATTTACAAAAAGGGCAAAAATGAAAAAATTTTTATCGGTGCTGCTTCTAGGCTTGCTCGGTCTTGAAGCTAAGATAATCGGGCAGGGCGAGCTAGCGGACTATGGGCTGGTTTTTGCGGACGGCAATGCCGTGGATAAAGACGGTAACATAAAAGCCGTAGGTAAAAATTTTATGGTCACGGGAAACTTTTCCGACGGTCTTTGCGTGGTTTTTATAGGCGAACAGACCTTTTTTATGGACGAAAACGGCAGATTCGCCGTGCGTTTGGCGCCAGGTACGGGCTTTAAAACTAGCTTTACCGAGGGACTAGCAGGCATCGCCAAAAACGGTAAATTCGGCTTCATAGACAAAACGGGCGTGGTCGTAGTAGAGCCCAAATTTGACTATACGGGTATAGCTTTTAGAGACGGCGCGATGATTGTAGGCGAGATGAAATACGGCAGGATGAAATACGGCTACGTGGATAAAAACGGCAAAACTATCATTCCTCTGCGCTACGACGAGGCAACGTATTTTTCCGAGGGGCTAGCCTCGGTGCGTATCGCCGATAAATGGAGCGTGATAGACAAAAGCGGCGCTACCGTTTCAAAGCTAAATTTGGGCCGCCCGGTAACTTTTACGGAAGGCTTGGCGCCCGTAAAATTTAACGGACTCTACGGCTTTGTGAACAAGGACGCAAACATCGTTATAGAGCCCAAATTTGAATTAGCGTCGCTCTTTAGCGAAGGGCTAGCGGCCATAAAATCGGGCGACAAATGGGGTTTTATAGACAAAAGCGGAAAGTTCGCGATAGAGCCGCGTTTTGACGAAGTAAATCACTTTAAAGAAGAACGCGCCGTAGTGAGGGTCGGCGAGCTGTGGGGCGTTATAGATAAAAGCGGTAAATTTATCCTTGAGCCGCAAAA
The DNA here is from genome assembly GCA_963525315.1 of uncultured Campylobacter sp. Classification (GTDB taxonomy): domain Bacteria; phylum Campylobacterota; class Campylobacteria; order Campylobacterales; family Campylobacteraceae; genus Campylobacter_A. The sequence continues at coordinate 15,087 of CAURKB010000029.1, read as the reverse complement.
ATTCGACTATATATTTGACGAGTTTTACGGCGGAATGTTAAATTTCAGGGTAAATAGAAAAAGTGGTTGCCTAGGCATAGACGGCAAAGTCGCCATAGAACCGACATTTGACGATATATTTGTTTTTGAGGGCAACGCGACGGCCGCTAGCGTAGACTACAAACGCGTGTTTATCGACAAAAAGGGCCGAATTTTGCCTATTTCTTACTATTTTGAGATAGAAGATTGAGCTAAATAGCGCAAAGGATGAAATTGCCGCGTAGCGAGATTTTGCGGGGCGGTAAATTTAAATCCGCGCAAAAAGCAAGTAAAAATCGGCGCGGCAGCTAAATGCCTAAACGATAGGCGAAACGGCTATTTTAAGTAAATTTAGGGCGGATTCGCACGAGAGCTTGCGAATTTAACAAAAAACAAATAAAACGGAAAAAGAATGCGAAATTTAATGAAAGCCGCGCTTGCAAGCGGGCTAATACTTAGCGGCTGCGCGAGCGGTAAAAACTACGCAAATCCGCATCTAGCGCAGCTAAAAGGGCAACATATCCTAACCCTCGTAGACCGCGCGGATTTTGCCGACGTTTGCGTGCGAGAGGACGGATCTAAGGTTTATTATTTGCAAAATAGCGCAAAAAGCGGCGAGCCGGGGCGGGCTTGCGATGAGGCGGCGCCTGGCAAACTAAACGCGGCGTTTTTCGTCACCGACGAGGACGGCGTCATAACGGGCTACGACGAGATAGGGGGCGCGCCCGTAGCCAACTACGAGCCGATGTTTGCGGATCTGTTTAGCCCGCTAAAGGACGAGCGGTGAGACTCGCGCTTTGGCTGACGATACTTGCGGTAAATCTCGCCTCGGGCGAGCTTTTTGATGCCGTTAAAGACGAGTATCTAAGGCTTTTTAACGAACAAAACTACGGCGCCGCGCTAGAAATCGCTCTGCAAGCCGCAGAGGGCGCGGACGCGCAGGCGCAGCTAGAGGCGGGCTACGTTTACGAGACGATTTACGGGGACTACGTTCGCGCGGTGCGCTACTACAAGCTCTCCGCAAGCGGCGGCGAACCGCAAGCGGCGCTAAATTTGGGCTATTTGTTTTTGAGGATGAGCGATTATTCGCGCGCGCTAGGCTATATCGGCAAGGCTTTGGAGCGGCAGGAGGCGCTTAGCAGCGAGCGTGCGGCGGACGGGTATTATCGCCGAGGCATGGTTAGGCTAGATCCGCGCAGAGGCAAGCTTCATGACCCAAAGGCTGCTGTTGCGGACTTTGCTAACGCCGTGCGTTTAGGCGGAGCGGACGGGACATTTATGCTGGGCGTTTGCTACGGCCTTGGCGTAGGCGTGAGCGCGGACGAGCAAAAAAGTGGCGAACTCATAGAACGAGCCGCCGGCCTAGGCAGCGAGGATGCGCGCAAGGTTTTAAGCGGTTTTGCCGGCATTGCGGATTTTGTTGTTAAATAGCCCTTTGCCGCGGCGAGGGCGTTTTTGATTTGAGGTTAAATTTAGCGGCAAAGGCTTGCTAAAACTAGGCAAGCGCCCGCAAAAAAATCGGCGCAAGAGTTTAGCTCGTTTACTAAAAACGGACGAAACCGCAACCATCTTAAGATGCGCGCCCGGTTTTAAAGGCTAAATTTAGGGCATGAGGCTTGCCGGTAAATTAGCTATTTTTGCGCGAGCAAGCGCAATACAAGGAGAAAATTTGAGCAGAAATTATGACGAAAATCCGCTGATTTTACAGGATGATTTTTACCGCATCGCGCTTGGCTGCGCATTTTTATTTAGTGCTAACTTTTTTATGGCGTTTTTGATATTTTTTAGCGGCATAGTGGACTGGCAAAGCGGCTCCTTTTGGGAGGTTTTCAGAGCCGAAGCGATGCGAGACGGCAGATTTGTTTCGATGTTTATAGGGGTTATTTTTGGAAATGTTTTAGCCGCCGCCGACCTAGTCAAAAAGCTCAAAAATCCCTCGCTCGTTTACCTTTACGAGGATAAAATTTACCAAACCAAAAAGGGAGTAACGATAAATTTGGCAGATATCGTCCAAATGCGAAAATCGCCCTATCAAATTTTAGGAGCGATACCGAAAAATCCACTTTCCTTGATCGTAATTCCGTTTATATTCTTTTTGGCCGCGTTTGTTTTTTATGCGCTGATTTTTTTCGCAAAATGCGTGCTCAGAGCCTTTGATAAGGACGTAAATTTAAGCTACTTTTGCAACCTTGCCGTATTTAGCGAGACTGGCGTTATAAATATTTATTTCATATCAAAATCAGACTACGCCGCGGTGCGGGAGTATTTTAGGGCAAAACTGAGCGCAGATATTTCGGATGCGCCATGGACGGTTAAATTTTACGACACCAGAAACCTCCAACGATTTTAAATTCGGCGGCCGCTTTCGTGTTTGCTTTGCATTAAATTTACCGGGTAAAGATACGCATTTATCCCGGGTCGCCGTAAAATTTAGATCTTAAAGGCGCGGGTTTTGCGCGCCGAGATTTGGCTGCCTCAGCCTCAAGTCTGCGGCGCGAGTTTTGATTCACTGCGTGCGGTTGTCAAGTTTCTGGGTTTCATTTCTGCAAATTTCATTGACCTGCTCGCCCCGGCTATTTCGCAAGATAACCTCGTAGTCCGTGATTTCGCGACCTTTGTTATAACCCTTGATATATCTGAATCTAGATAAAACTATTTTAAAAGATTTTACGTCGTCTAAGGAGTATTTATCGCCAAGCTTTACGTAGTTAAAATTCCTACTAGTAAGCGTATGAAAATTATTAAATTTTTGCTTTAAATTTAGCGTATAAATTGCCGTGGATGCAGCGCCGTTATCACAGCTATTGATTTTGCTCTCATCAAAGGCGAGCGCGAGGCAAATTTCATCTCCGCAGATAACCTTGATATCCTTGGCGCGACTGTTTATACGTATGGTTTGTCGCCATCCATCGCCTTTGATCTCAAAGACATTGCGAGCGAGCTTTTTGGCTATCTCATCTCCGACATAGCCTTTGGCTTCTGGTTTATAAGCCCAACCGAGCCCAGAGTAGTTCGGTTCTTGTGGAAAATCCGCAAGCGGAATTTTAAGCCTTCTTATGGCTTTTAAATTTTCCTCGGTGCCTTGCGGAGCCGCAAAAGAGGTGCCAGGCTGAGAGTGTAAATCAAACGTACCTATAAATTTTCTTATAACTTTATGCGCGGTTTGAGAAAATATCTTGGCTTCATTCTCAAAAAGCGAAATATCATAGATGCCGTACCTATAATATCTAAGCTTTTTACCCACCCAATCCTCATTCGGCGAGTGGTTAATTTCGTAATATCCATAGTAGTGCTCCGGCATATCTTTTTGTAACAAAAAGTCGGTATATTCATGGTCTTTATATCTAAGCCAGACTCCGGTTTCGTTTTTAACATATAAATGGTCAAATTTTATGCCTTTTGCAAATTTGCCTTTTCGTCGCGTCAAATTTAGGTTTCTTTCGCCGAATTTCATCCAGAATGCGAAATTTTTATTTTTTAAATTTTCTAAAACCTTAAGAAATCAAACTAAGTTTAGGATAAATTTTATCTTTTTATATCAAATTTGACCGAAAGACCGACGTTTTGCTCATTTGATAAGGAATTTCAATATATAAACTCTATCAAAAAACGGCTAAATTTGAAAAAATTAAGCTAAAATTTTAATCAAAAATTTATAAAATTTGTTATATTATCCTCGCGAAAATAAAAGGGATAAAATATATCCTAATTGATAAAGGTCAAGCGTGAGAGTATATCTAGACAATAATGCCACGACGATGGTCGATCCCGAAGCTTTCGAGCTTATGAAGCCGTTTTTCTGCGAAAAATACGGCAACCCAAACTCGCTTCATAAATTCGGCTCCGAGACGCACCCCGCGCTTCGCCGCGCGATGGATCAGCTCTATGCGGGCATAAACGCGAGCGATAACGACGATATCGTGGTAACAAGCTGCGCCACCGAGAGCAATAACTGGGTGGCTAAGGGCGTGTTTTTCGATCATATATTAAATAAAGAAAAGGATCACGTCGTAATCAGCGCCGTCGAGCATCCGGCGATCGCGGCGACGTTTGAGTCGCTCAAAAAATACGGCGTGCGCGTGAGCTACGTACCCGTAAACGAAAACGGTCTGCTCGATCCAAACGATCTAAGAAAGCTCATCGACGACAAAACCGCGCTCGTTAGCATTATGTGGGCAAACAACGAAACGGGTACTATTTTCCCGATCAAAGAGTGCGCACAGATCGCTCACGAGCACGGCGCGCTGTTTCATACCGACGCGACGCAAACCGTCGGCAAGATCAAGATAAACGTGCGCGAGATGGGTATGGACTTTATGAGCTTTTCGGCGCATAAATTTCACGGACCAAAAGGCGTGGGCGGGCTATATATCAAAGACTCGCAAAAGCTAACGAGCCTGCTTCACGGCGGCGAACACATGGGCGGTAGACGCAGCGGGACGCTTGACGTCGCTGGTATCGTCGGCATGGCGCAAGCGCTGGAAAACAGCAACAAGCTAATCGAGTTTGAAAATCTGCACGTAAGACGCCTGCGCGATAAGCTCGAAGACGCGCTGCTAGAGCTACCCGACGTCTCGGTCGTGGGAGATCGCGCCCACAGACTGCCAAACACCATCCTAGCCGCCGTAAAAGGCGTCGAGGGCGAGGCGATGCTGTGGGATCTAAATCAGGCGGGTATCGCGGCGTCTACGGGATCGGCGTGCGCGTCTGAAACGCTAGAGAGCAACCCGATAATGGAAGCCATCGGAGCTAGCAGCGATCTGGCGCATACGGCGCTGAGGCTGTCGCTATCGAGGTTTAATACCGAAGAAGAGATCGACTATGCGATAGTGCATATCAAAAAGGCGGTGGAGAGGCTGAGAGGCATATCAAGCACGTACGCCTACAATCCTAACGGCAAGTAGCGGCTTGTCTTTTTTCTTTATACTTCGTTAGAAATTTCGCCGAAGCTCGGTTACGTATTTCGTATACGCGCCCTCGCTCGGCTCATTTCCGCCTCGTCTAAAGAAAAAATACGGCACCTTATCGTTTTACGTTCAAATTTGAGGTTAAATTTGATTGAAATTTGAGCTTTAAAAGCCCAAATTTGAGTTAAATAAAAAGTGCAAGCTAAAGTATTTTGAGATGATTTTTGGGGTTGCGCAGGTAAAATTTAGCGTGGGCTGGACAGATAGTCCGCCGAGCTAAATTTTAGCAAGCTCCGCAAAAAGCGCTCAAAAGGCGAAGCGCAAAAAAGGAAAAAAATGGCAAAAAATAACCTAATCGGCGGTTCAATTTGGGACGAATACTCCCAAAACGTCCAGAACCGCATGAACAATCCCAAATTTATGGGCGAGATAACGCAGGACGAGGCACAAGCAAGAGGCGGCAAGCTAATCGTGGCGGATTTTGGCGCGGAGAGTTGCGGCGACGCGGTGAGGCTGTATTGGCTCGTGGATGAGAAAACCGACCGCATCATGGACGCTAAATTTAAAAGCTTTGGCTGCGGTACGGCGGTGGCTAGCTCAGATACGATGGCTGAGCTTTGCATCGGCAAGACAGTGGACGAAGCGGTCAAAATCACCAACATCGACGTAGAAAAAGCTATGCGCGATACCCCAGACGTCCCTGCCGTCCCGCCGCAAAAGATGCACTGTTCGGTCATGGCCTACGACGTTATCAAGGCCGCCGCGGCGCAGTACAAGGGCGTGGATCCTGAGCATTTCGAGGACGAGATCATCGTGTGCGAGTGCGCGCGCGTGAGCCTAGGCACGATCAAAGAGGTCATCCGCCTAAACGACCTACACACGGTCGAAGAAATCACGCAATACACCAAAGCAGGCGCCTTTTGCAAATCCTGCGTGCGCCCGGGCGGACACGAAAAGCGCGAGTATTATCTCGTGGACATCCTCGCAGACACTAGAGCCGAGATGGAGCGGGAGAAAAAGCAAGCCCTCATCGACGCGCAGGCTGCGGGCAAATTTGACGACGTGAGCTTTGAAAATATGACCGTCGTGGGCCAGCTAAAAGCTATCGAAAGCGTCATAGATAGGGATATCCGCCCGATGCTGATGATGGACGGCGGTAATATGGAAATCCTCGATTTGCAAAAGGACGCCGAGGGTAAATTTGACGTCTATATCAGATATATGGGCGCTTGCAGCGGCTGCGCAAGCGGCGCGACGGGCACGCTATACGCGATCGAAAACGTATTGCAAGAAAACCTCAGCCCAAATATCCGCGTCCTACCTATCTGATTTGCTTTATAAGGCAAATTTTATACGGCTTGGGACTCAAATTTGCGCTAAATTCGGGCGGTTATTTTAGCCGTCCGAAAAATCGGCCGCGAATTAAGCTGGCTATTATAGAGATAGATTGTTATAGGGGTAAGAAACTGGCCGCAAGTATTAAATTTCGGGAATTATCCCGAAATTAAGCCCTTTTATTTTCTAGGCGGTTTAAAACAGGCTTTAAAAACTCGTCAAATTCGTCCTGCGTTAGCACTCTTTTGCCCAGTTTTTCCTTGCACTCTTTGCCAAGCTCGCACAAAACCTCTCGGTTTGCTATACTTTGAGCTTTGCCGTGTCTTGCTAGTACGGTGTTTAGCTCGTGTTCTTCGGAAAAGTTAACCAACTCTCGATCTGTTGCCATTTTAGCTCCTTTGTTAAGAATTTTTGTAGATTATACAATTTTTAGCTTTAAAATGTAGCTAAATTTAGCGCCGAATTTAGATACTAAATTTGCCTTGCGGTAGCGATTTTGCCGCCGAATTTAGTCTAAATTTACTTACAAATGCTCAAATTTCTTGCTAAGCAAACAACGGCCGTTACGGGTAGCATTGGAATTAGCGACAGATGCGAGCAAAAAGCATCGTAGCAATAAGCTCACGTAAAAGCCGTTGCTCCAAAACTACCAAATGTAAATCCAATCAAGCGGTGAAGTCGGCGTTTTTTAAATTTTTAGAGATTTGCGCTTCTAACGTTTTAGCTTTTTTACCGCTTTTGCTTAGCGCAGCTTGGCTTACGCCATCAATTTGCGCTAAGTTCGGATGGTTGGTTTAGCCGCTCTACTCTATTTTTGCAAATTTGATACGACTTATAATATGGTTTTTAGTGCTACAGAACCGCAAAATCTACCTTATGAAACAAACAAATTTGACTGCCCTAGCTTTGCGTAAATTTGAGTGCAAAATTTGACTACTAAATTTTACTCTTTTAGTTCTGTAAAACCGCTTTTCAAATCAAAGTGAATTTACGCTTAAAATCAAAGTGGGTTAAAAACGGCGATTTTTCACTTTGATTTCTAACGTAAATTTATACGCCTCAGTAGGCTTTTTAAAAATCTATTAAAAGCCCTTTAAGGCCTTTAAAAATTCATCACGATAACTTCCGCGCTTACCTTATCTCTTACCGCTCCGTTTAGGCTGTAGTTTACTTGGGCTTCCTTAAATCTAAATCCCGCATAGAGCTCTCGCACCGTCTCGCAGTCGTTGTAGCTAAGAATAAATTTGCCTTTGACGTTTCGTAAGACGGCGGCTAAATTTTGATGGTCGTCCATAGTAAAGCCTCTTGGGGTTTTGTAGTAACTCTCTGTCCCGATGTAAGGCGGGTCTAGGTAAAATAAAGCGTCCTTATCGTCGTATTCTTTTATAAGTTTTTCATAGCTCATATTTTCGATCGAGGCGTGCTTTAGACGCTTAGAATATACCGTAAAATCTCTATAGATATTTCCAAAGTTCCTACGTTTACTCATAGCATAATTTGCGCCCTTTGCCCCAAAGCTCATGTTAATAAGATAATAGTAAAACGCCGCGGCTTCTATCTTGTTTCTAGGCTCTAGCTTGCCGTCTTTGATGCCGTAAAATATCTCGCGGCTTTTTAGCATGGAGTTTAGATAAAAAGATAAGCTTTGCGGCCTTGTTTGGATGGTGCGGTGTAGATTAATAAGATCGCCATTTATATCGTTTACGACTTCGATCTTAGACGGCGCTTTTTGATAAAACACAGATAAGGCGCCGCCAAAGACTTCGATATATTTGGCGTGCGGCGGCATAAGAGAAGCGATCTTTGCGGCAAGCTTTGATTTACCGCCTACCCACGCAAACGGAGCTTTTAATTTCTGGGGGGGGGGGGGTAAGACCCGAGTTATTTCTTTTCATCGTTGCTCCTTTATATCGTTTACGATCTCTACCTCTAAATCCTTACCCCCAATAAAACTAAGCAATGCCTCTAGCGTTTTGACGCTCTCAAACACTCCCTCGTCGTTCGCCCATTTGCCCACTAGGATGCAGCCCTCGGTATGCTTTGGATAGTTGCCGGCATGGATCTCTATGTACCGATCTTTCGGTACTTGCTCGTTAAAAAGCACCGGCACCATGCGGTTAAATTTTGGCGACTTGTGCCAAACCACCTGATAAAGCCCCGCCGGTATGCGCCTATCTTTGCCCCTTGCGGTGGTATCTGGTCCTGCGGACTCTAGCGTATAGCCCGTCATCAGCACGGTATTTACGCCTACTAGCTCAAATTTGCCGATCGTTCCGTCTTCGATGTCTTTATATCTGCGTATCGTAAGTTTCATTTTTCGTCCTTTCTTTAAATTTCACTCTTTCTTTATGCTCGCCTTTTTTGCCTACGTTAAAGCTCTCTACCGGGCGGTGGTAGCCCATGACGCGGGTATAGACGACACACTTGGTGCGCTTTGCTTGCATACTCTCCAGTATCTCTTCATTGCTCATTTAAGCTCCTCTTCGTATTCGCTTTCACTCTTTGTATAGCTACCGCTATCCCCGCCTAGGCTTTCTATCTTTTTATTTGCCGCCTTGTCGATTTTGCGTCTGACCCAGTCTCCGCCCATAAAGGCGATGATGCCGCCTATGGCAAGAGAAAAAGGCGTGGCGTGCGAAATGAAAAATACTATCTCATACGTCGCCCAGCATAAAAACGCAGACGTTGCGGCCGCGGCTAAAAAGGCTTTCTTTGTTCTATTTTTCCTGGGCCTACCGTTCTCGTCGAGCAGTCCAAGCACCGCCCCGATAAAGCCTACAAGCACAACCCAGAATATATACCAGTACTCTTTGTCTATAAAACTCATCTGGCGACCCCGAATATGCAAGCCAGGATGAGCGCGCAGGCTATCTCGATCAGCCTTTTTTTGGTGAGCCTAAAACTTCTAAATTTCCTCATGACTAGCTCGCTCATGGCTTTTCTCCTACGCATATCAAAAGCAGCCTTTCGACCTCTTCGTGATATGCCGCTATGTCTCCGGCGGTCGATGGATCGCTCTCGTCAAAGCTCGGCTTTGGCGGTAGCTCCACGTCGCAGCGCACGGGCTTAGCCACGTCTTGGTACTGGGTGCGGGCGATGATTTGGGGCTCTTTGCCGGCGCAGCCGCAAAGCATGATCGCCGCGGCGCAGACGGCCACAAATTTGACTACTTTGTTTTTCATTTTCCTAGCCCCCTAAATAGCCTTTCGTAGTATCCCAGCTTCTTTTCGCATCCGCTGTCTTTTGGCGGAGGCTCCATACTCTCGTATTTGGCTTGTATCTCTTTTCTTAGCCCCGCCTGGCCTTGGCGGATCTTTTTCATGTCCAGCGCTATACTCTCGATGGCCTCATTTTGAGCAGAGATCTTGGAGTTGCACTCAGAGAGGTTTGCCGCATAAATTTGGCTTTCCGCCTCTTTGAGAGCTAGCTTCGTTTTCTCTTTTTCTAGCTTGTCTTTGGTATCTTGCGTCTCGGCTTTTGCGCTCGAAACTGCGCCATTGAGCCGCCAAATTTCAATCCCTGCGCCGCCTAGGGCTATTAGCAAAGCGACGCCAATGGAAGCTAGAAGTTTGATATTTAAAAAGCCCATTTTACGCTCCTTTTAATAGTTTTATTGCGGCGGTTATGATGAGGATAGCCGCCGCTATCAGTACGAATTTCTTTGTCGATGCGTTCATTCTTTGACCTTTCTCATCGGGTGAAACGCCCAAACGGTTTTAAGCACTTTTTTGTCCTCGCCCTCGGTGTATTCGTGCCAATTTTGGGGATTTGCGCCGGCTATATCCATCAGTTTCCAGCCGACGTAAATGCGGATATAAAAGCGTTTGCACCAGCGGATCGTGCGGTAGTAGCCAAACCGCTCGCGTCCGTCTTTGAGGCGGCACTCTACCTTGCACCACGAGTTTGATGCGCCGCCGTTTGACGTGACGGACGGATCCCCGATCGTTTTTATAGAGGCGGGGTCTATCTCGCTTGTCTTGACGCCGAGATATTTGACGCAAAAAAACCCGATGCGGTTTCTTAAAAGCCAGCAAAGACGAGCGAAATAAGTGCGGTTTTTCGGAGGCGGGAAGTGATCCCGTCTCCATCCGCCGTCGCCGTTGATCGCAGCGCTTTGCCCGTCGTAGTAGTCGTCCGCGTCCTCAAACCAGCGAAAACATCGCGGCAGATGATCGTCGCTTTCTTTTGTAAAGAGTAACGCGATCGGCACTACGAAAAAAGCAAGTATCTCAAGCGGAAGCTCGATGATGAAATTTTTGGCTACTTGTAGCCATTGTTTTAGGGTGGGTTTCATTTTTACTCCTCGTTACTAAAAATTCCATACGGCAATACAGTCTCATAAAAAGTCCGCGGCTTGCCGTCGGCAGGCAATCGCGGCACGTATGCTATCCTTATGCCTTGCTCGGTTTCTTCTGCGCATAGTACGCCCACTGGGAGCCTCACGATTTTACCTTTTCCGGTAATATCGTACATGCGCGTATAGGTTTGGTCCGTGCCGATATAAACATTGATTAAAAATCTAGTTCTTTGGGCTAGAAATAGTTTCTCATTTCCTTGCGGCATTATCGGTATAGGTAGTCGCTCTTTGTTTTTGTATAAGGCGTAGCTACGACTTATGCCGTCATCGTTCTCAAAATTCTCAAGATAGTACAAATCACTACCTTTTTTATAGTATTGATCTCTTATAGATGGGCGCCACCATATAGTTTCATTAACCATCCTTTTGTAAAGACCGTGATAAGGAACTTCGGACATATTGATAGGGGCTATTGAAGCGCTACGCCCGTTAACCGTAATCCTAAAAGCCTTGACGGATTTTGCGTAATAGTTCATTTGTATTATGTAGTCCTGAATTACTACTATGGTTCCCGTTTGATCTTCTAGCTCTATATAGCCATCGGTATTAAAAATTTTGAGCGTTTTCCCCGAGTGCCGCGTGATGGGGAATTTTGGATCTATATAGCGTATTTGATCCATTTGATAAAGCTCTCCGCCGCCTGAGTAATTTATTTCCATTTGATTGGTTTTTGTATTGTATATATAAGGTTGGGATTGTCTACTAAAATAAAGTAAATCTCCGATCTTAAACAAGAAGGCGACTGTGACGCCAGTATATGGGAAAAGGTCTCCTCTTTTGAATATATTCTTGCTATTTGGATTTTTTATTTCTTCCGATATAATGCCCCATTTTGATCCTATGACGTCTATATAAAAATATTTTCCGTTATCTACCGATAAAATCGGAAATCCGCTTACTACGAAAGAATTGCCTGAACCGCTGGTATCGTCTATTTTTACGGCTACGCCGTCTGCCGTGACGTCTTGCAAGAAATTAACCATAAAATCGAGATTATTTTGTTTTTTGACTACTTTCGTCTTAAATTCATTGAATTTCTCGATAGATAAATAGGCCGTATCGTGGTTGTGGTCTGTCTTTGAAAAATCGCTATCGATCTTTTTGCTCGAATACGTCGAAACCTCCGAAACCCTGCTATCATCTATCACGCCACCATTGCCACTGTTGATGAGGCTTTTTGCTTGCTCGATTTCATTTTCAATCTCGCTTTTTGCGCTCTTGACGGCTTCGCTCATTTGGGTTACCGCCGTTTCACTTTTCTTTGCATTTTTAGCACACTTTTCAACACATTTCTTTCAATCTATGGAGTCAATTACGGCAGTGGCTAGGTTTTGAGCTGACAGGGCGGCTGCGTCTCTTGCTTGCCCCGCCTGCTCGGCACTGGCTGCGGCTGCTTGTTTTGAACTTTGGGCTGCATTTGCGTTGCCCTCAGCTTCTACTGCTAGCTCATTCGCCTCTGTCACGAATTTTGGCAAGCACGCTACAAATTCATCCGCTTTTGCATCGAAATTTTGCGGGTCACTCGTAGTTGGTGGTTCTTTGATCTTTGAAATTTGTTTCGCCATGTGTTATCCTTTTTAAAATTTAATATGTTGTTAAAGGGTGTTTAAACACCCACCTATTGCCCACAAACCTAAATTTAAACAATGCCTTCGACATTTAAATTTAGGCTGCTTTTCTCCTCTCCCGTGACTTTGAATGAATAGTCTTTTATGAAGCCAAAGAGTATGAGGCTTTTGATGCCTCGGTCTTTTTCATCCCCGATAAAGGTCGTGAGCTCCCCAAGGATACCCATGAGAACCTGATCTTTGCTATCGATTTGCTTGGTATCTACGACCACAGCAGTATTGAGATACTTTGCGGCTCTACCTTTGAGTATGGATATGTCGCCATATTCGTTCTTTTGCTTTTTGGAGTAGTCTATTGCTCCAAACTCGCATCCAAGCTCGGTGTGTCCGATGAATACCTTTTGACCGATGCTAAGATGCCCTAAATTTGCCCCAAATTTATTTGGCGTGAGTGTCACCTCAAATTCTCCAAAGAGCATAGGGACATTTACGATTGTGTCTTTTTTGAATTCTTTGCCATTTTCAAAGAAAAATTCCCACCAGCTCACGCTCGATTTTTTCAGAAGCTTGTCTTGATAGATTTGCTTGCCGTCTTTTTTGATCGTGAGCGTGTCTGCGTCCATGTTGAAAAACGACAAACAATTGATACGCTTTCTTTGGGTGTCAATCTTGAAGATTAGCGGCGAGCCGTCCTTTTTGGTGGTCTGGGTATTTATAAAGCTATCGATCATCGCATTTTTATTTATTGCACCCACGTTCGTGAAATTCTTGATGTCCTTGTCTGGACTTTCTTGCATGCTTGAAATAGCCTTTGCAGCCTTATATTTTTGCTCGTTGTAGATTATGACTTCATCCTCAGCCACATTCATACCTTTGCTGTATTGCCTCTCTTTATCTGCTGGCGCGTTTGTCTGCGTCAGGCTAAAATTTACCTTACTAAGCACTGTCATGCGATTACCCTCACGAGCTGCGCTCCGTTGTCGCTTGACTCTCTTTGCCTCATATTTACCTCCCTTAAATTTCTCTCGATATTTGTTACGAGTTTTTCGATACGTTCGGTGATAGCTGCAAGTGCTCCTATCGCTCCGTCCATATCTACCTTCACGCCTCTGCCATCTTTTAGCGGTATCACGGCTTCATCATATCCAGCCTCTCCTATGAGGGCACGGGTTGGGCGTGTGACGATACCACCGTCTGCGAAGGCTTTGTAGCCTCTTTTCTTGCTCCATTCAAGCCAGTCCTCTTTTTTGCCTGAGCCCGTGATATTTCTTGCAGTTTGCTCGATTTGGGCTTTGAGCTGTTCTTTTGTGAGATTTTCAGCCCTTGCCTTGGCTACCCACGCGTCAAGCCCCGCTTGCTCTACGCTTCTACCTATGCTTGAAAGGTAGATACTGTTGATGTCTTTTTCTAGCTGATTTGTGAGCAATGCTCCGTTTGCTGTGGTGGCAGTAGTGGCGATGTTTGAGATAGAGCCTCCGCCATACGCTGGGGCTTGCTTGCCTGAAAGTATGGCGTCTTTGACTGCTTGCAGATATGCGGCTATTGGACTTCCTTCGCCAAGGAGTTTCCAAAGCGTGTTGATCTGATTTTGAGCGTCTATTTCTAGCTGTTTTCTTTGCTCGTTTAGGGCTGCGAGCTGGCTTTCATAGCTATTGTTGGCACTATTTAGAAGCTTATCAAGCCTTTTGATCTGCTCAGATATGTCTTGCAGCGACGCACCTTTTGCTACGTCCTCGACCTCATTTGCCATCTTTAGCATGCTGTGATGATAATCGGCGTAGGTTGCAGACGTATCTTTTAGGTATTGTTGCTGTTTTGTGATAGCAGAATTTAGCTCGTCGTATGCTTTAGAGTCATATTCGCCTTTTGCATACGCCGCACGTGCCCTTTGAAGGGCTAGCATATAGTTTATCTGAGCGGTAGTGTTGTCAATGACGCTTTCTCGGATCTTGGTTGCCATGCTGGCTAGCTTTTCGATCGCACTCTTTTGTAGGTTGAGATTTGCAAGTTGCTGTTTTTGGATTTCAAGCGTGCTTTGAGCTTTCTCAGCAAGCTTCAAGGCTTCGATCTGCTTCATCACTCCTTGCAAACCAGTGAGAGATTTTAGCCACACCTCATTACCGCCATTTGATGTCAAGAGATTTTTGTGTTCGGTGATCAAATTTAGGAATTCTTTTCGTAGCTCGGTGTTGCCTTGCGAAAGAAATTCCTGCATCTGCTGGTAGCTCATCCTGAAAAAATACTCCGCCCACACCTTCGGATCAGCGGTGCTGCCTAGCTTTGAGACCTCATTTAGTCGGTCTTTTCCTAGATCGCCAGCAAGACTGCCCGAAAGAACTCTAAATTTTGTATAGATGTTTTGCAAAGTAAGGATGGTCGTATCACTACCCACGGCTTGATAAAAGCTACTTTGGGTTTGAGCGATTTGCTGTGAAAAGCTGATAATAGCTTTGGTGTAGTCATCTTGGGCTTTTTTGGCTTGTTTGTAGGCTTCTGTAAGTGCCTGATAGCGATCCACGCTCTCTTTTGAAAAGTCGCTTTTAAGAGCCTCACGATATGCTTTTTCGATCTGTTTTGCCATGTCTTGACCGACGAAGTCAAAGTCGTTGCCAAGCGCACCTAAACCAGAATTTAACGTTTTAAGTGCATCTATGGCTTCGTCTTTGGCAAATTTCATCTTTTCAAGCTCGCTACTTAGACTTTCAAGTTTTAGAGCTTTGATGTTTGAATTTATCTTGCCGACATACTCCGCAAGTAGCTCATAGGTCTCTTTTTTGTCCTTTTTTGCCTGCTCCATCCAGTAGCGGTATGTTTTTTCAAGCTCCCCTTCGTTGCCTCCAAAGCTTAGAGCCTTATCAAATTTTCGCCCCATCACCCCAGCAATGAGCGCACCGCCAAAGCC
>CAURKB010000028.1:0-19074 GCA_963525315.1 uncultured Campylobacter sp. | reverse complement strand
GCCTACATCGATACCTAAAATTTTAGTACTCAAATCAATACCTTTTTATTTTTTACTAACGTAATATTCTACTTTATATCTCTTGGCTAGCGCCGTACTCAAATCTCTCATCAGTTCGCTATTTTTTAGGTAGCTTGATTGCTGGGCGATGATGTCTTTATATTCGCTCTCTTTATCGCGATTTATTAAATTTTGCTCTAGTATTTCGTAAACCACGGCTTTATTATCAATCATTACGTAGTCTTTTTTAGCGCTTTTGCCAAATAATTTACTAACGAATACGTTAAATTCCCCTTCCGTTAGTCCGCCTTGAGCTTTTATGGCGTCTCTGCCGATAAAGCCTATGTCAATGCCTTTAAAGCCGTTTTTAAGCAGTTCTTTTGCTTTAGCTTCCACTATTTCTTTAGTTTTTTGTTCTTTATAAAGCTCTAAAATTTGCTCCCTAGCTTCCTCGAAATTCATTACTCTTGGAGCTATTACCTCTTTTACTTTTACTATCATATACCCATCGTCGTATTCAAACGGTTTTAGCGTTTCGCCGGTTTTGACGAGTTTTAGTTCATCTATAGGTAGACTTGCGTTATCTTCCAGAGTCGAGATAGTCGTGCCTGCTTCGCTTTCGCCTTTTTTAATTTTTAAATACTCTTCTAGTGCGATTTTTTTAGTTTGTTTTAGGTTAAAGTCCTTTAATACCTCGTCTTTAACCGTTTCAAAATCTTTTATTTTGTCGTCGCTACCTTTATACTCATTTTTATTTTCGTCATAAAACGCTCTTAACTCCGTAGCATTTGCTTCGCTAGTTATAGCCGGGATAAATTTAGTATCAAGTTTAAACTCCGTCATGGTTTTATACTCGTTTTTATGTTCTTCCCAGAGCGTTTTTACGGCATCTTCGTCTACTTTTATCTCATCGGCGTCGGCCTCTACGACTTGCATGGAGATTCTATCTTGCATTAAATAACTCGCCAAAAGCATATCGGTATCTTGCTTTTTGGTAGGGATATTTAGCGCGTGTCTTAGCTTGTCTAGCAGGATTACGTTTTTTAGGCTTTCTTCGTATTCGCTCTGAGGTATTCTAGCTCTTTTTAGCGTATTTTTATACAGCTCTTTATCAAATTTGCCGTTAGTATGGAAATTTTGATCAGCGATGATATATTTTACTATATCTTCGTCGTTTACTCCAAGACCCAAATCATCGGCAAAATTTAAGAATAACGTGTCGTTTACTAACGATTCTAAAGCCAAATTTTCAAGCTTAAGATTAGCGGCTTCTTCTTCGCTTAGATGTCCGTCGGCAAGCTGGCTATAATATGCGTGAAATTGTCCGTATTTATTTTGAAACTCTTGGATGCTTATATTTCTGTGTCCTACTTTTGCGACGGAGCCGGAGCGGCTCGCGTTGAGGTCATAGGCCCCCCAGCCCACGAAACCCGCCCCGACGAAAGCTATCGTGCTTATCCATATCGTCACGACAAGGTATTTTCTGTGTTTTTGCATCCAAGTTATCATTTAAATTTCCCTTGTAAATTTCATAAAAATTTTATGCAATATTTTACTTAAATTTCGTAAATATCACCTTAAAAACGAGGTTTGAAGGCAAAATTTTTAAGTCGCGATAATACAAACTAAACTTTGCCTAATTATTTTGCGATTCGTAAGAATGCGCGATGCTTAGCAGTTTGCAAGTATTTTCAAGGATTGCGACGTCTTTTGCCAGCTGATAAGGCGTCCTACTATGCACGTATACGCCGTATCCTTTGATAACCATCACGTTAGTTTTATTTTCTAGCATATAGCGGTATATCTCGGTATCGGCGCGCTCGTACCAGTCCTCAAACTGCTTTGGATCGTATATGGGTATCTCGCTGCGTCTCATGTAGCCAAAGTAATCCCTCGGTCGTATAAAGGCGTGTCCTAGGGTGTATGCTGTTAGATAGTGCGGCATGGCGTAGCAGACGTATTTGGCCTCATTTATATTTTTGTATATATTTAGATGGATATCCGCATCTATACTCGCGTCGTTCCAGCGGTAATCCCTTTTGGAATTTAGCATTATCAAGTCTTCTTCTCTAACGTTATCAAAAATCGTCGTTCTTTTGTTTATCAAAAAAGAATCATGCTGGATTCTAGCTGAAATAGAGCCGTGAAAGACGCCGAAAAAGTTTTTTCTAAACATCGAAAGGGCGATATTGCTGATCTCGCTTGCGCAGTATTTTAAGTCCATTTTAACCTTTTATAAACTTTTTTTGTTATTATACACAAAAAATAAAGGCTAAATTTGAACTCCCCACACGTTCCCGTGCTACTTGATGAAGTTTTGCGAGCTTTTGAGGATATAAAAAGCGGCGCGATCGTTGATTGTACGCTCGGATACGGCGGGCATTCCGGCGCGATTTTAGAGCAAAATCAAAACGTAAATTTGATAGCCTGCGACCAAGACGAAGAAGCGATCAAATTTAGCACCGAAAGACTAAAAAAATTCGGTCAAAGAGCACAAATTTTTAAGAGTAAATTTTCAGAAATTTTGGGCAAAGTAGAGCAAGGTCAAATTCGCGGCATCCTAGCTGATATCGGCGTTTCGTCGCTACAGCTAGATAAAAACGAGCGAGGGTTTGGCTTAAAAAGTGAAAATTTAGATATGCGCATGGACGTGCAGGCTAGATTTTCGGCTTACGACGTCGTAAATTCTTACAGTGCGCGCGAGCTGGAGCGTATATTTGAGGGCTACGGCGAGCTACCAAACCCCGCCAAATTTGCCGCTAAAATCATAGAAGCCAGGCAAAACGGCGAGATAAAAAGCGCCGAGCGCCTCGCGCAAATAATCGGACTAAAAGGCGTAAACGGACGCAGCGTTAGCGCGGCGACGTTAGCTTTTCAGGCGATAAGGATAGAGGTAAATAACGAGCTTGGAGAGCTGCAAAATTTGCTCCAAAGCATAGAGGATTCGCAGATCGACGAGTGCGTCGTGGCGATAATCAGCTTTCACTCGCTAGAAGATCGCATAGTAAAAAATAAATTTAGACAGTGGGCGCAAAGCTGCATTTGTCCGCCGCAAGCTCTAAAATGCACATGCGGAGGGAATAACGCGCTAGGTAAAATCGTTAGCAAAAAAGCTGTAACGCCAAGCACTGCCGAGATCAAGGCAAATCCGCGCTCAAGCTGCGCAAAAATGAGGATTTTTAAAATTTCAAGAGGTAAAAATGCAAGATAAAAACGAGATTTTAGAGTTTAGCGGCGGCGAGCCGAAAAAGGAGCAAAATTTAGACTTTAGGACGTTAGTATCGGCGTATGCAGCGCTTTTTATCGCGCTTGCTTTGTTTTTGCCAAAAATTTACATCACGAATCAAATTTATTACATCAGTCGCGAAATCGGCGATCTAAGCGGCAAACGCGACGTCTTGCTCGAAGAAAACAGAGAGCTTCGCCTAAAGCTTGAGAGGATGAAGTATAAAAATCAAATTTTAGACCCGCTTACCTTAAAATAGCTAATTCCCCGCCTCAGACTGCGCGACTAAGCGCTCCAGGACGTACTGCTCCAAGTCCTTGCGCGGGATTTCGTTTTTTACCGCTTCGTTGTAGATCATCTCGACTTTCGTGGAGTATTTTTCGTAGCTAAAATATGGAAAATGCACGCTCCAAGCCTTTTTTATGAGCTCTTTGCTAACGGCTTTTCTCGCCCAAATTTTAAACATATCAAAGCCGATAAAAACGGCCGCAGTGCCTAGTACCGCGCTAAGTATCGAGAGGTGAAAGTCAAGCTTGGTAAAAAGACGGTGCGTCAAAATCAGTAAAATAAAAAATACGGTAAAGCACAAAAGCCCGTAAACAAGGTATGTTTTTGCGTAGCGAAATTTAAAATTTAGCTTGGCAGGATCAATTAACATGCCTTCGTTAAAAAGGCAGTTTGCCTCGAGTAGATCGCGAAACAGCACGGGTTGCTTTGAGATAACGAAGATATTTTCTAGGATTAATTTTTTTAGCGCGTTATTTTTCATCTTTCCGATTATCCTTAAATTTAGCCCCAATTATATCAAAAACTTCGTAATCCAAGCTAAAATTTGGACTTAAGGCAACGCTTTTTTAAGAGTATTTGAGCTAAAATTACTTAAATTTTAAGGAGAAAAAATGAACGGGATAGTATATCTAAACGGCGAATTTATAGACGCTGCGGCGGCTAAAGTTAGCGCATTTGACCGTGGATTTATCTTTGGCGACGGCATATACGAGGTCGTGCCGGTGCTAAACGGACGGCTCGTGGATAGGGATGATTTTTGGGAGAGATTTGAGAGGAGTTTGGCTGCGATCGAGCTAAGCTTGCCGCTTTCAAAGAGCGATTTTGGGGGCGTTTTAGAGGAAGTAGTCTGGCGAAACAACCTAAAAGAAGGCGGCGTTTATATGCAGGTCACCCGCGGCGTCGCCGATAGGGATTTTAAATTTATAAAAGGCTTAAAGCCGACTTGTTTCGTGTTTTGCTACGAAAAAGATATCGTCGCAAACCCTGACGCCGCGACCGGTATCGAGGTCGTTAGCGTCGAGGATATCCGCTGGAAGCGCCGCGACATCAAGTCCATCTCGCTTTTGGCGCAGTGCTACGCCAAAGAACAAGCCGTAAAAGCCGGCGCCTACGAGGGTTTTATGGTCGAAAACGGCTTTGTGACCGAGGCGACTAGCTCGTCAGCGTTTATCATAAAAGATAACGTCCTGATAACCAAACCGCTCTCAAACGAGATTTTGCCAGGCATCCGCCGCAAGGTGATCCTTGGTTTTGCCGAAAAGGCGGGGCTAGAGATCAGGCAGCGACCGTTTACGATGCAAGACGTTTACGAAGCCGACGAGGTATTTATATCGGCTGCGACGCTACCGCTACTGCCCGTCGTCAAGGCCGACGGCAAACCGATAAACGGCGGCAAAGTCGGCAAATACGTGCCGATACTGCGTCAAATGTATATAGATAAGATCAAAAAAGAGGCCGGGCTTTAAGCTAAGATTGACGTTTCGGGCCGGCTTTATATTTGCGCGGGTCGGCTCAAATTCGGCTAAATTTGACGAACGTTTTAAATTTGCCGTCCGAAGCGTTAGTAAATTTTGAGGAAATAACGATTGCCGGACTATCAAATTTGGAACTAACGATGAAAAATAAACCCAAAATTTTAATCAGCGCCTGTTTGCTCGGCGAAAACTGCAAATATAACGGCGGAAATAATGCAGACGCGATTTGTGCGGGCGAGCTTGCCAAGCTTAGACAAATTTACGAGCTAATCGCCGTTTGCCCGGAGTATCTGGGCGGACTGCCGACCCCGCGCGAACCTGCCGAAATTTGCCCAAACGGACGGGTTTTAACCAAATTTAGCGGCTGCGACGTGACGCGAGAGTTTCTTTTTGGCGCACAAATTTGCGCCGATATAGCCCGCGAAAACGGTTGTAAAATCGCTATTTTAAAAGAGCGAAGCCCAAGCTGCGGAAGCGGCGAGATATATGACGGAAGCTTTACCGGGCGACTCGTTAGCGGCGAAGGGCTAACCGCAACGGCGCTAAAAAAGCTAGGCGTTCGCATCGTCGGCGAGAGCGCGCTTGCGGAGTTAAATTTAGAAAAAGAGGCATAAAGTGACCGTGTGGATAAACGTTAAAGATATAGCGGACGGCGCGAAATTTTACGCCGGGGCGGCGATAAAGATAATGTCCGCGCCGCGCGGCTGGAGGAAGGAAATTTATCCATGAAGACGGGCTTGTTTACCTTGTCTCGGACGATGCTTCGGATAAGAGTTATTTAAACTGCGTCTGCCTAAGCCGGGGCGAAGAAGGAAACGTGATCTGCCGCCTAGAACAAGAGGGAAGCTGCGTGCTTGGAAGCGAGATCAAGCGGATGTTTGAAAGCAAGCTGCAAGAGGCATTTATAAGTAAAAGCATCGAGATCGCGGTAACATAAGGCGGGAAAATTAAGTAGCTAGAATCAGGTTGATGGCGAGCGGCGTAAACACCGTCATAAATTTGGACGTATCAAATTCTAGCGCGACTTTGGAAAATTACCGCTTGAAATTTTATCTAAATTTTACGGTAAGATTTTCGGAGTCTTTAGGCTTGGCACAATCAAAACGTAGCCTTAAAACAAACGGCAAGAGTAAAAGAGCAAATTGTAAGCGGTGTAAAATTTGTAAAAACGGTAAAAACATGGGCGATGGCAAAACGGCAAATTGCCGCCCTAAATCTAAAAAACGGCGGGTCAAATTTTATACTCACCCGCCACGCTCGCGCAAAATTTACGAACTATAAAACGTAGGCCAAACCAAGACTGCGTCGCTTTGGGGCCAAATTTAACCGCCCGACCTATGCTAAAGCTAAATTTAACAAACCGCAAAAAGGTAGCAAGCCTCTTGCAATCGCTTGCAAATTTTCGCCAAATATCAAAAATGCGTAAACGCGAAAACGCCCCGCTTGCCAAAATCAAATAGCCGAATTTAATCCTGTTTTTGCTAAAAACGTAGCTAAACTTGATGGCAAATTTAATCCAGGTTTAGCTCAAATTTGCCACCGAAGCGATAGATTTTTCGTGTCGTCTGCTTTAAATTTTACGCCAAAAAGCGGCAAAGCAAAATTTATTCGCACCTTCTTGATTGTAGCTTAAATTTACGGACAGTGACGCCTCGCTATCAGCCAAAACATAACGATAAATTGGGGCCCAATTCGCCCAAATTTATCGTCAAAACCGCCGTCAAATTTATCTTAGGTGCCCAAATTCCGGTCTGTACTCGAAGTGCATCGTATCAAAGCTAACCCAGCGCCCGCCCCAGATGAAGCCGTGTTTTTCAAAAACGCGCACGATCTCCTCGGGGATTTGATTGCGGTAGCTACCGTCCTTGCTCCAGCGCCAGTAGTCGCTCTTGTCGGTATTTATGTCGATCGCGATGCCGTAGGAGTGCGCGCTCTTGCGCTTGGTGCCCTCGATCACACGCCAGTTAAACGTGCCTGACGGGTTATCGAGAAATTTTAGCAGCCCCGGCTTTTGCGCCGCTAGAGCGTCAAGCTCGTTTGAGACGGCTTGCAGAGCTGCTGCCGCGCCGTTTTTGGAGTTAAATTTAAGCGTCTTACCGCCGTGATTTTTTAGCCAAACGACATCGGTTAAATTTGCCTTCACTTCCGCCTCGCTCGCGCCGTAAATTTTATCCAAAAGCTCGTAGTTTCGGTATCTGCCCGCGTCATTGCTAGGTAGCGCTAGAGGCTTAAATAGCGGATAAGGCTGCGCAAAAGTATCCTCGACGTCGGCAAGATTTAGCAGACGGGCGGTGTCTTTTGCCTCGCCGTCGTCAAATATAACCTTGCTGCCGTCCGCGAAAACAACCTCGTTGCCGACGATTTTCACGCCGTAAGCTTTTTCGATTGCCGATTTTTTCGCGCGCGACGCTTCCTCGCCGCTAGCTATTTCAAAGGTGTTCATGGAGTTTATTCTCGAAACTAGCAAGCGTTTTGGATCGATGTCTGCTACGTCCGAGCCGATTTTTAGCGTCGTGATCGCCACGCCGCCGATCATGGCTCTGCCGTTATCTTTCGTGCGGATACCCCAGACGTCGTGCACGGCGAGTGGTTCGTTACCGCGTAGGCCCGCGTAGAGCATGATGTGCCCGTTCATGTGAAATAGCGTTCTATACGGCACGGCTTGCGTTTTTATGACGCGTAGTTTTTCTTCCGCGCTTAAATTTGCTAGGTTTACGACCTTGCCGATTTGAGCTTGTGCCTTTGAGTTTCGCGGTAGCCACACGCCAAAGCTACCCAGGAAATCTTGCAAAAACAGCGAGCAGTCGCGCTTGCCGCCAAATCCGCCCCAGCCGTAGCTTTGCCCCAGTAGCGATGACGCCAGCGCCCTTACGTTTTCGTCGCTAAATTTAAGCGGAAAGCGGCTTGCGCTTTGTTTTGATATCTCGTAGTTTTTTAGCCCGCTTTGGGTTTGGATTTTACCGTAAAATTTAAACTGATCCTCGCTTTGAAACGGCAAAATCGCGCCTATGCGTCCGTAAAATAAAAAGTTGCCGTTTTTGTCGTAGACGGGTTCTTCGTCTTTGATAACGCTTAAAAATTTAGAGTTTTTTAGCTCCCGCACGGCCTCTGCGCTTAAAATTTTGATTTCAGTCGATTTTATCCAGCCCCACGCCGCATCGCTACCCACAAACGCCCACGCTCCGTCGGCCGAAAAGTGCGAAACGTAAAGCGGATAACCGATCGAGATAAAAGAGAGCTGAGCGTAGTCAAACGGCAGCCCTTCACCCGCGCGCACGGGATTATAAAGCACGGCTTCATCGGTAGGCAGGTTTCGCAAGCTCGCGTTTGCCGTCGTTACCGCAGGCAAAGAAACCTTGCCGAAGCTCTCTACGCTCGCGTTTTTGCGCACTTTTTCAAACCACTCGTTTGGGACTTTGCGCATATTTGAGAAAAAGTACTGCCTTTTTGACGTATTTTTATAGTACTCTAGCGCCCAAAAGGCGTCTTTTGCACTCGTTGCGGGCGCTTTTAGATCAAGCGCGTTAAAGCGTTTTTGCAGCAGAGTTTCGCCGCTACTTTGCGCTTCAAAAGGTAGTATCGGCAGCGCATTTGCATTTTGATCGACGTCAAATTTTAGATAGCTGATGTGGCCTAAATTTTCGTCCGCGCTCTCCTCGGGCATGTCGTATGCGGGCGCGGCGTTAGCACCTTGATCAGGTAAATTTACCGCGCTTGGCGCGTCTTTTGGCGATGCGCAACCGCCTAGCATCGCTAGCGCCGTCGCTACGGAAAATATAAATTTGTAAAATTTCAATCTAGCTCCTTAAAAATAAGCTATAATTTTACAAAAAATTAGGGAAATTTGTGTTAAACCAGCTGCTAGATATCTTAAAAAAATCAAACGTTTTTCTCACCGGACGCGGCGGCGTGGGTAAAAGCTATCTCACGCAAGCGGTCATCAAGCACTATAAAAGCGAGCTAAAAAACGTCGTCGTACTAGGCAGCACCGGCATAGCGGCGGTAAACGTCGGCGGAGTGAGCGTGCATAGTTTTTTTAAATTCGGCATTTGCTCAAACCTCGAGGAGCTGCGCGGCTACGACCGCAAACAGCGCGGAAAGCTCGGCGAACTAAAAAAGATGCTAGACGTCTGCGATCTCATCGTGATAGACGAGATCTCGATGATCAGCGCGGGGTTGATGGATATGATTTATTACCGCTTGATGAGCTCGCGATTCGTCGGGCGCGTGATGCTCGTGGGCGATTTTTATCAGCTGCCGCCCGTGCGAAAAAACGGCGATGACGGCAACTCGCTCTTTAAATTTCTTTATGCTTTTAACTCTAGCTCGTGGCATGAATTCGAGTTTAAAAATATCGAGTTAGTCGTCTCAAAACGCACGAAGGATAAGAAATTTTACGATATCTTATCCATGCTTCGCGTCGGGCGGCTGAGCGAAGAGGTGTTTAGCTATATCGAAAATTTACTCGTGCCAAGCGTGCAGGTAGATGACGATACGAGCGTGCTTTTTGGGCGTAACTACGAAGCGGACGAGCTAAATAACAAGATGCTCTCTAAACTACCCGCGCCGCTTGAAAGGGCCGAGGCGCTAGTGGAAATTTACGATGAAAATTTAAACGAAAACGCGCTGGATCGCTGGATCGCAAATCTCTACGCGCCTGAAATTTTAAACATAAAAATCGGCGCGAAAGTTATATTTACCGTAAATAAATGGGGCGAGTACTATAACGGCGAGCGCGGGCAGATAATGCAAATTTTAAAAGAAGGCGGCGAGATAAAAAGCGTCATCGTACAAAAAGCTGACGGCGAGATCGTCGAGGTGGAGCGCGCGAGATTTGATATGAGCGAGTTTGTGATGGAGGGCGAGAATCTAAAAGAGCGTGCGAGGGCGTCTTTGACCCAGTTTCCGCTAAAGCTAGCCTACGCGATCACGATCCATAAATCCCAAGGCATGAGTATTGAAAATTTAGTGTGCGACCTAAATCATATCTTTGCCAATGGGCAGCTCTACGTCGCACTATCGCGGGCGATAGATCCCAAAAAACTGAGGATATTTTACGGCAAAAGTCGGCCGTTTAGAGAGTATTTGCAAAGCGTCGTTAAAATAGACGAAGAGGTCGAGAAATTCTATCTTGAAAACAAATTTGAAAATATTAAGGAAGACGTATGAAAAAGATTTTCGCGTTGGCTTTTGCCGCTGTTATGGCCTTTGCCGAGACGTTAAATATCGATAACTTTGAAACCGATCTGTACTCCAGAGACGCTAAAAGCTCGATCAAAAAAGTAAGCGTGAGCCTGCGTCTAGAGGGGCGAGACGTCGCGGATAACGAAGCGTACGTGCTTGACGCGCTAAACGTCGTTATAGGCAGCTTTTACGTCGAGGATCTGCTAACCTCGCTGGGTAAGGAAAAATTTAAAGAAACTCTTGTTAAATACACTGCTAAAAAGCACTCCATAGATATCGACGAGGTGCTCATCATCTCGCTAAAAACCGTGCGCGAACCAAATATCGAAGAGCTACTTGAAGCGCTAAAAAACGTCAAAACCACAGGCTCTAAAAGATCGCAAAAAGAGCAGGTCGAGGATATACTAAGAGGAAATAAAAATCAGCTAAAGCCGATGGATTTAAATCAGATAGACGATTTTGGCAAGGATTTTGGCGAGCAGTAAATTTGGGATTAAATTTATAAATTTTACACACCGAGACCCGAGCCTTTAAGGTGCTAAATTTGGTTTGGTCAAATTTGGATTTTAGTCTTTATTGTTAAGGGGGAAGGGGCTTGAATTACGAAGTCGCTCCATTCCCCCTTAACGATCCCCCTCCCCCTACGACGTGAGATGTGGCGACATAGCTTTGCTGGCGCAAAGCGTCGCTAGTTTTATAAATTTTAGGGGAGACAAATTTCATATTTTCAAGATACTGGTCTCGGTGGGTAAAATTTAAAACCAGATTTTTACAAAATTTGACCTCAAATTTGAACGAAAGGGATAAGGCGCAGTATTTTTTCTTTAGACGAGGCGGATTTAAATTTTGCGATGGGAGCTACCTTGTCGGTAGTGACCGAGTAAAATTTAAATCCAACGAAGTATAAAGGAAAAAGGCAAGCCGCAAATCTAGAAATTTATTGGTTTATGACGTCATAATACGACGGTATCACCGGTGTCAGCAAATCATCGCTTATCTTAAAATCCTTCTTAGTATTGCTCAGCGTGATTTTGATCTTGTTGCCGAGCTTATCCTCGTAATCAATCCTTGTGGGGATGTAGTTTTTCACGGTGATTAGGTACTCTACGCCGTCGTATTTGGCCTTATAAAGCGTATCGGTGATCTTAACCGCGTTTCTAACGACGTCGATTAAATTCGGCGCCTTTTCAAATTTAGAGACGATAGCTTGCTCGAGCGCATCCTCGATCACGACGACGCGGTTTTTATCAAAGTAGATTTTTTTAGGCGTCGGGCGCTCGTAGATCCAGTAGGCGCGGTTGTTGCTTTTTGCGTAAAATTTACCGTAGTAATCGACTGTTTCGCTCTCGCTCGTAATGGTTTGCACGAAGTCGCTTTGAAGCGTGACGAAATTTAACGTAGCCGCAAAAGCCGAGGCGCAAAATAGTAAAAATGCTAAAATTTTCTTCATATATTTTCCTTTACCGGGCAAAATTCTAGCTAAGTTTAAATAATAAAATGTTAAAATCCAAGCTTTAATAAAATTTAAAGGCTAGAAATGATAACGGCGTTCATGCAAAAGATATTCGGCACGAAAAACGACAGGGAAGTAAAAAAATATTTCAAACGAGTCGCCTACATAAACTCGCTTGAAAGCAAATATCAAGCGATGAGCGACGATGAGCTGAAGGCTAAATTTAACGAATTTAAAGCGCAGGTGCAAAACGGCGAAAAGAGCCAGGACGATCTGTTAGACGATGTATTTGCTATCGTGCGCGAGGTCGGTAAAAGGACGCTAAATATGCGCCATTTCGACGTTCAGCTAATCGGCGGCATGGTGCTAAACGACGGCAAGATCGCCGAGATGAAAACGGGCGAAGGTAAAACCCTCGTAGCAAGCCTACCAGTCGTACTAAACGCGATGAGCGGTAAGGGCGTGCACGTCGTGACGGTAAACGACTATCTCGCCAAACGCGACGCGACGCAAATGGGCGAAATTTATAAATTTCTAGGCCTTAGCGTCGGCGTGATACTAGGCGGCGAATACGACGACGAAGCGCGAAAAGCCGCATACGCCAGCGATATCACCTATGGCACGAATAACGAATTCGGCTTTGACTACCTGCGCGATAATAAGAAAATGGATTTCAAAGATAAGGTGCAAAGAGAGCATAACTTCGTCATCGTGGACGAGGTCGATAGCATCCTTATCGACGAGGCTAGGACGCCGCTCATTATTTCAGGCCCTGCAAACCGCACGCTAGACGGCTACATCAAAGCAAACGAAGTCGCGCGCCAGATGAAGCGCGGCGAACCGCCCGCGACTCCGCAAGAAAAGGCCACCGGCGACTTTGTCGTCGATGAGAAAAACCGCACGATAGCAATCACCGAAGAAGGCATCTCAAAGGCTGAAAAGCTCTTTGGCGTGGCAAATCTATACGATATGGAAAACGCGATTTTAAGCCACCACCTAGACCAAGCTCTAAAGGCGCACAATCTCTTTGAAAAGGACGTGCATTACGTCGTTCGCGACGGTCAAGTCGTCATCGTCGACGAATTTACGGGGCGCCTTAGCGAAGGACGAAGATTTAGCGAGGGCTTGCACCAAGCGCTCGAGGCCAAAGAGGGCGTAAAGATCCAAGAAGAGAGCCAAACGCTAGCAGATATTACGTTTCAAAACTACTTTAGGCTTTACAAAAAACTATCGGGCATGACGGGTACGGCGCAGACGGAGGCGACCGAGTTTTCGCAAATTTACAAACTTGACGTCGTATCGATCCCGACAAACGTGCCTGTTATCAGAAAAGACAACAACGATCTCATCTACAAAACAGAAAACGAGAAATTTAAAGCCGTGATCGACGAGATCAAAAAGGCTCACGACCGCGGTCAGCCCGTACTCGTGGGTACCGCCTCGATCGAAAAGAGCGAAAAGCTGCACAACCTACTCGTAAAAGAAAAGATCCCCCACTCCGTACTAAACGCTAAAAATCACGAAAAAGAGGCCGAGATCATCGCTCAAGCAGGCGCTCGTGGCGCGGTTACGATCGCTACGAACATGGCCGGACGTGGCGTAGATATCCGTATCGACGACGAGGTGCGGGCTCTGGGCGGCCTATACATCATCGGCACCGAAAGGCACGAAAGCCGCCGTATCGATAATCAGCTGCGAGGTCGCTCGGGACGTCAGGGCGATCCGGGGGTGAGCCGCTTTTACCTAAGCCTTGAGGATAATTTGCTTCGAATATTCGGTAGCGACCGCATAAAGGCGATAATGACGCGTCTAGGTATCGAAGAGGGCGAAAGCATCGACTCTAAAATGGTCACTAGAGCCGTCGAAAATGCGCAAAAAAAGGTCGAGAGTTTGCACTTTGAATCAAGAAAACATATCCTTGAATACGACGACGTCGCAAACGAGCAGCGAAAAACGGTGTATAAATTTAGAAACGAGCTTCTTGATCCGAATTTTGAAGTCGGCGAAAAGATCAAGCAAAACCGCGCCGAATTCGTCGAGCACCTACTAGCTCAAGCCGAAATTTACGCAGGCGAGCCAAAGAGCGAATATAATCTCGAAAAACTAAGCTCCGTGATAATCTCAAACGGCGCGTTTATGCAGCCTGACGAGCTAAAAGATCTCGACTACGCCGAGCTTGCCGAGAAGATAACGGCTAAATTTGAGTCCGACTACGAGGAAAAAATGGGGGTCATAGGCGAAGATCAGCGCAAATACCTAGAAAAGGTGCTTTGCCTGCAAGTGCTAGATACCGCGTGGCGCGAGCATCTATACCAGATGGATATCCTAAAAACCGGCATCGGGCTACGTGGCTACAACCAAAAAGACCCGCTCACCGAGTACAAAAAAGAGAGTTTTAATCTCTTTATGGAGCTCGTTAGCCGCATCAAATTTGAAAGCATCAAGCTGCTAACGGCCGTACGCCTAAGCTTCTCCGAGCCTACCGAGTCTGCGCCGCAAGAAGCGCAAGGTACTGAGGCTGCTAATGCGCCCGAGAGCGAAGAAAGGCCGGGCAAAAAAGTATCCAGAAACGATCCGTGCCCGTGCGGAAGCGGTAAAAAATACAAAGACTGCCACGGCAAGAGCGGCCCTAAAAAAGGAGCTTTCGCGGAGGATTGGGATAAAATTTAGCTTTGGCGTTTTGGCGACGACTTGCTAAATTTAGCATTTAAATTCGCCGCCGTTTTTGTAGCGACGCGAAGTCTTAACGTAAATTTAAAGCACCTAGTTTTTGCAAGCGGTTTAAAATTTGACGTCAAATTTGCGCAGATAGACGATTTAAATTTTCAACTCGCCTCGGCGCAAATTTAAACAAGACAGAGCGACGCAAAAGTAGCGAGCAAACCAAAGCCCAAATTTAAACAACGGAAAATCAAATGAGCCTAACCAAATATCTACTTTTTAAATATCTACGGTTTGATAAAACCCAGCCGTTTATCATGCTTTCAGCGCTTCTGGCTTTTCTAGGCGTCGGCGTCGGGCTCATGGTGCTCATCGTCGCGATGGCGATCATGAACGGCTTTGACAAGGAGTTTGAGCGCAAACTTTTTATCATGAACTACCCGATCACGATCCTCTCCGCCATACGCGGCAACATCGACGAGAGCGACGTTAGCGAACTAAAACAAAAGTTTCCGAATCTCAAATTTAGCCCATATATCATGAGTCAAGTTATCATAAAGGGGGCAAATAGCTTCGAGGGCGGACTGCTTTTTGGCGTAAATTCAGCCGACGAAAAGCAGATAAACTCAGTCGTGGCGGCCGGCCTTGAGGACCGCGAGCTAGACGGATACGGCCTACTCGTAGGTCAAGGCGTCAAAAACGAGATGATGATAAACGAAAACGACAAACTCACGCTCATCTTTACTAAAAACGACCCGAGCGGCTTTGCGCTAACTCCTAAAATGAAGCGCTTTGACGTCGTGAGCTCGTTTAGCTCGGGGCTCGTGGCCTACGACAAAAGCTACCTCTACACGAGCGTGGAGGCGCTGCGCAAGATACTCGAGTACGACGAGGGCAAATTTGACGGTATACACGTGTTTTCAAACGATCCGTTCGCCGACATCGAAAAGATCTCGCGCGAGCTGAGGCTAGGACAAAAAGCCATCGGCTGGTGGCAGCAAAACGGTAACTTTTTCTCCGCCTTGGCGCTCGAAAAGCGCGCGCTTTTCATTGTTTTGATGCTCATTATCCTGGTTGCCTCGCTAAATATCATAAGCTCGCTACTTATGACCGTCATGAACCGCCGCCAAGAGATCGCGTTACTGCTCTCGCTGGGTGCTAGCAAGGCCGAGATAAAAAAGAGCTTTTTTGCTCTCGGCGCCACGATAGGCGGAGGCGGGATAGTGTTTGGGCTCGTGCTCGGACTCTTTGGCGTATGGTTGCTCGGCAGCTTTGATATCGTAAATTTGCCGGCCGACGTCTACGGCAGCGCGAAGCTTCCTATGGAGTTATCCTTGATTGATCTTGTTATGATTTTGGTCGGGGCGGTCGTCATCGTGGCGTTTTCGTCGTTTTATCCGGCCAAAAAAGCCGCGCAGATAAACGTGCTTGAAACGCTCAGGAATGAGTAAAATCGGATTTTAGCGAAACTCCTATATGCTAAATTTGCCGTTTGGATTGCGTTTGGCTCCTATGCATTTTTAATTTTTACTTAAAGCGGGCAATTTTTTTGCATAAAAACGCACCGCTTTAAGTTTATTTTCTTTCTAATTTTCCACAATTTCTCTTTATTGATTTTATTCTCGTAAGAGTAAATTTCTTAAATTTAACGCCTCCGTCAGCGCTAGACTTACCCGCCAAACCCGAAATTTATATTGCGAAAAGCATCTGAAACCAAGCCGCACTTGTAGATTTGTCTGCTTTTTGTCCTGTCGTGGCGGTTGTTAAATTTGCTCACGACATCGAGGCGGCTACGCTTGCGGTCGGCACTTGTGCTAAATTTATGCTCCTATTTTTACAAGTTTTTTCATATCTATACGGTTTGACGACTATTATTTGTCGTATGCCGTCATGCACTCATTTAAGAGCGCGATAAGCTAGCGTTTGCGCTTTGCAGACAAGCGCCGCGGTTTGCTCTTTATCTAAATTTGAATGCTATTTAGAAATGAATTATATTAAGGTATAACGCCTCAAATTTAATTCAAATTTGGCAGAAAAATGACGATCGAGTATGCGCACCGCATTGCCGAGGCGGCGGGACTAGATTTAAGCTTAGATTGCGAAGGGATCGATTTGCAGGATAAGCTTTACGGGCTTTTTCAGTGTTTTATACCTGACGGCGCCGTCATAGAAGCAGTGTTTGTGCTGATGCAAAACGGTACCGAGCTACAAGCGCGTATAATGCCGATTTATGCAGGCGCGGCGCAGCAGACGCGGGAGGTGTTTGATTAGGATGCGGTTCCCTGCTGCTTTTGCCCGCCCGAGACGGCTAATTTTGATGATGAAAGGCTCAAGAGTCTAGCCTTAGCATACGTTCGAAATTTAAAAATTTTTGCAGAGTTTCTCGGCGATGATGAGCTTTTAAGGATGCTTGGCGAAATCAAATCCGCTCACATGCAGGAAAGTTTTGATTTTAGAGGGGATGAGCACGAGCTTACAGATGCCGTATACGAGGCGAGTGGATGATAGATGCGCAATGGATCGATGCGAAGCTATCGGTGCTCGGCGAGGCGTACTACTTGGTTGATTGCGACCATCTGCTACCTGCGTATTTGCAGTATTCAAACTATGCGCAAAAGCAGCAGGGGGGCTTTTAAAGCCGTACTTTGAGTCGTATCTAGCTGGGCACCAGATCGCGTTTGAGCGCGGCGAGATCGCGGTTTTTACTCGATAAATTTACGTGGGCAAAGGAGCTAAATGCAAACGGACTCTTTTAGGCGGCTAAAAATTTGAACTCTGCGAGTACCTAAGGCTCTACGATGCGAGGCTAAAAAAGCGAGCAAACGCGCATCTAAAGGGCGCGCGGTGAATAAATTTAAAAGC
Source organism: uncultured Campylobacter sp. (assembly GCA_963525315.1). Taxonomy (GTDB): domain Bacteria; phylum Campylobacterota; class Campylobacteria; order Campylobacterales; family Campylobacteraceae; genus Campylobacter_A. The sequence goes on along the minus strand of CAURKB010000028.1, from coordinate 1,925 downwards.
GAGTTTAGCGAGGCGGAGCGGGACTGTGCGCTAGGTGAGCTCTGCCGCGAAATTTTAGACGAAAACCAAAGCGAGCTTAAAAATCTAAAAAACTGCGGCAATGGCGAGCTGCCGTTTCGGCTTGGCGAGCTAGTCGGCGAGTATTTAAAAAATCGCTGCATCGCAGGCGAAATGCCGCATCTACGCTGGGCGTATCAGATCTGAGCGCACGGCTTGGGAGAGCTTGATAAGGACGATCTTTTGCGCCGCGCATATCGCTATGAGCGCTGCGACGCGCGAACCGTGGAGCTGTACTTTTACATGCTACTTGATGCGCTAGATTGGGGCGGGCACCACTTTCCAGAGAGCTGCCTGGTAGAGCGCGTACGCTATGAGCGGCTAATCCGCGAAGCTCGCGACGTAACAGAAAACACGAGATAAGCGCGCGGTTAAATTTAGAATTTGAATACTTAGTAAAGCTTTACGAGTGCTATTTTGAGTTTAAATCTCGCGGTGGCGAGGTCGATTTTTATGCGCTGTGCGAAAAGGCGGGGCTAAATTTCGCCCCCGTAAAGTCTTTTTATTATGAGTAGCGAGGAGCTGCTAAATTTAACCATATGCAAATTTAAAACAAGCGACGAATTTACGGTTTAAAATTCGGAGTTTAGTTGGTCGCAAACGATACTTTGAATTTTAAAATTTAAACAAAGGCGGCTCGCTTTAAATTTTAACTCAAATTTTACTCGCGCTCCGTAAATTTTACAAAACGCTCAAATTTACCCCTACGCCGCGATATTTTGCAGGTTTTCAAAGCTAAATACGTTTAGTCCGTTTTTGTATTCGTAGCTTAGAGTTAGCTTGTGGGCTTTGATTATATTTTCTACGATGTAGAGCCCCAGGCCGAAGCTCTTTTGCGCGTTTTCGCCCTTAGTAAAGGGCTCTACGTAGTGGCGTAGCTCCTTTGACAGCCGCTCGCCTTCGTTGATAAATTTGATCGACTCTCGCGTGATAGTTATATTTACGTGCTTGTTTGGAGAGTATTTTAGAGCGTTATCTATCATGTTTTTTGCGGCGATAGCCAGCAACTTAAAGTCCGCATTTAGGTTCACGTCCACTAGCTTGCTAATAGTAACCTGTCCGGGATCTACCATCGCGATATCCAGAGCCTCGTCGATGACGTCGTCGATACGGCAAATTTTAGTGTTATTTAGCGCGATGTTTGAGGTAACCTGCTCGACGGCGGCAAATTCGTTTATGAGATTTTCAAGTTTTATAAAAACCGACACGAGGCGTTCTTGGTTTTTGCTTTTTTCGATCATTTCAGCGGCTAGGCGGCCTTTGGTGATCGGCGTTTTTAGCTCGTGCATTATATTTCTTAAAAATAACTTGCGCGACGCGTTTAAATTTTTGATCTGACAAACCGCGTCGTAAAATGCCTCTGCAACCTCGGAAATTTCGTCGTTTCCGCTGCTGACGTTTTGCACTTCGTCGATCTCGCCCGCGGCAAATTTGGCTATCTGGCGCTTTAGTTTTCTTAGCGGTTTTAGTTTCCTGATAACAAAAACGTAAGCGGCAAGAAGTATGATCGCCACTAGCGAAAAGATGATCTTGATGATGTCGTAGCGGTACGGCTGGTAGTCGTTATCCTTTAAAAGCAGGACTTTATCCACGTGCTGGACTTTTAGATAGTGGTGATTTTGATAGATCATGATAGCACTGGAGCCGATGTCTGCTGATATCTCCTCAAGCACGGTTGCGTTTGCTAGGATCTCCTCTTTTTGCCGCTCGTTCGTGATCTCAGGCATCTTAAAGTCGCCCGTTTGACGCTCGTACTCTTTTTCATTTATGATACCGCTCATCAAAAAGAGCTGATTTCTAGCGATCGTGGAGTATTTGGCGTTTAGCTCGCGCGCGTAGTTTTGCTTGTCGTAGTCCATCAGCCACAA
>CAURKB010000027.1:0-19078 GCA_963525315.1 uncultured Campylobacter sp. | reverse complement strand
TAGCATAGATGCGCACAAGGCGAGAAACGCTTTATGTTTCATGCGAATTCCTTTCTGTGAGGAGTTAAAGAGATATACTCTTTTACCTTTAAATTTGAGGGGCAAATTTAGTTTTTAAATTTAACTCTTTAAGTAAAAAACAACCTCAAACGGTTGTTTTTTACTTTGTTGTAAAGGGGGTGGGGGCTTGAATTACATTTCAGCTTTACTTTGCAGCTTACTTTATTCTTTCTTTGGGAGAGGAAGGGGTTTCTACTTACGAAGCGTCGCCCCTTCCTCTCCCAAGCCCTCTCTAACCCCACTGCACGTGAGTTGTTGCTGCACTGCGTGCAGGTTAAATTTGGCGCTACCGCGCCGCACATCAAATTTGCCGTCAAATTTAATGAAATATCGCAAGCCGAATTTAGCCTGCGACACTAAATAAAATTTGCAAGTATTTCGAGGCGATTTTTGGGGTTTTGAAGTTAAAATTTGACGAAGATAAGGCATGTAGCCTATCGAGTCAAATTTTAACGAAATCCACAAAAAGCGTCCGAAAGACGCCACAAATTTAGGCCAGATTTTCTCCGGCTATCATTCCGAAAACTATGCAGTCGGTGATCGCAACCGTACCTAATCTGCTCGCGCCGTGCGTACCGCCCGTGATCTCACCTGCGGCAAAGAGGCCAGGGATCGGCTTATTCGTCTTGCTTGAGATGACCTCGGCTTTGGTATTGATTTTTAGGCCGCCCATGGTGTGGTGAGGCTTCGGCGATAGGCGGATGACGTAGAACGGTCCAGCCTCGTTAATCTCGCTTAGCGCGCTTTCTTGTTTGCCGAATTCATCTTTTTTAGCCCTTACGCCTTCGTTATATTTCTTGACGGTTTCTTTTAGCGCGTCCGCAGGCACGCCGTATTTTTTAGCGATATTATCCAGCGTAGCGCACTCGCCGACTAGCTTGCCGCTAGCCATACCTTTTTGCACAACCTCTTCGCTTAGGTCTTTAAACGCCATTTTAGTATCTGCGAAGGTTATCGGATATGCCTTTGGATCTTCTCTTAAAATTTTAAATTCCGCGTCCGCACGTGTTTTGCGGTCTGCAAGCTCGTTCATGAAACGTTTGCCATTGCGCACATCTACGGCGATGCCATATTTAAATGTGCCTTGTTGAGTTAGGATAGGGGCTGTGCCAAATCCTTTTTCATCAGGGCTCGCCCATGGGCCAAACTGGATCCAGTCTACTTGCACCGGATACGCGCCGATCTCAAATGCTTTTAGCAGCGCGCCCGCGGTGGCTCCCGGATGGTTCGTGCTATCGACGTCGTCAGGGATGCGCGGGTCTTGCAGCTTGCGGAAAATTTTATCGCGGCAAAATCCGCCCGCTGCGAGTACTACGCCTTTTTTGGCTTTGAGTGTCTTTTTTGTGCCGCTCGTATTTTCTAGGTCGTCGCTGTAAAGCTTATCGTCGAATCTATACTCTTCTCTGATCGTTACGCCCACGACGCGATCGCCGTCCATTACGAAATCGTCAAATTTCGCGCGACGTCGAAGCTCGCAGCCCTTATCTTTTAGTGCTTCGAATTTTTCAAGCATCGGCTGGATGTAGCCCGAGCCGCTATCGTTTGTAGTTAGCATCGAGCGAGCGACGCTGTGTCCGCCAAAGTGCGCGCAGTGATCCATCTTAAACTGCACGCCGTTATCTACGAGGAATTTAAACGCGTCTAGGCCGCGGTCTGCTAGCGTGCTTAAAAGCTCGGGGTGGTTGATGCCAAGTCCAGCCTTTAAGCAGTCGTTCATAAATAGCTCTTTGCTGTCTTTGATGCCCGTTTTTTCCTGCACGGGGTTCATCGGCACGCTCATACCGCCGCCGTTGATGACGGAGTTTCCGCCGATACGGCCCATTTTTTCCAGGATTAAGACTTTGCTGCCTTTTTGCGCCGCTTTTAAGCCCGCCGCAAGCCCCGCAAAGCCGCTGCCGACGATGATGACGTCCCACTCTTCGTCAAATTTGACGTCTTTTGCGTTTAGCGCGCTTGCTTGCGCATTTACCGCACCTAGCGCGAGCGCGCCCGCCATACCTAGCTTTAACAAATCGCGCCTTGACATTTGCTCTTGCATACGTCCTCCTTTGGATGAAATATCGTAATAGCATTATAGTTATAATATCGTGAGTTTACTATGAGTTTTATTAAAAATTTGTTCTATTTCACAAATCCCTAAATTTAGGGAAAATTTGAAACATCTTATGATTTTTCCTGATTTTCTTACGAAAATTATTTTAATTTTTTTGATTATTTTTATTTAAAATATAATTTTTATGTAACTTATATTTGTTTGCCTTAAATTTTAAAAGGGATTTTTTAGCCGAATTTCATTTCAAAACCTCAAATAAATCTAAAATTTAAGCAAACTTCAATGTAATTTTAGATAAATTCGCATTTTTAATTTTCGCAGTTCGGTCCCGTAGCTCAGTTGGTAGAGCACTACCTTGACATGGTAGTGGTCGATGGTTCGAGTCCATTCGGGGCCACCATTTATCCCTATTTTCACCTATTCTTAATATTTATTTCGTTTTAGTTTTCCCCAATAAATACCCTATAAAAGGCACTTTTATACGCATTTAGGTATTTTTTAATTTTACTCAAATATAATTCGTTGTAGTTTTAAAAGGTAAGAAATTAGGTAAGAAATATTTATTAGGTAAGAAGTCGATAAAATGGCTAATGTTTCAAGAAACTATTTAACAGATCGGGATATAAGAAAACTTGACCCAAAAGACAAAGAGTATATTAAGGCCGTAGGAGCTCCAAAAGAACTATACGTCTCCATTAACCCAAGCGGTCTTAAAAGTTTTTTCATTAGACTAAAAGATAAGAAACGAAAAAAATTAAAAGACTTTAGACCTGGCATTTATAGCGTAGAAGAGGCAAGAAAAGACGCATTAGGTATATTAAACAACCTAGAGCAGGGCAAGAGCTTAGAAAGTCTTGATCGCAAAAACAGTAAGTATATTTTTGGTAATTTAGCCAATGAGTGGCTAAATCAAAAAAAGGCCATAACTCTTGAGAGTTACTATGTAAAAATCAAAAGTCGCTTAGATACGTATATACTACCCTCGCTATCTACCAAAGACGTAAAAGACATAAAGGCGTCGGACTTAAAATCTTTATTAACGCCAATCTTTAATCCCAATAACCCCAACAAATCAAGACTTGAGACGATCCACAGAATAATAGGATATTTGAAAGATATTTTTAAAACGCCTTGTAGAGACGGTTATATTTCTCTTGATCCGACGCAGTATTTGAGTGAAGATTTTCCAACGGCTAGATTGTTTAATAAGAAAAATGGAATTGACACGAGGCATCCTGCGCTAATAGATGACGATTTAATAAAAGAGTTTATCCAAGATTTGAAAAACAATAACGCCGTTGAGCTTAATACAAAGCGGGCTATCTACCTGCAAATACTTACAGGCAATAGAGCCGGGAATACGGCCGAGGCTAAATGGGAAGATATTGATATGGAAAACGGGATTTGGACCATACGACCTATTGAAATGAAAATGAGAGAAACCCACCATGTTTTTTTAAACACTTATGCCCTTAAAATTTTAGAAGAACAGTTTAGGTATAGTCAGAATAGTATATATGTTTTTCCTAGTATACAAGCGGAAACGGGTCATATTGCAAGCGGAACTATAAATAAAGCAATAAAGAATATGGGGCACAAAAATAAATACAAAGGGCTAGCAACGGCACATGGCTTTAGATCGACGTTTAGGACCATTTGCACTTTGAACAAAGCGGATCTGTTAAAATATGGCGTAACAGAGGAAGCGATCGAGGCTAGTCTGGCACATAAAGAGAAAAATCAAATCAAAGAACACTATCAGCGCAAGATGGCAAAAGACGATGTAAGAGCCAAGCTGATGCAGTGGTATGGCGATTACCTTAACAGTATAGAAAATTTAGGAATTTAAAGGAGCCAGTATGCAAGAGCAAGAATATTCCGAACTTCTCAATGAAACAAAGCGCGGATTAAAGACAGGCGAAAATTTAGCCGTAAAAGCTATCCAAAAAACTACATCTGCCATCTCTGGCAGCAATTTTGCATTTAGTAAGAACATAGAGGAAAAGCTGGGTGAAGCCTACGGCAACCTCACAGAGCAAGACGTTATGCTGCTATCTTCAAAGGGTATAGTCTGGTCAGTCTCTATTTTGTTATCAATGTTTTTGCAAGATTTTATTAGCCTTAAACAAGCCCAAATCCAAGCGAAACTCAATGGGAATAAAATAAAAAAAGAGATGAAGAGAGTATCTGAAGTTTTTGCCGAAACCAAAAAGATTTTAGAAAAATACTCAAAAATAGACGATGAAGAGGATGAAAAAAACAGGGTTGCACATAAAGGCGAATGGCCAGATTCAATCATAGCAATGATAAGTAAGCGTTTCGAAAAAACAAACAAGCCGCATGTGAGAAAATTGATACCAAGAAGAATAAATGAAATGTCGGCCCAGCTTATATCAGATTTAGAGGAAGCCGAAAAAGTAATAACTACTAGCACTAGATACAGTGGCGATATTAAAGTCTCTATCCCCCCACTTGTAGAGCTTCAAGATATTAAAATGGAATACAAGGAAATACAAACGGAGCGTGATCTAAAAAATCATTACAGAGATATACTGTTAAAAATATCCGAAGAATACAAACTACCTATAAGGGTTATTACTCGCAATGAGTTACTAAACGCTATCTGTGATTTTATAAAAACTAAGAAACTTATACCAAAGCAATAAATGACAAAATAAAATAAGTTTTTATATTTTTCCCAAACTAACTTGTCTTTTAAGTAAAAATAATATAAAATACTCCAAATCAAAATTAAAAGAGGAGTATTTACAATGTTAGTCACTTCAAACAATACAAACACCACACCACTACCAACATTACAAAGTTTAGCCGATGAATGGATGACCCCTGAACAATTAGAGGCAGAAATCGGCTTAAACATACCAACCCAAGAGCGCATGCGCATGAGAAAACGACAGCTAAGCGATAAAAACCCATTGCCGTTTAGTAAATTTGGCAGAGTGATACGATACAGTAGAAAAAGAATTAATGAGTGGCTATTAAATAACGAACAAAAGGGATAAATCCTTGTCTAGCTTTTTAAGGGCAAGACAAGGAACTATAATGATAAGTGAGACGATTATTATACCCTTTGCCCATAAAAAGTCAAGAAAATCCTAATCTAATCTCTTAAAAAGGATAGACTATGAGACATTATGGAAACGGCAGCCGGGCCAACGAATATAGGCTAGGGATAGACAGCGAAAAAGAGATCAAAGAAACAAAAGAATTCTTGCGACAAAGAGAGCTAGAGCTAAGAGCGGCAAAGGAGCGAGAGGAAAAAGAAGTTAGAGCCCGCGAACTAGCCAAGCTCGAGGCCGAGCTGCGCGATTTGATAGGGGCTTGATATGGATATTTTACAAGCTCAAAGGCAAAAGCTAGCAAAAGCCCTACAAAACGATAAAAAAGGCGTATTTAGTAAAATTTACAAATCTTACGATAGACGCTTTTTTGATAGTTTTGGCGGCCTTGATACCCTAGTAGGCTTTTTAGGGCTAAATACCAAAAATAAAATCACCCTGATACTACAAAACGACAAAGGCCACTTTATGCGCGTTTTGGATTATGCTAATTGCGAGCTATACAATGAGCTTTACTCGCAAAGCGATCCGTTTAGAAGCGGAAACGCCAACATCTGCATCCAAAAGATAACGGGCAGGCACGTATTGATGGTAAGCGGAGCCTATCAGGATGCGCCGTTATTCAAGATTTTAGGCTTTGATTATCTATGTTTCAAAGATGAATTCGAATTTAGCGCAGGAGTTAAATTTACAGAGGCTCTAAAAGCCTATCAGGGCAAAAAGATTATACTTTTTGATAGACGCTTAAACGATGCGACTAAGGAAATTTTGAATAAAGAGCTAAATGTCGATGTGCGGCTAGTGGGCTCGTATTTTTACGAGTTTATAAGGTTTAGTGCCAATGATAACAAGCACTATGAGAACAAATTTAAAAATATACTAGATGGATTAATAATGGAGGATTAGTATGTCGTTTGCAGATAGATACGAACCTGAAACAAAAGCCTCGCCTAGCCAAAAGGCGCGGGATGCTAGGCGAAAGGACTTCAACTATGAGAATAAACAGATTATACCCAAAGAAACTAAACCTAGCAAAAAAGAGCGAGAGAAAATTACATTTGCTAACTTGCAAAATTTTAGAATTACGCCGAAAAAAATACAAGAATATACACCAGAGTGGCTAGTGGACGGCTTTTTAGTAAAACGAACGCTAGTTAATATTTACGCTAGAGGCGGAGCAGGCAAAAGCTATTTTGTATTAAATCTTTGTAAATGGCTATTAGAAAAAGATAAAGTTAAAAGAATTTTATACATAGACGGCGACAACGGCTTGGGCGTATTTTCGCGCAGGAAGCTAGATATTACGCTTATGGACGACCCTTACAAAAGCAGATTAGTTTACATAAGCGGACTTGTAAGAAGTCAAGACGGCGAATATCTAGACAAAAGGCATCTAATAAGCGATTTGGCGTGTGATGTGGATAATTATGCCGGCAAGCTTGACGATACGCTAATAGTAATAGACAGTATAAGAGATTTTATCGGCGGAGATATGGCAAAGGATAATATCGTTATCCCAGTGTTGGACGATCTAAAAAAGCTTAGGGAAAACGGAGCTACTATCATATTTTTACATCATCAGCCAAAGCAGCCCAGCAACCCCGATGAGAATAACCAAGCCTATAAGGGCGCGACAGCTTTTAGCGATAGCGTAGACGAAGCTTGGTATTTTGCAAATAGAACCAAAGACGAGCACGGCGGGAATAAATTAGTAGTTACGCTCGAGCCGCAAAAAAGGCGAGACGATACGAAACATCAAGCCTTTGTAGTCGATTTATCGGACGCCGCGATGGAAAATTTAACTCAGGCAGATTATTGGGATTATGCGTTAAACGATAAACAGCAGGCCGCGCTAGATTATGCACTGGAGGTTATCGCGGAAAATCCGCAGGGAATAATACAAGGGAAGCTAGCTAGTGCGATCTACGCTAGAGCCAAGGATGACGAGAGGGAAGTAGTAGGTAAAAATTTATTATGGGAACTCTTAAAAAAATATGATAAAGCTTTGTTTAACATCCGCAAAGACCCCGGCAAAAATCGCAGCATATACGAACCGCTAGCAGGTGCTCAGAAGTCGAACGAATACGGCGCGGCTGAAATAGTAGAATTTAAAGAATAATATCTCCCAAATTTAGTTTTTTAGTGTTTTTTAATAGGTGCTAAAAAACTAAATATTTTTAAAACCCCCTAAAATACGCTATTTTATCGACACATTTTTTTAGTTTTTTAGTTTTTTATCCGTATGCGCGTATAGACTAAAAAACAGAGTAAAAAACTGGAAGCCAAAAGTAAACGAGCTAAAAAGTATCTAACGTACATATACGTAAAAAACTAAAAAACAGACGTGCAAAGCCCCTAAAATAGGATATTTTAGTTTTTTAATACGCAATAAAAAACTGTAAAAAACTGAATAAAAAACCAAAAACTTGATGAGGTATTTTAGGGGGAGGGAGCGGCTGGTAATTAGCTCCACGCTGTATGTATGGTAACATTAAGGCTAGATAGTCATTTAGAAGGTAGAAAAGTCAAAGTATAAATTTTATGTGAAGCGCATTGAGCTCTTCCGCCGTAACGTGTTTAAGATCGCTAAGGCGTATTTCATAGCCTCTTTGATGCATCTCTTTTACGCTTTTAAGCTCGGCATCGTGCCAAGCGCTATTTTTGGACATATTTTTGTAAATTCTATAAGCTACAAACATAACGAACAAAAAAACAAATACGCTAGCGTTTTGTGGGAAGTAAAACATCAAATATCCTTTTGTTTATCAAATTCCGTTTTTACGACGTCGTAGAAGTTTTTAAATTTGTAGTTTTGTATCCAGCTATCGACCCAAGCCGGGATAGGTCTATTTTCATCATTCCAATTATTTACAGTCATATAAGAAATTCCGCACATGTCGGCAAATTCTTTTTTTGTTATATTTAGTTTTTTTAATTCTTCACTAAATCTCTCTTTATTCATTTTTAACTCCATATCTCAATTAGTTGTATTATTTTATAAAATTATTGCTAAAAGTTGTATTAAGTATTGACTTATATCGTAAAATGTTGTATAATTAAATCATAAATACAACAAAATACTTTTAAAGGAGACCCAATGACACTAAGTTTTGACGATGCATTCGACGTAGAGAATGAATTGCCCGATGCGCTTTGCGCAATAGCATACCTTGTAGAGGCTTTGCCGCATTATCAGAAAGCCGTAGGGACAAACGAGAAAGCGGAGCAGAACGTAAATTATTTTCTATCGACGCTAATAGGCGGAGCTGCAATAGCTACCCAAGGCTACATTGACGAGAAAATGAAAGGAGCAAAGAAATGAAACTCGCATTTGAAATAAATGACGAACTAGACCTAGCTGATGAAGTGCCGAGCTTGCTAAACAACATCAGCACGTTAGTATTAGCTTTGCCGCACCTCCAAAAGGCTACAAATATGAATAGCGACGTGATGATAAATGCAGGCTATTTTTTAAGCGGCGTTATTGATGATATTGCTGAGGCTGTAAGCCAATATGCAGAAAAAAAGCTAACCGAGAAAAAAGAGGAGGAAAAGAAATGATTTTATTTACGCCGAGAGGAGACAGCAAAGAGGGCTTTAATAAGCTTATTATGGAAAGAGCGGGCGGAGCGGACAACTTATCGCATAAAGCCATTTACGACGTAGCATACGGGCTTTATTGCTCGCTAGCTCACGTAACCGACAAAAAAGAAGCTTTGAACGTTATGGTGGGAGCTTTGAACGACGAGCTAAAAGAGCTAAGGCTACAGCTCAAAGAAACCAAAGAGGAAAAAAGCGAGTTATTGGAGGAGTATCATAAAGCGTGCGATAAGCTATACGAATTTGAATTACAGAGGATGAGCGAAACCGAGCGCGCCGAGTGCGAGGAAATGGAAAAGCTACTACAAGGAGATTAATGATGAAAAATATGAATGCTTTTTACGAAGCTAGCAGGGTGGCTTTATCAAAGAATAACCCGTAAATTTTTAACCCTAGGCGTATGGACGAAGAGGGGCGGTTAATTATCCGGATAGACGAGAATAAAGTAGAGCGCGAGCTAGCCTCTATTTTTGACGGAGATAGACCCGAATACTTAAAGGAGTTTTGTCTACAGACGTTAGAGTTTGTCGAGGCGCTAGAGGTCAATAAAAGATATTACGATTTTTTTCTAAGCGACAAAGAGGACACGGACGAACTAACCGACGAGGATAGAACATTCATAAGCGAGATGATAGAAACGATCGGCGTAACGCAGGCGAGCCTAAAAAGCTTTTTGGATAAATGGGCAAATCCTTGGGCAAACGTGCCCGACGTTGAGGAGCAGCGCAGGTATTTAGACGAGTTTTTGAAAAAGCAGGCAAATTAAGTTTATCAAAGGGGGCGAATTTGCCCTCTTGAATAAGCCTAATTCTAAACGAACGACCCTACCGGCTTTGTAGATATGGGAAGCGCACTAGGGAAGCGATATTGTCCTAGCTAGGATCAGCCCTGATACAGGGTTTTAAAATAAGAGGTTAGATTAGGGTTTAAAATACCCTAATCTACTTTTCAATACTTAATATAATGCCTATATATAGAGATTTTATTATATTTAGTATTGAAAACTTTACAATAAAAAGCTATAATAGGCTTTATGATAACCGTGCTTTTTACTAATCAGCCCTACCGGACCTGCGACGAAGTAATACAAGATAAATCTATGCTATGGCTTAACGAAAACGGGAAAAGAGTTATGGGCATAAATATAAAATTCGTAGCCGCCATAATTAAAGACGGCGAGATCGTGGAATATCCAAATATTAGGAAGCTAGGAGATGAAGACGATTTTTAACTTTTTCAAAAGAAAACCTAAGCCGCAAGAGTTTAGCCTGATCGCTAACCAAAACGCATTCGGAGCATTCGGCGGCGATGCATACTCGAGCGACATTTACAGAGGGGCGATCGATGCGATAGCAAGAAATGCTGCAAAACTCAAAGGCTCGCACGTCATCAAAGACGAGCTAAACAAGCAAGCCGTAAGCAACATTAACTACTTACTCCAAATTCAGCCAAACGAATTAATGAATGCTTACGATTTTTTGTATAAGGTAGTAACTCGCCTTTATATTCATAATAACGCCTTTATCTTGATAGACGAGGACGAAACGGGCATCAAAGGCTTTTATCCTATCGATGCGACCAACGCAGCCTTTTTGCAGGACGGACGCGGAGAGCTTTATATTAGGTTTATCGCTAAAGACGGGGAGTTAATCCAAAAATACAAAAATATCATTCACCTAAGACGCCATTTTAACGGCTCTAAATATTTCGGCGACAGCAACGATGCGATCAACAATACCTTAGATCTGGCTCATACTCAAAACGAGGGGCTAAATACCGCCATAAAAGCCGGAGCCAACATCAGAGGCATTATGAAATACGAGCAGGTATTGCCGGATGCCGAAATGACAAAGATGCGTGAGCGTTTTATCAAAGACTTTTTAGGCGTGTCTAATAACGGCGGCGTAGTAATAACAGACGCCAAAAGCTCGTTTCTACCGATCGAGAGCAAGCCCGTAAGCATAGACGATAAACAGCTAGCAGCGATAAAAAATAAAATTTACGACTATTTGGGCATTAGCGAAAATATCGTAAAGAGTAATTATAACGAGAACGAATGGGGAGCTTTTTACGAAAGCGTAATAGAGCCCTTGGCCGTGCAGATGAGCTTAGAATTTACCAGAAAGATTTTCACCCAAAGAGAGATTAAATTTAAAAACTATATTACATTTGAGAGCGGTAGACTTCAATTCTCAAGCAATGCCACTAAAATAAATTTAATTTCCGAGCTTATGCCTTATGGGCTGCTTAGTATAAATCAGGCATTAGAAATTTTAAATCTGCCGGCCGTGCAAGACGGAGACAAAAGACTTCAAACGCTTAACGTAGTAGATGCGGACAAAGCTAATAAATATCAGGTAGGAGAGTAAAAATGAAAGAAATCAGAAGTTGCGAGATCAAGGCGAGCGAGGATATGATACTAACGGGCTTGCCGATAGTCTTTAACCAAACGGCCACCATAAACGATAGCGGGCTAAGCTACAACGAGGTTATATTGCCGACCGCGCTTGATGGGTGCGATCTAAGCGACACGAGGCTTTTATACAACCACGATAATTCAAAAGTGCCGCTAGCAAGAACTCCAAAAACGATGAAATTTAATAAAAGCTCGGCAGGGCTTGAAATGATAGCTACTTTACCCGATACGGCGGAAGCCAAATCGATATACGCCGCTGTAAAGCGCGGAGACTTAACGGCAATGAGTTTCGGCTTTAAAGTGAGCGAGGGCGGAGACAGCTACGACAGAGCGAGCAATACCAGAACTATTCATAAGATAGACAAGGTATATGAGGTTAGCGTAACGCCATATCCTGCATACAGCGCGACAAGCGTAGAGGCTAGGAGTAGGATAAACGCTTTTAACGACGACGAGCGGACAAAAAAGCTTATCGAACTAAACAACATAATTTTACACTAAAGGAAAAACGATGAAATTTAATACCGTGGCGGAAGCCTTTAACCACTACAAAACAAAAACCCTAAAAGAAATCGAAGCTAGAGCGCAGGAGATCAAGCAAGAGATCAACACTAACGCCAATATCGATATGAACGAGATAAATATCGAAATCGACGGCCTAAAAGAAGCTAAAGCACATCTAAGCGAAAAGCAGACTAGAAGCAAAGAGGACGGGCTAAAAGAGCTTGACAATATGGGCTTTGAGGTAAGAAGCGCAGAGCCAAAAGACGTATTTGGTACAAGCGAATATAAACAAGCCTTTTTCAAAACCTTACTAAATCAACCGCTAAATGCGACCGAACAAAGAGCTATGAATGCGGCGCAGATGGAGCTAAGAGCGTCCGGCTTTGCAAGCCTAAGCAATGTCGCAGGCGTAATCCCTACATCTACGCTAAACGAAGTAATAAGTAAGGCTAGAACGCAAGGCGGCGTAATCGGGGTTTCAAGAGGCTTTGCGATGCCGTCTAATATCGATATACCGGTAGGAACTCCAACCTCTAAAGCCAGCTGGCACACAGAGGGCGCAGACGTGAGCGAGGAAAGACCGGATATTGCAATAGTTAATTTTAAAGCCTACGAGATAATGAAAGTCTTTTCTCTATCGGTAGCCGCCTCAAAAATGAGCGTATCGGCATTTGAGGCTTACATCATAGAGGAACTCCAAAGCTCTGTAATGAATTGTATCTCGGATGCGCTTATTAACGGCACGGGAACTAATCAGGGCAAAGGCGTGCTAAGCGGTATATCTTGGGTAAAAGATAGCAACCACTTTGAATTCAAAAAAGCCGGACTAACTTATGCCGACGTGGTAAAAGTAGCGGGAGCGTTAAAGCGAGGCTATGCATCAAACGCTAAATGGGCGATGAGCAACGCAACGCTATTTAATCTATTCTACGGACTAACCGACACGAACGGACGCCCGATATTCGTACTTGATCCAAAGAGCGAGAACGTAGGTAAGATATTAGGCTTTGAGGTTATCGTGGATGACTACATGGCAAACGATAACGTAATATTCGGAAACTTCGACTACCTAGGCTATAACCTACCTAGCGGCATAATGCTTGAAAGCTCAACGCAGTCAAGCTTTAAGTCCGGCAAGATAGATTATAGGGCTTTGGCGATAGCCGACTGCAAGCCGATAGTAGACGAAGCCTTTATCAAACTATCAAGGGCGGCGTGATGATAGAGGTCGCGGAAGCTAGAGAGTGGCTAAGGCTCGACGGCAACGAGAACGACGAAATAATAAAGGGGTTGCTGAATGCAATCCCTGATTATATCGAGGTAAGCACCGGGCTAAATAAGCAGGCGCAAGAAAAAGAGCCGCTAGCCAAACAACTAAGTAAATTTATCTTGATACTTTGGTATAACGCCGAGCAAAGCGAGAGCGAGAAGCTAAGCAAGGTTATAGATAATCTCTTAAAAGCGTTATCGCTCAAAGCCGGGTTTAGTAGATGAGAAGCATTGATAATAAATTCTATCAAAGCCAAAATTGGAAAAAGACGCGCAACGCTTATTATATTTCTCAAAACGGAATATGCGAGCGTTGCGGCGGCATAGGTAGGATAGTCCATCACAAAAAGCATCTAAGCAAAACCAATCAGAACGATTTTAATTTAACATTGCATTGGGAGAACCTGGAGCTGCTTTGTCAGAACTGCCACAACAAAGAACACTTTGAGAGAAGCTGCACGGTAGAGGGATTAAAATTTGACGAGAACGGCGATTTAGTTAAGGTCTTTGGGTAGATTTTAGCTAAGTAGCCCCCGTCTTAAGTTTAATCTAAGTTTCGGGGAAAATCGGCGGGGGAGTTTCTAAATTCCCTCCAGGGCAAAACCACAAGGGGGTCAATATGGCAAAAACAAGAAAAATATCAAGTAATGACGAGCTAGACGAGCTTATCAAGCTTGCGCCGCAAAGTAGACAAAAAGTGGCAAAAGATTTGGTAACCGAGTTAAAATTTATGAATAAAACTATGCAAAGACTCAAAGAAGTAGTAGAAAACGGCGAAATTTTAGAGGAATTTAATCAGGGCAAACAAAGCTTTATTAGAGAGAATTCCGCGCTAAAAAGCTACAACACGACTATTCAGCGGTATTCGCTAGTGTATAGGCAGCTTATGGAGCTGATAGATAAAAATCCGTCTCCAGCCGACGATAGCGAGCTAATAAATTTTATCTCGAGCAAATAATGAACTTCATAAAAGAGTATTACCGCAAAATCAAAACGGGCGAAATATTAGTCAGCAAAAGAGTAGAAAAAATTTATGACAAGCTAATAAACGACATGAAAGACAAAAGCGGCCAGTATAAATTCGACGAGAAAAAAGCTTTAAGGCCTATCGAGTTTATAGAGAAATTTTGCAAACACTCAAAAGGAGAATGGGCCGGCAGTCCGCTAAAGCTCGATCTATTTCAAAAAGCTTTTATCTCTGCGCTATTCGGCTTTGTGGATAAAAAGACGGGGCTAAGAAAATACAAAGAGGCCTTTTTTATGGTGGCTAGAAAGAACGGTAAGAGCTCGCTATTGGCAGGCCTTAGTCTTTATATGCTGATCGCAGACGGCGAAGCGGGTGCAGAGGTTTATTCGGTAGCTACCAAAAAAGAGCAAGCCAAGATCGTATTTGACGAAACCTTAAATATGGTAAAGCAAAGCCCGCAACTTAGCAAATTTCTAAAAAAGAGAAAGAGCGATTTATATTTTTCTCTTAATATGTCTAAGATGATGCCGTTAGGCAAGAATAGCAACACCCTAGACGGGCTCAATTCTCATTTGGTAGTTATAGACGAACTTCACGGCGTAAAAGACAGAAACCTTTACGAGGTTATGAAGCAAAGCCAATCCGCGCGCCGTGAGCCGTTGGTAATTATGATCACAACCGCCGGCACGGTCAGAGAGTGTATATTCGACGATATTTACGAATATGCTTGTAATATCGCAGACGGCATTTTTAAAGACGATAGTTTTTTGCCTATCATCTATGAGCTTGATAGCAAAGATGAATGGAAAGACGAGAAAAAATGGATCAAAGCAAATCCAGGGCTAGGAAGTATTAAAAAATACGCCGATTTATCAGATAAGGCCAAAAGGGCAGAAAACAGCCCGAAAGATTTAATCGGCATCCTTACTAAAGATTTTAACATTAGAGAGAGCTCGCGCAACGCATGGCTAAGCTTTGACGTTATCAACAATCCAAAAACCTACGACGAGACCAAATTTAAGAACGTATACGCCATAGGCGGAGCCGATCTATCCATAACGACTGATTTAACCTGCGCTACGCTAGTAACGATAAGCGGCGGCGAAAGGCTAGTTAAGCAGATGTACTGGATACCTAGAGACAACCTGGAGACTAGGATAAAAGAGGATAAAATTCCTTACGATATTTGGCACACAAACGGGCTTTTAAGGCTTTGCGACGGAAACACTATCGACTATTCGGATGTTACGGCATGGTATTTGGAACAAGTCAAACAAAACGGGATTATGGTGCTATGGATTTACTATGATAGCTATTCGGCTAGGTATTGGGTGGAGGAAATGCAAACAGAGGGCTTTAAGATGATTAGATGCATCCAGGGGGCTAAAACCCTATCGCTACCCTTGCAAATACTAGGAGCTGATTTGCAAGCCAAGAGAATAAATTACAACAACAGTCCGATCCTAAAATGGTGCTTGAGTAATACTGGAGTCGTAGAGGATAGGAACGCAAACATAATCCCCGTAAAGAGCAACAACCCGCGTCAAAGAATAGACGGCACGGCATCGCTACTAAACGCTTACGTCGGGTTGTGCGAACATTTAACAGAATTTGAAAGGCTTTGTGATGATAAAAGATAAAAAGATTAGTATATTAGGTTACGTCTCGACTACGAACGAATACGGCGAGGTCGAAAAAGAGCAGCAATACTTACTAAAAGATATTTGGGCTTATGTAAGGCAGCTATCGGCAAAAGAAGCCTACGAGCGAGCGCAAATTCAATCTGAGGCCGAGGTTTTATTCACGGTAAATTTCAATGAGGCTTTAAAGGATAAAAGTCTGATTGACTACGAGATCAAATTTAGAGACAATACCTACCAAATAACCGGCATAGACTATTACGAATTTGGCAAGCGAGATGTTAAAATTTATGCTAAGCTAAAAGGCAATAATCACAATTAGGTAAGAAATTGGGTAAGAAATATTCCAATTTTAAACCTTAAACTGCTATTTTATCGTATGTAAAGCGGTATAGTTTTAGTCCATTCGGGGCCACCATTCGCTTCTTTTAACTCAATTTTTTAAATTTTGCTTTATCTTTCGTGCCGTAAACTCAAACGCCAAATTTTCGCCAAATTTGCCTACTAAAGCTAAAAGTATATTACGTTTTATTTTGAAGTAAAATTTAATGATTAAAGCGCAAAGGCAACCACTCCTGTGCGCAATTTGGGAGAAAAATGAATCAAAACAATGCAAAGACGAGATAAATGCATGATCCATTCGATGAAATATTATCGTTAGTTTTCTTAAAATATAATAAACTATATTGAGAATATTACCGATTTGACAAGATTTATGATATAGTCAATATATTTTGCTATATTCAAAAGTCAAATTTGACCGCCGTTTAAACCCAAATCAAATAAAACATTAAGTAAAGCTTAAAAACATTTTAGCTAAAATCAAGCCCAATTCTTTCAGCGTAAGAAAGATGTTTCGATAAAAAGGACGCAAAATGAGCGATATCATCGCATACAAACTGGATGGAAACATAGTCGATACACAGAGTATCAACGGGCGAGAAAACGCCGCAGAACCGATTTATTTTGACAACTCCCCCGACGCGCTAAACGTCATCAGACACTCCTGTGCGCACCTTATGGCGCAAGCGATCAAAGAGCTTTATCCGCAGGCTAAATTTTTCGTCGGACCAAACGTCGAGGACGGATTTTATTATGATTTTAAAGTCGACGAGGCCAACAGCAAGCTTAGCGACGATGATTTAGAGGCGATAGAAGCCAAGATGAAAGAGCTGGCCGAAGCAAAGCTTGACATAGTCAAAACCTGCTCGACCAAAACCGCGATGAGCGATAAATTTAAAGATGACGAGCTAAAACAAGAGGTACTAAAACGCATCCCAGAAGGCGAAGTCAGCAGCTACAAGCAAGGAAATTTCGAGGATTTGTGCCGCGGACCACACTTGCCAAATACCAAATTTTTAAGATTTTTTAAACTAACCCGCGTAGCCGGAGCGTATCTGGGCGGCGACGAAACGCGCGAGATGATAAACCGCATTTACGGCACAGCATTTGCCGACAAAGAGAGCCTAAAAGAGCACATCCGCATCATCGAAGAGGCCAAAAAACGCGACCACAGGAAGCTTGGCGTCGAGATGAAGTTGTTCACTTTCGACGAAGAGGTCGGCGGCGGCCTACCGATCTGGCGACCAAACGGCGGACGTTTGCGCTCGAAGTTAGAGCAAATTTTATATAAAGCCCACCGCGACCGAGGCTACGAGCCGGTTAGAGGCCCTGAGCTACTAAAAGCCGACGTGTGGAAAAAGAGCGGTCACTACGCAAACTATAAAGAAAATATGTACTTTACGACGATCGACGAGGCCGAATACGGCATAAAGCCGATGAACTGCGTCGGTCACATCAAAGTTTATCAAAGCGACATCCGCTCATACCGCGATTTGCCGCTTAAATTTTTCGAATACGGCGTCGTGCATCGCCACGAAAAAAGCGGCGTTTTGCACGGACTTTTCAGGGTGCGCGAATTTGCCCAGGACGACTCGCACATCTTTTGTATGCCAAGCCAAATCAAAGAAAATATCCTAGAAATTTTAAAATTTGCCGGCAAAATAATGGAAAATTTCGGCTTTCATTACGAGATGGAGATTTCGACCAAGCCTGCAAAAGCGATCGGCGGGGACGAAATTTGGGAAACTGCGACCAAAGCGCTAAAAGAAGCGCTTGACGAAAACGGCTTTAAATACGGCATCGACGAGGGCGGCGGCGCATTCTACGGCCCAAAAATCGACATCAAAATCACCGACGCGCTAAAACGCAAGTGGCAGTGCGGCACGATCCAGGTCGATTTTAACCTGCCCGAGCGCTTTGATCTGGGCTACATCGACGCAAATAACGAACGCCAGCGCCCCGTAATGCTGCACCGCGCGCTACTGGGAAGCTTTGAGAGATTTATCGGTATCTTAATCGAGCACACCGGCGGCGAGCTGCCGTTTTTCGTAGCTCCGACGCAAGTAGTCATCGTGCCGATCAGCGACGCGCACCTAGACTACGCCAAAACCGTCGCCAAAGAGCTTCGCAAAATCGGCGTAGATAGCGAAATCGCGAGCAAAAACGAGAGCCTAAACAAACGCATCCGCACCGCAGAAAAACAACGCGTGCCGATGATCGCGGTACTGGGCGACAACGAAATGGCAAATAGCGCCATCGCTCTGCGCGACCGTACGACTAGAGAACAAAAAGATATGAAACTGGACGAATTCGTCGAGTTACTCAAATCAAAACTCGCCGAGGTAAGTTTTTGAGACTGGAGCGAAAATCCGCTAAATTTGAGCTAGGCGCGGCTTTATGCTAAGCCTGGCTTTTACCAAAATCCGCAAAAATTGTCACGGTGCAATAAATTTCTACGAAAAATACAATAAAAACACAATATTTTTGGATATAATCAACAAATTTCAACTTAAAGGAAAAAACTAATTGGCTAAAGAAAACGAAGTGTTGCTCAACGAAGATATCAGAGCGAGCGAAGTAAGATGCGTGGGGGACGACGGCACCGCATACGGCGTCATCCCAAGAGTAGAGGCCTTGAAAATCGCCGAGAAAATGGGGCTCGATCTGGTGCTAATCGCGCCTGATGCCAAACCTCCCGTTTGCAAGATAATGGACTACGGCAAATTCCGCTACCAGCAAGAAAAAAAGCAAAAAGAGGCCAAGAAAAAGCAAAAAACAATCGAAGTAAAAGAGATCAAGCTCTCCGTCAAAATCGCTCAAAACGACATCAACTATAAAGTCAAGCACGCTCTTGAGTTTTTAGAAGAGGGCAAACACGTCAAATTTCGCGTATTTCTAAAAGGCCGCGAGATGAGCAACCCAGAAGCCGGCGTCGCGATGCTACAAAAAGTCTGGGAGATGGTAAAAGACGTCTCCGACCGCGATAAAGAGCCGCTGCTAGAAGGCCGCTACGTCAATATGCTAGTAACGCCCAAAAGATGAGAAAAATTTGTCTCGTTTGTGCTCTGGCTCTAGCTCTAGCCGGAGCCGAGTGTAGCCCGTATCTAAGACTATCCGTCATCGTCGGCAAATCAGCGCTAAATCAAA
>CAURKB010000026.1:0-19794 GCA_963525315.1 uncultured Campylobacter sp. | reverse complement strand
CCCCCAAACCCCCACCAACCCCACTGCACGTTAGAGGTGGCGACACTGCTTTGCTCTACGAGCAAAGCGTCGCGAGTTTAAATTTACATTTTCAGGGTGCTAGTCTCGGAGACTCAAATTTGTAAATTTAAGCATAAAACGATAAGGCGAAGTATCGTGAGATGATTTTTGGGGTTTTGAAGTTAAAATTTGACGAAGATAAGGCATGTAGCCTATCGAGTCAAATTTTAACGAAATCCACAAAAAGCGCTCGCGAGACAAGCCGTAAAAAAGGAGAAAATTTTGATTTTATTAATCGACAACTACGACAGTTTCGTATTCAACGTAGAGCAGTATCTACGCGAACTAACTTCCGAGGAAGTGCGCTGCGTGCGCAACGACAAAATCACGCTGGATGAAATCCGCAGGCTAAATCCTAGCAAAATCGTACTAAGCCCGGGCCCGAAACACCCGCAAGATAGCGGCATTTGTTTAGAGATTTTGCGAAGCGACATCGCCGCCCCGATCCTTGGCATCTGCCTTGGGCATCAGGCGATCGGCCTGGTGCACGGCGCAAAGATCAAACGCCTGGAAAAGCCGTATCACGGCAAAACCTCGCTCATAAAAGTTAGCCGCAAAGAGCCGCTGTTTACGGGACTGCCGGACGAATTTGAGGTCATGCGCTACCACTCGCTTTACGTGGACGAGCTACCGTCAAATTTACAGGCCGATGCCGTGAGCGAGGACGGCGTAGTGATGGCGCTTAGCGTGAAAGATAGGCCGATTTTTGGCATCCAGTTTCACCCCGAGAGCTACTTCACGCAGTACGGCAAAAAAATCATCGAAAATTTCATCAACTACGAAGCAGCGCCTACGGCCGAGGTCGCCAAAGAGCCCAAAATCCGCCCGCTAAAGCCGTTTCTAATCAAACTACAAGAAAACGAGCGCTTGGACGACCGCGACTTTGAGCAAATTTGCGAAATCATCGCTAGCAAAGAGTACGAGATCACGCAGCTAGCCGCGCTTTTGGTGCTAATCAGCGAAAAAAGCCTCTATCCGCAAAGCCTAGCAAGCCTGGCTAAAAACATCCTAAAATACTCGCAGACCTACCGCGATCCCTCGCCGATGATCGATCTTTGCGGCACGGGCGGCGACGGCTTTAAAACGATAAATATCTCGACGACCGTCGCGTTTATCCTCGCAAGCCTTGGCGTCAAAGTCGCAAAGCACGGAAACAAAGCCGTTTCTAGCAAATCAGGCAGCTCGGACGTGCTAGAAATTTTGGGCGTTAAAAGCTCAAATTCGCTCCTAGGGCAGCGCGAGCTGCTAAACGACAAAAAATTAGCCTTTTTCCACGCTCCGTTTTTCCACCCGCTAGTGCGCGAAGTGCGCGAAGTGCGCCAGCGTCTGGGTATCCGCACGGTTTTTAACGTGCTAGGACCGCTGCTAAATCCAAATTTGGCGCTCAAAAATCAGCTTGTTGGCGTCTATCATAAGCCAGTTTTGCGCCTCTACGCCGAGACGCTGCAGCTACTAGGACGCGAGCGAGCGCTGGTAGTTCGCGGCGAGGACGGACTAGACGAGATCAGCCTAGCGGACGAGACGCGCGTCGTGGAGCTACGAGGCGGACAGATCAGCGAGTACAGCATCACGCCCGAGCAGTTTGGCTTCAAACGGGCGTTTCACAGCGAGATCGAGGGCGGCACGCCTGAGCAAAACGCCGAAATTTTAAAGCAAATTTTAAAAGGCGAGCTGGATGGACCGAAATTTGACGTCGTCGTGCTAAACGCGATGTTTGCGCTCTACACAGCAGGCGTCGCGGATAGTCCCGCGCAAGCAAAAGAGGTCATCCTGGACGCGATAAAAAGCGGTAAAGTTTATCGCTATTTTGAAGACTACGTGCGAGGCGAAGCGTGACGCTGGTTAAAATTTGCGGCATCAAAACGCCTGCGGAGGCGCGCGACGTGGCTAGTTTGGACGTTGATTTTTTGGGCGCGATATTTGCTAAAAGCAAACGTCAAGTAAGCGCGCAAACGGCTCGCGAGATATCAAACATCGCGCATGCGGCAGGTAAAAAATGCGTCGGCGTTTTTGCGGAGCAAAGCGACTGCGAGATAATGGAAATCTGCGAATTTGTCCCGCTTGACGTTGCGCAGATCCACGGAGAGGTTAGCTCAAATTTGTACGCAAATTTAAAGGCGATGGGGCTAGAGGTTTGGCGCGTTTATAGCGTGCTAGACGCGCTTCCAGCCGTCGATACCGCACTTTGTGATATGCCGCTTTTTGACTGCAAGGGGCAAAATGCCGGCGGCAACGGCATCAGCTTTGATTGGGAGATTTTGCGTGAGGTCAAATTTGACTTCGGTATGGCGGGCGGTATCGGCGAACATAACGCGTGCAAAGCGATCAAATTTAACCCGCGAGTGCTTGATCTAAACTCAAAAGTCGAGGACGAAAACGGTATAAAATCGGCCGAAAAAATAAAGAAAATTTTAGAGCTGATAAAGGCGTAAATTTGCTTGCGACGGAGGCAAATTTACGGCCTTTGCCGCCTTGCCTAAATAAAATATCGCATGTTTTTAAATTTCCCGTTTCCCTCACAGACCGATTAACGCGACCTATCCGCACCCAAAATAAGCCTAATAAAAACTTAAAATGCTAAAATAGAACGAAAATTTAAAGGATACCGATGAACACTAAAGCATATTTCGGCAAATTCGGCGGACAGTTCGTGCCGGAAACCGTGATGTTCGCACTAGACGAGCTCGAGGCCGCGTTTGATCGCATAGTAAAAACGGCTGAATTTGAGGCCGAGCTAGACGACTTACTAAAAAACTACGTCGGACGCCCAAGCCCGCTATATCACGCAAAACGCCTAAGCGAGCACTACGGGCATGAAATTTACCTCAAGCGCGAGGATCTAAACCACACCGGCGCGCATAAGATAAATAACGCCCTAGCCCAGGCGCTTCTAGCCAAAAAAATGGGCAAAAAGAAGGTCTTAGCCGAGACGGGTGCAGGTCAGCACGGCGTGGCGACTGCGACCGCGGCGGCATTGCTCGGCCTTGAGTGCGACGTGTATATGGGCGCGACAGACGTAGAGCGCCAGCAGCTAAACGCATTTCGCATGCAGCTTTTAGGTGCCAGAGTCGTGAGCGTAGAAGAGGGGCTAAAAACGCTAAAAGAGGCCACCACGGCAGCGATCCAAGCGTGGGTAAACGAGATAGAAAGCGCCTTTTACGTCATCGGCTCGGCAGTCGGCCCGCACCCGTATCCTAGGATCGTGCGCGACTTCCAGAGTATCATAGGCCGCGAGACCAAGGCTCAGCTAAAAGAGCACGGCGTACATCCGGACTACGTCATCGCCTGCGTCGGCGGCGGCAGCAACGCCATCGGTATCTTTAGCGCGTTTTTGGGCGAAGCGGACGTAAATTTGATCGGAGTCGAGGCTGCGGGCCTAGGCGCGGACACTCCGTATCACGCCGCAACGTTAACAAAGGGCCGCACAGGCATCATCCACGGCATGAAAACGATCGTTTTACAAGACGAATACGGCATGATCGAGCCCGTGCATAGCATCTCGGCGGGGCTTGACTATCCGGGAGTGGGTCCAGAGCACGCGCACCTGCACGAGAGCAAACGAGCCGCCTACTATGGCGTCACCGACGACGAGTGTATAAACGCGCTATATCTAACCAGCCGCCTAGAGGGCATCATCCCTGCGATCGAGAGCTCGCACGCGCTAGCGTATCTAGAAAAGCTCTGCCCGAATTTGACAAAAAAAAGCGTCATCGTCATAAACGTCTCTGGACGCGGCGACAAAGACATAAACACCGTGATGAGCTACGAGAAAGGAAAAATTTATGGCTAAGGTAAAAGACGCGTTCGCGGGCAAAAAAGCAAACATCGGCTACGTCGTGGCGGGATATCCTAGCGTCAAAGCAACTAAGGAGTTTTTATTGAATTTAAACGGCAGCTGCCTGGATCTACTAGAGCTTGGTATCCCCTACTCCGATCCGCTCGCAGACGGTAAACTCATCGCGCAAGCTAGCTTTGAAACCGCCGCAAAGGGCGTAAACACGGGCGAGATATTTGCCATGCTAGAAGAGTGCAAAGGCAAGATAAATAAACCCGTCGTTTTTCTCGTGTATTTTAACATCGTGTTTGCCTACGGCGTAGAGAATTTTATCGCCCGTTCAAAAGATGTCGGTATCGCTGGCTTCATCATCCCCGATCTGCCGTTTGAGGAGAGCGAGGAGGTAGCGGGGTTGTGCGCTAAATTTGACCTTGATCTCATCCCGCTAATCAGCGTCACCTCGCAAAACCGCGCGGATAAAATTTTAAAATTCGGCTCAGGATTTGTCTATGCTCTGGGCGCTATCGGCGTGAGCGGCTCGCAGCGAGCAAGCGAGGAGCGACTAAAAGCGCTAGTAGAGGGTTTAAAAAAAAGAAGCGATCTGCCTGTCGCGGTGGGCTTTGGCGTGAAAAATAAAAGCGACGCCGACGAGGTAAAAACCTATGCCGACGGTGCGATAATCGGCACCGAGATAGTAAAGCTCACGGCCAAATTTGAGGGCGAAGAGCTGATAAAGCAAATCAATAAACTTTTTTAAATTTAGCCGCGTTTGCGTTAAATTTAAGTATAATCAAAAAATTTCGTTTAAAGGACGGCGCGATGATGGACGTTGCGGAGCTTGGGATCAAGCACCTGTGCGAGGATACCCTTGGTTACAAGGTAGAAAAAGTAAAGAGTGCGGAGGGTGAATTTTACGGCTCGAGCTTGCCGATTTTTAAGGGCAAAGAGGAATTTCACTTTTATCTTTATTTTAAAAAAGATACGATAAATCGCTTTGCTAGCGTGCTTCTTGGCGTCGATAAACTAGCCGAAGACGAGCTAAGCGATATCTGCAAAGAAGTGGCCAATCTCGCAATCGGCTACGCCAAAAATCTACTCAACGAACGCGAAGCGAACGCCTATAAACTAGGCACTCCCGAATATCTAGGCAGGACGAGCTTTCACGTCAAACTAGACGACAAACGCGTCTATAAGATCAAAAATAGAACATTTCAAATAGGATATAAAAAAGGATGAGCGAAGAACTACAAGAAGTAACCGCCGTAGAAACGGCGCTCCAAGGGGTTCAGGAGATGTTGCAAGAGCGTGGCGGGCTTTTTAAAAGCTACGACGAGTTGATGGATATCGGAGTGGATTTTATCTCGGAGCTGGGCACCACGACTATTAGCGTAAAGCAGCTCTTGAAGCTCGAAGTAGGCTCTGTAATCGACCTGGAAAAGCCTGCCGGCGAGAGCGTGGAGCTTTTTATAAACAACCGAATTTTCGGCAAGGGCGAAGTTATGGTTTACGAAAAAAACCTCGCCATCAGGATAAATGAAATCCTAGACTCAAAATCCGTCATCCAGTACTTTAAACGAGAGCAGTTATGAGGATTTTTGCCGGGCTTTTGCTATTTTTCGCTGCGCTTTGGGGTTCAAATTTATCCACATATAACGTCTATGAGCGTAGTGACCGCGTGGATATTATGCTTAGCTTTGACGCGCCTTATAGCGGGACTATCCTGCAAGAGCGCAAAGACGGCGCGATAACCCTACTTTTTAAAGACTTGCAAAACGATCAGAGCATCGAAAAAAGCGTAAACTCAAACATACTGCAAGAGCTTTTGTTTGAGCCCAGAGGACAAAATTTAGCCCTCGTGATAAAGAGTGCGGCCGAGGTGTCCGTTAGCGCGTCAAAGACCACCGACGGGTTTGGCCTGCGCGTGCGAGTAACGCCCCAAGCTGCGATAAATTCGCCCGCCACTACCGCCATATCCTCGCAAGAAACTAAAGAAAATATAACCGAAGCGTCAAATTTATCAGGTGAGCAAAACGGCTCAAATTTGAGCGCGTCGGCTCAAAGCCCGGGCTTAAATTTAGCCCCGCAAAGCAGCGACGTAAATTTTATGACGCAGGGCATGAGCGATATGATCGATTTTAGATATTACTCGGTTTTGGGCTTTTGGGCGATACTTGTGCTCGCGATTTTATTCTAAAAAAAAAAAATAAAAAACAACAAAAATGATTTTAAAACAAACAAAAAAAACGACTGGTTTGAAAAGGTAAAAAAAGACGAAGAGGTGGAGATAATCTACGAAAAACCGCTTGACGGCGTCAATAAAGTCGTGCTTTTTCAGCACCTTGACAGACGCTACCTTGTGCTAACGGGCGCTTCAAACGTACTTTTAGATAAATTCGGCGAAGAAAAGATGACTAGCGAGCAGGACTTCCAGAGCTTTTTTGAAGAAAATCAAAAAAAGCTAAACGCCTATATCGAAAACCGCCAAACGCTGGACGCATACAAGGATAAGGCGAGTATAGACTAATCGTCTGACGCCTAATAAAAACTAATTTTATAAAATTTGATGAAATTTGCGGTAAATTTCATCAAATCTCTCCACCAAATTTCATGCAAAACAGATCGCAAAAGTATCCGGTTTGGTCATCTTTTTGATATTTTCCTTCGCTATAAACAGCTCCTTAGCGCCGTAAATTTGCAAAGTATGATTGATAAACTCAAACTCCAGCTTCTTATGCACGCAGTTTGCATCGAGATTTTTAGCAAGCGCAAGGATAAAACTCAGCCAGCGCACGATCTCTTCGCTAGGCAGCAGGTTTTTAAATCGCTCAAATTCGCTCGAGCTTTTTTTGCCGTTTTGCGCGATGATCGCGGCAACTAGGCATTTTTGTGCATGCGAAAAGCCGTAGTTTAGGGCATTTAACACAAAAAACGCCGAGCTAGCATGCTCGCCGTAAAATCCCAAGCACTGCGCCACGCTATGTAGCCTAGCAGCCACCGCTAGCTCGCCATCGTAGCGCCCCTCAAGCCCGTGCAGCGGCTCTAGCGCGACAAATAGATCTTTTGCGTATTTCACGATCGTCTTGTTGTCGTCTAGCAAAAATCTATCCTGCAAGCTTCTCACGCTCGGGTTAAAATTAGGCGGAAATTTGCGCGTCGGACGCAAAATATCGCTTAAAAATACGCCCTCCCTAAAGCCCGCGCCGCTAGTGTATATATTTTGCGCGCCTAAAGCCTCGGCCGCGCTTAAAAAGATGAGCGCGCCCTCTCTAATCGTATCGAAGCGATCTTTTTTGATGCCGAATTTCCCAAGCTCCAGTACGCTTGCTTGCGAGATACTCTCGATAAAGTTCTTGTGATTTTGCAGTTTATAAGCAAAATTATGCACCGTTTTTAGAGGATAGTTTTGCGCCGACATTATCGCTGAAGATATCGCACGCAGGCTGCCGCCGATGGCGACTAGGTTTTTGCTTTTGAAATTTTTAGGCAAACTTTTTAGCGCGTCTTTGATAAACGGCTGCGCGGCGCTTAGATTTTTTTTGTCGAAAAATAGCTCCTTTAGCCGCACCGTGCCTAAATTTAATGACGCGGCGTCTATTATCTTACCGCCGCTAACAAGCGCTAGCTCCGCCGAGCCTCCGCCGATATCAAGCGTTACAAACTCCTCTAGCGGCTCAAGCAAATTTAGAGCCGCCACGCCGCCGTAAACCGCCTCGTCTTTGCCGCTAACGACCTTTAAATTTAGTCCTAGCTCGCGGCGCACGAGCGATATTAGCTCGCCCGCATTAGGTGCGTCGCGCAGAGCCGAGGTACCCATAGCAAAGGTTTTTGCGCATTTGTAGGCCTTGGCGATATTTTTAAATTCGCTAAAAGCCTCAAAAGCCTTTTGCATAGATCTCTCGCCGATCGCGCCGCCGTTTTCGTAAGCGCCCTCGCCCAGGCGCACCTTCATCTTAAACTCGCCCACGACGCTAAAAGCATAACGCGAGCTTTTATCAAATATCACCATTCGCATCGAATTTGAGCCCAAGTCTATGACGGCGGTTCGTTTTGCCATTTATCTGCCTTTGTTTGTTTTATTTATCGGTAGCCGTAGAGTCGAGACGGCGCCGCTACGGCCGTCCGTGCGATTTTTGATAGATACGGTTCCGCCTAGAGCCTGAGCCGCGCCCTTGGCCAAAAATAGCCCGAGCCCCGCTCCGCTTTTATCGCCGAAGCGCTTAAACGGCGCAAAAAGATCCTTGCTCTCGTCGATGCCGCAGCCCTCGTCTACGACCTCGATCATAAACTCGCCGTCGTTTAGGAAAGATCGCAGCGTAACAACCGAGCCGGCGGGGGAAAATTTGATCGCATTTTGGACGAAATTTTGGATAACATGCGTCAAAAGCGTCGTTTGAAGCGTCATTTTTAGGCTAGAGGGCGCAAACTGGGTCGCTATATCCTTGCCCTCGCCGCGGGCTAAAATTTTAAAATTATTCGCCGACTGCTTCAAAAACTCGATGACGTCGGTAGGCACGGCCTCCTCAAACTGCGCGCCCTCCTGCCGCCCGATCTCCAAAATAGACCCGATCATTTTATTCATCTGATCGATGGCTTCGTTGTTATTTTTGAGCGTTTCTATATATTTTTCGCTCTCGCGCGGCTTTATTAGCGTGACCTCGTTTTTGGTTTTCATTACCGCAAGCGGCGTTTTTAACTCGTGCGCGACGCCGACGAATAGCTCCTTTTGATAAAGTACGAAAGTCTGAATCCGCTCGATTAGGCGGTTTAAGCTTTTGCCTAACGGTTTAAACTCGGGCGGCAGCTCCTCAAGGCTAATCGCTTGCAAAAATCTCTCGTTTAAATTCGTCATTTTTTTGCTTAAAATTTTAATCGGCACCAGTAGCATACGCGACAAAAATAGCGCATAAAAAAGCACTAGCAAAATAGAAGTGGCGTTTACGACGATGATATCGATTAAAATTTGATTTATGAGCTTGCTTTGCTGCGTAGTTTCTTTAGTTAGCGCGATGCTATCATCCTGAGTATAGGGATAAAACAGGGTTAGATAGCTCTTTTTGCCCAGACTCTCGGTTATAAAATAAGGCGCTTTTGTCTCGCCTTTTACAAGCTTAACGCGCGTAGGACTATCGTTTAGCGTGGAATACTCAAAAGGATTTTTAAGCCTAGCTAAATTTGCGCTCGTAGATAAAATTTTAGCTTCGTAAGCGAGTGATTGGGAGATATTTTCGTAAATCGTAACCTTGATATACTGATATAAAAGGACGGAGATGATGAGAATTAGCATCGTAGAAGCCGATGCTAATTGCGCTATAAACCTAAGTCTTAGGCTTTTTTGGGAAAGCAAAATCTATACCCGCGTCTTCTGACCGTCTCGATAGTCGAGATATTTAGCGGCTTATCCATTTTTTGGCGGATTTGATTTATCGCTACTTCGATGACGTTTGGAGTTACTAGCTCAGGCTCCTCCCAGATCGCATCTAGCAGCTGCTCTTTGCTAACGATCTGGTCGCTGTGACGCGCAAGGTGAGTTAATACTTCAAACGGTTTGCCTTTTAGCTCGATATCTTGGCCTAAGTAGGTGATTTTTTCTTCGTCAGGATCAATGATTAGATCGTCTATCTTGATGACATTAGTGCCGCCGAAGCGCAAGCGAGCCTCGATCCTAGCGACTAAAACGTCAAAATCAAACGGCTTTTTGATGTAATCGTCCGCACCGATTCTAAAGGCTTTTACTTCGCTTTCTTTATCGTCTTTTGCCGATATTACGACGACGGCGGTGCGCGGAGATTTATGTTTTATTATATTGATTAGATCCACGCCGTCTCCGTCGGGTAGCATCCAGTCGGTTAAAACCAAGTCGTAATTTCTAATACCGATATAATACTCGGCATCCTTGAAATTCTCCGAGCTGTCGGTTTGATAACCAAACTCCTGCAAGCCCTCGGCGATGGTTTTGTTTAGAGTCACCTCATCTTCAACTATTAAAATTCTCATTTTTTTCCTTCTATGAAATTTGACGCGATTGTATCATAAATTAAGCGAAATTTCAAGATACTTTAAAAAAAATTTAATATTTAAACTCAGCCCTTGCGCCTACCGTAGCATTTTTGACGATCTCTATTTTTAAAATTTCCATTTTTAAAAAGCTAAGCGAGCTAAATTTTTCCTTCAACTTTTTCGCGCAAATTTCAAGCGAGCTCTCCACGGTGCCAAATTTCTCCCGCGCATAAATTTCCTCGATCAAATTTATCATTTCCACGTAGTCTATAAACTCGCCGCTTTGAAATTCCGCGCTTACCCTTACCTTCTGCGGCGTCACGCGCTCAAAATCAAGCAGCCCGATGATCGTGCTAAATTCGTAATCTTTGATAATCGTCGTCAAATGACGCGCTTTTCTTGCCCGGTTATCAGGCGTTTGATGTTTGGCAGGTGCTTATAAACGACCAAAAACGCGATCAAAAATATCGGCGCATAGGAGTCGATGTCAGGAATCTGCGGCTGCAACGCAAAAGTCGCTACGATAAACGCCGCAAGCGCGGCTAGCGAGGCAAGCGATGAGATTTTAAGCAGTTTGCCCACGACAAACCAAACCCCAAGCGCGGTAACGATCTCAAGCGGCAAAAAGACCGCCAAAACGCCCGCACCCGTGGCTATGCCCTTTCCGCCTTCAAATTTCAAAAACGGCGAATAGCAGTGTCCGAGCACCGAAAGCACCGCCATCGCCCAAAGCGTCGCGGGAGCAAGGCCTAAAAATTTCGCGATCAGTATCGGCAAAACGCCCTTTAAAACGTCGCAAATGACGGTTAAAATCGCGATTTTTTTAGCGAGTTTGGGATCTTTTTGCTTTAGCACGCGCAAGACGTTGGTCGCGCCGATGCTGCCGCTGCCTTCGCTTCTGATGTTTACTCCGCCGAAGATATAAGCCAAAATCACGCCCGAAGGGATGCCGCCTAGCAGGTACGCCGCGGCATAAGCTATCAAATTTTCGTTCATTTTTTATCCTGATTTTTTTTCGATTTCGCAATATTAATTAAATTCGGCTGATTTTTTGATAAATCGGTTGTTTTAAAGGGCAATAAATTTGTAAATTTGACACGCCAAGGCCTGTGCCTTTACGATTCTAAATTTGGTATTATGAGTTAGATTTCTTTGCGCAAAAAAACAACCGTTTGATGTTGTATTTTGCTTTATTGTAAATGGGGTGGGGGCTTGAGCTCTGCTTTACAGTTGCGAGCAAAACTAGCAAAATAGCTCTCTTTGGTATTCACTTTTCTTTTTACTTTGGGAGAGGAAGGGGTTTCTACTTACGGTCTGCTTGCAGCTACGAGCGAAGTGAAGTAGAGCGTCGCCCCTTCCTCTCCCAAGCCCTCTCTAACCCCACTGCACGTGAGAAGTTGCTGCACTGCGTGCAGGTTTATTTGGCGCTGTCACGCCGCAAATTTTAAATTTAGCATTTTCAAGGTGCGGGTCTCAGCGACTCAAAATTTACAAATTTGACTCCAAATTTGAGCGTAAAGAGTTGAGGCGTAGTATCGTGAAATGATTTTAAATGCTTTGAAGTAAATTTCGTCCCAAGACTAGACATGTAGTCTGCCGCAGGGCGAAATTTACGAAATCATTTAAAAGCGCTCGCGAGACGAGCCGTAAAAAATAAGGTGCAGTATTCTATAGAAACATTTCGCTCCGTAAAAACGCTACGCTTGTTTTGAGATGGATTTGAATGTTGTGCGGAAATTTTCGTCCCAAGGCTAGACAGATAGTCTGCCGCAGGGCGAAAATTTCAAACTCATTCAAAGACGCTCAAAAGACGAGCCTTAATCAATAAATCTTTTTGTTAAATTTGAGTACGCGTCTACCCTTCTATCTCTCAAAAACGGCCAAATCCTACGCACTTCCTCGCTTCTGGTCATATCGATATCAACGATTTTGCACAGCTCGCTCTGGCTATCGGCACGGAAAAGCTCCTCGCCCTGCGCGCCAAAAACAAAGCTGTTTCCCCAAAATTTGATCCCGTCCATCACGCCGCTCTCGTCCTTTTCAAAGCCCACGCGGTTTACGGCGATTACGGGTAGGCCGTTTGCGACCGCATGTCCGCGCTGCACGGCGACCCAGGCCTCTAGCTGACGCGATTTTTCCGCCTCTTCGTCGCTCTCAAACCAGCCGATCGCGGTCGGATAGATGAGTAGCTTCGCGCCGCGCAGAGCCATGAGGCGCGCAGCCTCGGGATACCACTGATCCCAGCACACCAAAAGCCCAAGCCTGCCTACGCTCGTATCGATCGGCTCAAAGCCGATGTCGCCCGGAGTGAAGTAAAATTTCTCGTAAAAGCCCGGGTCGTCAGGGATGTGCATTTTACGGTATTTGCCAGCTATGCTGCCATCTTTTTCGAAGACGAACGCGGTGTTGTGATACAGCCCGTCCGCGCGCTTTTCAAAGAGCGAAGTAACGAGCACGACGCCGTTTTGTCGCGCTACCTCGCCCCAAAATTTGACGTCGTTTTCCCAGCCCTCGGCAAGATCAAAAAACCTCGTCTCCTCGCTCTGGCAAAAATACTGCGTCTGGTGCAGCTCCTGAAGCACGACAAGCTGGGCTCCGCCCGCGCTAGCTTCGCGCACGAGCCCTAGCGTCCTTTGCACGGTCGCGTCTTTGGTGCCGTGAAATTTTTGTTGGATTAGCGCTACTTTCATATTTTTCCTTACGATTTAAAATTTCAAAATTATATCAAAGCGGGGATAAATTAGGGCTTGAACGATCGGCCGGCAATCTAAATTTTACCGCTCCAGCCGGCTCATAAAATTTGCTTCAGCCTTTCAAGCAAGCCCGCGCAAGAGCTAGAAACGTCCTCGTAGCACCGCTCAAAATCGCGGGTGTAGTACGGATCGGCGATTATTTTGCCGCTTGAGGCCTCGCTAAATTCGAGCAGGAATTTTACTTTTTCGCTAAATTTGGCCTCAGCGCCGAATTTGCGCTTTAGAGTCCTTAAATTTTCATCGTCCATTATCAAGATAAGGTCGCTGTTATCAAAATCTTTTTGCGTTATCAAGGTCGCTTTGTGAGGCGTTACGGGCACGCCGTTTTGTTTCAAAACCCGCACCGTCTCGTAATACGGCGGCTCACCTATCTCGTCCTCGTGCGTAGCGCGCGAGTCGATGCTAAGGCGCTCTGCCAAACCCGCCTTTTGGCTCAAATTTTGCATAACGGACTGCGCCATAGTCGAGCGGCAGATATTTCCGTGGCAAACGAATAAAATTTTCATATTTTCCCTTTGATTTAGCATTCGCACGAGCCGTTTTGATCGTCGCACGGATCAAGATGCGTCGTGATCTGCCACTCAAACTCGCCGTATTTCGCCCTGATAGCGGCTTCTATCTCGTCTGAAATTTTGTGCGCGTCGTAAAGCGAAATTTCGCGGTTAAAGACTAGATGAACCGCGACGTAGCAGATGTTTGCGCTCTTTCTGGTAGCCAGTCCGTGATAGCTTGTTATCTGCTTGCGCGAGCGGATTATCTCCTCGATTTGCGCCGTTATCTCGGGATCTAGCGCTCGGTCAAGTAGCACGCCTACGCTTTCTTTCATCAAATTTATCGCGCTAACGGCGATGTAGCCGCTAATTACTATACCAAAAACGGCGTCTATCGCGGCAAATCCCGTAAATTCGACCAAGATAAGCGAGGCGATAACGGCTAGGTTGCTAAAAAGGTCGATTTTATTGTGCAGCGCATCGGCTATAACTATCAAATTTCTCGTGCGGCGCGCGACGCGGGAGAGGTAGGCGACCAGCAGCCCCGTAACAGCGACCGATAGCGCCATCGCATAGAGCGAAAAAGCCGTATCTACGGGCGCTTGCTCCGTTTGCAGCTTACGCACGCTCTCGTAAAGTATAAACGCGCCCGCACCTACGATCAAAACGCCCTCAAACATCGCCGCAAGCGCTTCTAGCTTGGCGTAGCCGAAGTTAAATTTAGCATCGGGCGCGGCCTGGGATTTACGGATGGCGAAGAAATTTAGCGCGGAAACTAGCAGGTCGAGCATCGAATCGATCGCCGAGCTAAGCACCGCCACCGAACCGCCGATCAAACCCGCGACAAATTTAACCACGGCTAGTGTAAACGCCGTCGCACCCGCGACTATCACGGCTCTGCGACCTAAAATTTCATTTTGCCTTTTTGTGTTAGCGTCGTTTAGTTGCATTTAGATTTCGCTTTCGCTTCTTGCGCCTAAAAATCTATTCTGTGAGGAACAATGTAGCGAGCCGTTTTGACGTACGAAAACGAGCGAATCCACGCCGATTATCTTATGGTTCGGTAGCTGCTGCGCTAGCCTCTCAAGCGCGATTTTATCGTTATCATAATTGTACGTCGGCACGATAACGGCGCCGTTTATAAAGATAAAATTGGCGTACGTGCAGCCAAGCCTCTTGCCGCCGTAAAATTTAGCCTTAGGAAGCGGCAGCGGCACGAGCTTAAAGCCCGTGTTTTCAAGCTCTTTTTTCATCGCATTTAGCTCGCTAAAATGCTCGTCGGCTGGATCGTCGCAGGAGGCGTAGGCGATGGTGTCCGCCGAGATAAAACGCGCCAGCGTATCGACGTGACTGTCGGTGTCATCGCCCTTTATAAAGCCGTTTTTAAGCCATATCACGCGCTCAAGGCCGAAAAGCTCCTTAAGCCGTTCTTCGATCTGATCTTTGTTTAGATGGGAGTTGCGGTTGTCGTTTAGTAGGCACTTTTCAGTCGTTAGTAGCGTGCCGCACCCGTTAAAATCGATACTGCCGCCCTCAAGTACGAGATCGATACTTCGCAAATCGCTTTTAAAACGCTTAGCTAGCTCCAAATTTACGGCGTTATCTTTCGAACTTTCAAATTTACCGCCCCAAGCGTTAAATTTAAAATCATAGCTGACGATTTTCGCGCCGTCCTCTACGTCTATCATGCCGTAGTCGCGTATCCACGTATCATCGGTGTCGATTTTTACGAACTCTACGTTATTAAATTTCGCAAATCGCTCCGCAAAAATCCTCTCATTAGGGCAGATCAAAACGACCTTTTGAAACGGCGCGATAGCTGCCACTAGACTCTCGTAGGCGTCCAAAATTTCATCCAGATACGGCTTCCAGTCGGTGTTTTCATGCGGCAGCGATAAAAATATCAACTCTTGTTTTTCCCACTCTGCAAACGCTCTCAAATTCGTCCTTTATTTAAATAATTTCTATCAAAATTTAGGAGGTTATGATACCTTTTGCAAGCTTAAATTTTAAAATAAATCATACAAAATTAGTTTTAAATTTAGTTTGCTTTCGCTACAATCTCGCGAAATTATCAAAAAGAAGCTAAAAAATTTATGGATTTTGAGTTTATAAAAGAATTTACGCCGATGTTTGTAAAAGCGGGCATTTTCACTGTCAAGCTCTCGCTTTACGGCATCTTGCTCTCGCTTGTTATCGGTATATTTTGCACGCTGGTTAAATTTTACAAGGTCAAATTCCTAACATTCGTCGTAAACGGCTACATCGAGGTTTCCAGAAACACGCCGCTGCTTATACAGCTTTTTTTCCTCTATTACGGGCTTAGCAAATTCGGGCTAAATTTGAGCGCCTTTACCTGCGCGGTCGCGGGACTTGCGTTTTTGGGCGGCAGCTATATGGCCGAGAGCTTTCGCCTGGGCTTTGAGGCGGTAAAAAAGACGCAGATCGAGGCCGCGCTTAGCATCGCGCTCACGCAGGGGCAAATTTTACGCTACGTTATCTTGCCTCAAGCCTTTAGCGTCTCGATCCCCGCGGTCGCGGCTAACGTCATCTTTCTCATCAAAGAAACCTCGGTCATCAGCATCATCGCCCTGCCCGATCTAGTCTATGCGACGAAGGATATCATAGGGCTTTACTACATGACCGACGAGGCGCTTTTTATGCTGGTAGTTAGCTATTTGATTATCATTTTACCGATATCTTTAGCGTTATTTTGGCTTGAAAAAAGGATGAGAGTTGGACGGAGTTAGTATTTTATTCGACCCGCTGGTCTTAAAGCGGCTGATTTTTGAGGGGCTGTGGATGAGCGTGCAGATTTCAGCCATCTCGATAGCCATCTCTCTGGTTTTGGGCACGTTCTTGGGCGTGGCTATGAGCTCGAAAAACAAATTTATCTTTTTCGTGCTAAAAATTTGCCTCGAGATCGTGCGTATAATGCCTCAAATCGTCTGGTTATTTTTGTTTTACTACGGCGCGAGCAAGGCTTTTGGGCTTGATATTTCCAAATTTAACGCCTCGCTCATCGTATTTAGCCTGTGGGGCGTGTTTGAGATGATGGATATCGTGCGCGGCGCGATCGTCTCTATACCGCGGCATCAGTTTGAAAGCGCGGCGGCTCTAGCGCTTAGCAAGGCTCAAATTTATCTTTACGTCGTGATCCCGCTAGCTACGCGCCGCCTAGTGCCCGCGGGCGTAAATTTGCTAAGCCGTATCATCAAAACCACCCCGATCGTCGCTCTCATCGGCGTGCCCGACCTGCTAAAAGTCGGACAGCAAACGATCGAAACGGCGAGCCTAACGGCAAATCCGACCGTACCGTTTTGGATATACGGCTTTATATTTTTATTATATTTTCTCGTCTGCTATCCTATCTCAAAACTATCCAAGATACTTGAAAACAGATGGGCATAAGGAATCAAATGAGCGAAATTTTAAAACTCTCGAATTTAAGCAAATCTTACGGCGACTTGCAGGTGTTAAAGGGTATCGACCTTAGCGTCAAAAACGGCGAAGTAGTCGTGATCCTAGGGCCCTCAGGATGCGGCAAAAGCACGACTCTGCGCTGCATAAACGGCCTTGAGCCCTTTGACGGCGGGCAAATAGAGATAGCCGGCGAAAAGATCGATAAAGAATACAAAGACTGGATCAAAATCCGCCAAAAAGTGGGTATGGTTTTTCAAAACTACGAGCTGTTTGACCATATGAACGTCATCGAAAACATCGTGCTAGGCCCGGTAAAAGCGCAAAAAAGAAGCCGAGAAGAGGTCGAAAAAGAGGCCGAAGCGTGGCTAGAAAAAGTTGGCCTAAAACACAAAAAATACGCCTATCCAAAGGAGCTTAGCGGCGGGCAAAAGCAACGCATCGCTATCGTGCGCGCGCTTTGTATGAAGCCCGAAATCATGCTGTTTGACGAGATAACGGCATCGCTGGATCCAGAGATCGTGCGCGAGGTGCTAGACGTCGTCATAAACCTCGCCAAAGATGGCATGACGATGCTAATCGTAACGCACGAGATGGGCTTTGCTCGATCGGTGGCAAATCGCATCGTCTTTATGGATGAGGGCAAAATCGTCGAAGAGAGCGAGCCCGAGGCGTTTTTCACCCATCCAAAAAGCGAACGCGCGAAGAAATTTTTAAATTTATTTTCATTTTAGGGGTTTTAAATTTGACGTTTTTAGGCTAAATTTGAGAGCTTTTCGTCAAATTTAGCTTTTAAAACCTTGCGTCTTTGCCATTTAAATAACTTAAATTTACCGCTCTACTTTAACTCAAATTTATTCAAAACAACCCGCGCAAATTTAATCCTCTAGCCGTTTCTTAAATCTAAAATTAAATTTGCAAATTTATATTGAGTAAATTTTACACTCCATTTTAAATTTAGCGTTACGTTTTTAAACAAAATTTGATTTTTCTCTAGGCTCGCCGCCTGAAAAACTACAAATTTAGTCGTATTTTAGTCAAGCTTTTGTATATTCTACGCACTTTATTTTAAAGGAGAAAGAATGAGAAAACTTCTGTTTTCATTTTTGGCAATATTCGCCGCCGTCTTTCTAACGGGTCAGGCTAATTTGCAGGCTGCCGAAGCGGACGCTTTGGCTAAAATCAAAGAGCGCGGATACGTGCGCGTGGGCGTTTTTAGCGACAAACCGCCGTTTGGCTACGTCGATAAAGAGGGCAAAAATCAAGGCTACGACATATACTTCGCCAAACGCATCGCAAAGGATCTACTGGGCGATGAGAGCAAGGTTAAATTTGAGCTCGTAGAAGCAGCAGGCCGCGTAGAAGTGCTAGTAGCCGACAAGGTCGACATCACTTTGGCAAATTTCACCAAAACTCCTGAGCGCGCCAGAGTCGTTGATTTCGCGCTTCCGTATATGAAAGTATCCTTAGGCGTAGTTAGCCCGGACGGCGCGGTTATAAAAAGCGTGGACGAGCTAAAAGGCAAAAAACTAATCGTCAATAAAGGCACTACCGCGGATGCGTATTTCACGAAAAATCACCCTGACATCGAGCTTATAAAATACGACCAAAATACGGAAACCTTTGCCGCTTTGGTCGACAAAAGAGGCGCGGCGCTAGCACACGATAACGCGCTGCTTTTTGCATGGGCCAAGGAAAATCCCGGCTTTACCGTCGGTATCGAAGCGCTTGGCGAAATTGACGTCATCGCTCCTGCCGTTAAAAAAGGCAACAAAGCACTGCTTGAGTGGCTAAATAACGAGATCGTGGAGCTTGGCAAGGAAAATTTCTTCCACAAAGACTACGATGCTACGCTAAAACCTATCTACGGCGATAGCGTAAATCCGGAATCTCTCGTCGTCGAAGGCGGCAAACTATAAAACCCAAAGTCGGAAGAAATTCCGACTTTTTACTTTCCTTAAATATCTCGGTTTTTAATTTATCGTGCGAATTTGGTGCGCCGCAATTTAAACAAAAAATAATCCAAAAGCCGCCTCAACGCTTTATCAAAGCTGTTTTATTAAACGCGGCGTTTTATGCTAAAGATAATTCCAAAAACATACCAAAACGCGCAAGAGCGCAAATTTAACGTGATTTTTGGCAAAGATTCGTCAAATTCGGCCAAAAATAAGTAAACAAAGCCTTAAAGTTATGGATTTTGCCGCACCTTAGCTAGATTTTACCTTCATCTCTAGCCCAGCAGGCATTTTGGTAAGGTAAAATTTACTTTTTTGCAGAGCTCTGCAAAGCGGTTTAGGCAGCCTAGTTTACGGCATAGCTCTCATTGGCCGCTTTTACTTTTACGGGCCGAGTCTTGGCGTGAAGCTAACGCCAAAATTGCCGAGCTAAGCCAAAGCTAGAGCATAAATTTAACCGCAAATGAGCTTTAGGCGGCAAGGCAAAATTTACGCTTGGATTAAAATTTTGGACAAAGCTTACCCTTGCGGGTATTTTAAGTTAGGCCAAAAGCACTTTTATAGAGATTTGAGTGGGACGGATAGCGACGAGGTATGCCAAATTTACCGTTGCCGCGAAACGTAGACGTAGCTAAATTTTAACTTCCTGCCGCGTTTTATAGATCCGCGTCACGGTGAAATTTTACCTCTGACCGCACCTCACCCAACTAGCCGCTTAGTTTGATTAGCTTGCGCCTTTACGCATTAAAACAACCTTAAAAGTCTTTATGATTATCACGATATCGTTCCAGATGCACCAGTTTTTCATATACCACGCATCCATCTGCGCCCTCGTCTCAAAGTCTACGTCGCTTCTACCGCTAACCTGCCAGATGCCGGTAATCCCAGGCAAAACCGCCAAGATCAGCTCGGCGTATCGCCCCATATCCTTGCGCTCGTACTGCGCGCACGGGCGAGGGCCTACGATGCTCATCTCACCCTTTAGGACGTTGATTAGTTGAGGTAGCTCGTCAAGAGAGCTTTTTCTGAGGAAATTTCCGAGTTTGGTTACGCGCGGATCATTTTCGTATTTATGAAATTTTTCAAAATACTCTACTTCTTGCGGATTTTTTTCAAGATACTCTTTTAAAATTTCGGCTCCGTTTTCTCTCATCGAGCGAAATTTAAGACACCCAAACAGCTTGCCGTTTAGCCCCATCCTTTGATGCGAGAAAAATATCTTGCCTCTTGGCTCGCTTATCTTCATAGCGACTGCGACTGCGCAAAAAATCGGAATCAAAAGCGGCAAAGCCATAACTATCAAAAATATATCAAGCCCTCTTTTTAGCGCGATGTTAAATTTA
>CAURKB010000025.1:0-19908 GCA_963525315.1 uncultured Campylobacter sp. | reverse complement strand
CCAAGACTAGACATATAGTCTGTCGCAGGGCGAAATT
Source organism: uncultured Campylobacter sp. (assembly GCA_963525315.1). GTDB lineage: Bacteria > Campylobacterota > Campylobacteria > Campylobacterales > Campylobacteraceae > Campylobacter_A. The sequence goes on along the minus strand of CAURKB010000025.1, from coordinate 19,871 downwards.
TACGAAATCATTTAAAAGCACTCGCGAGGTAAGCCGCAAATCGCCTAACGATGTCCGCAGCCACATTCTTTTAGCGCCACCTCCACATCGCAAAAATGCCTATGATCTCTCGCCAAATGCTCGATAAAATCCTGCTTTGAGCCGTGCGAGATCTCGTGCATGAAAAGATCGTGATTGACGTAGGCGACTTTGGTGGCGAAATTTAGCGTCAAATTTACGTCGTGGCTGATGAGCACGACGCCCGTTCCTTCAGCGTTGATCTGCTTTAGCAGCTTATAGATGCCCGCCTGGCCCTTCGTGTCGATACTGGCGGTGGGTTCGTCTAGCATCAAAATTTTAGCCTTCGCACAAAGCGCGCGCGCGATATAGACGCGTTGGCGCTGTCCGCCGCTTAGCTCGCCGATCTTGCGCCGCGTAAATTCGCCCATCCCGACGCGCTCCAGCGCCGCCTCGGCTTCTTTTTTGTCGTCCTTGCCGTAAAATCCAAACAGTTTTTTATCTATCCGCCCCATCAAAACGACCTCGAGCACGCGCATCGGGAAGCTTTGATTTATCGGGATATTTTGCGGGACGTAGCCCACGGCCTTGCTCACGCTAGCAGGCTCCTGACCAAACACCTCGATCGTGCCGCCGCTTGGCTTGTTTAGGCCTAACATCAGCTTTAAAAGCGTGCTTTTGCCGCCGCCGTTTGGGCCTATGACGGCTAGAAAATCTTTGCAGTCGTATTCTAAATTTATGCGCACCAAAATGTCACTCATAAAACGCTCACCTTACCCGAAATATAAAACATAAAAACGCCAAGCCCGAGCATCACGAAAAGCGCGGCAAACTCGCAGCAAGTCCGCAGCGCGCGAAATCTCGCCGCGCCCTTTAGCTTAAAGCCGCAAACGGCGGCTAGAAATATAACCGCGCCCATACCAAGGCCCATAAACAGGCCGCTAGCAAGCCCCGCCGCGTAGCTGTTTAGGCTAAAGGCTAGCACGAAAACCAGCAGCGTACCAGGACACGGCACAAGCGATCCTGCTAGCACCACGAGCCACTCGCTAGCGGTTTTTGGCGCTTCGCCAGAGGCCATGCAAGCCGCGCAGCCGCACTCGCTCTCGTGAGCGGCGGGGCTAAATTTGACGGAATTTGCGCTCAAATTTGACGCGGAGGCTAAATTTGAACCAAAAACTTTACTCGCCCCATTTGCGCCTTTTTCGCCAGAAACGGACGCGCTAGCAAAGCTAAATTTAGGCTTTAGAGCCGTTTTTTTAAGCTTAGCGTAGATCATATAAAGGCTCACGCAAACGATCGCTACGGCCGAGATTTTCGTCATCGCGCCCGCTATGTCGCTAACCTTGTTCGTCAAAAACGCGTTTAAAAAAACGTAGCTAAAAAGCACGAGCAAAAACGCTCCCGCTACGTGCGCGAACCCGACCTTCATCGCAAAAACTAGAGCGCGCGAGTAGCTGCCGCCGTTTGCGACGAAGTAGCTAGCCGTTAGCATCTTAGCATGCCCGGGACCTGCTGCGTGCAAAAAGCCGTAAAAAAAGCTAACCGCGGCTAACAGGGCGAAATTTAGCGCGTTTAGCTCGGCGCTATTTATCTTGATGAGCTCTTTTAAGCGCTCTAAAAACTGAAGGCTCATGCCGGAAACCGAGTCAAGTTTAGCCTTATCCGCCGCATCTATTTGCTCTAAATTCTGCTTATTTTGCGCCTTAATAAGCGAGCTAAGCTCTGGCTTTGCGGGCTCTATTTTAGGCGCTTTTGAGGTCATCTCAAAAAAAGCCGTGCTCAAATTTACGTTTGGTACGAGATAAATTTTATCGGTGAGCGCGTAGGGGTCTGGCGAGCTTATTTTAAAGTTAAAAAATCCCTCGCGGTCAAAAATCTCGACCGTGACGACGCGGCCGTCTTTGACCGCTAAATTTAGCTCTAAAATATACTCGAAATTTAGCCTGCCGCCCTCCAGATAGACGCGTTGCGAGAGCGTTTTGGTATGCAAATTTACGGTCTCGCCCGCGCCGTCGTAGTAGCCCACGCTAGTTAGGTAGCCGCGCGGCACGATGTAGTCGAGTAGGGATTTTTGCACCTTCCATGCTTCGTTTTTGCTAAGCGCTTTGTCGGCGTTTTCGTCGTAGCTTTGTAGCGTGAGAGCGGTGAAATTTTCAGAAAACGTCCAGGTTACGGCGGCCGTTTTTATCGTCTCGCCTTGCAGGTTAAATTTAATGTCGGCATGCGCGGTCGGAGTGTAAAGCGCGCAAAGCGCACAGGCGTGCGCGAAGCTAAAAAAGGACGCGAAAAGCGCGAAAACGGCAAATATGCGTCCGAATTTCATTTATAGGCTCTTTGCGAAAATTTGCGCCGTTTTGCGTAGCTCGGCGTCCCAATCAAGCGGCAGTTGATCGATCTCTACGACGCTAGCACCGCTTTCTTTGGCGACGGTTTGCGCGGCTTTTTTAGAAAACTGCGGAGCGACGAAAATCACCTTCACGCCGTGCTCTTTGGCCTCCTCGATGAGCTCTTTTAGCTCGGCCGGTTTTGGTTCTTTGCCCTCTACTTCGATCGCGATTTGCTCTAGATCGTAGCGTTTAGCAAAGTAGCCCCAAGACGGGTGATAGACGATAAATTCGCGGTTTTTGACGTTTGCTAGAGTGCTTTTGATAAAGCCGTCAAGCTCGTCGAGCTTAGCTTCAAATTTAGCCAAATTCGCCTCGAAAAGCGCCTTGTTCTCGGGATATTTTTCGCTTAGCGCGGCGGCGATGTTTTTAGCTTGGATCTTTACCAAGACGGGATCTAGCCAGATGTGCGGGTCAAATTCGCCGTGGTGATGCTCGTGATCGTGATGATCGTGACCGGCGTGCTCGTGTTTGTGATCGTGGTGAGCGTGCTCGTGTTTGGCGTCGTGGTGATGATCGTGGTCCGCGTGCTCGTGATGACCTTCAAATTTGATCTTTTCTACGCCCGCGTCGGTTTTTACGATTTTAAGGTTTGGATAAGATTTTTGAAATTTCGGCAACCAAGCCTCCTCAAACTCGATCCCGATAGCAAAATAAAGGTCGCTTTTTTCAAGCGCGGTCATTTGTTTCGGTTTTGGTTCATACGTATGCGGATCGGCTCCTTTGCCCACCATCACGTTTACCTCGACCGCGTCGCCCGCGATTTGCTTGACGAAATACTCCTGCGGCAAAATACTGACGCTAACTTGCCCTTTGGCGTATAGCGCGACTAAGCCCAAACATAAAAACGCGAAAATTTTTCTCATTTTTATCCTTTCCGTGTTAAAATTTGGGCGAAATTATATCAAAAGCAACTTAGTTGCAAATTAATTTTTCTCAAGGTATAATACCCTAAAATTCTTAACGCGGAGGAAAAATATGGGCGAAAATTTGGAAGAAAAAGACGGTTTTGAGGAGCTTTTAACGAAAAATGATATCAAAATCACTCCGCTTAGACTTGAGATTTTACACATTTTACACGCCGCTGCCGCACCGCTTAGTTATGATGAAATTTTAGCTCATATAGGCGCAAACAAAACCACGTTTTACCGCTGTATGGATCTTTTTGAGGCTAAGGGCATCGTGCTAAAAAGCGAAAATAACCGCAAGAATTTCTACGAGCTTGAAAGCGGGGCAAAGGCGTATTTCGTCTGCGACGTCTGCCACAAGATGACTAATATCGACATGCCGCGCCTAAAACAAAATCACGTCAAAAGCGTCGTGGTTAAGGGCGTTTGCGACGACTGCTTTTAAAATTTACTCTTAAATTCGAAGGCAAACGCAAAGAATTTGCTCGCCGATTTAGATTTATCTTAAAATTTGCGCGAGGCGGCTTGCTAAATTTTAGCGCCTTTTTCACTGAATTTAAAAACGTTTTTATCTTTGACTCAGTCGTAGATTTTAGCAAAATTACGGCTTTCTTTTGGCGTCGAATTCGCTGAAAATAAGCCGCTTGCGTCGTCTGCCGTATTTACTGCGCAAAGCGAAAAACGGCGCGTAAATTTAAAGCCATACTCAGAATGAATTCGATACGAATAATGCGACTGAAAACATAATTTTATACCGGCGGTTTAAGCAAAACGGCAAAATCCAACAAAACAAAAGCGAGTTTGGCGACCCGAACGTCGAATTTGACGTTTTTTGCGCTAAAAGCGATAAATTTAGCGCGCAAATTTTGAGTCTAAACCGGCACTCGGCATAAAATTTCGGCGCGGGCAATGTAGCTAAAACACCCGATTCGCGCAACGCGCAAGAAGAAAGCAAATCAACCGAACGAAACCGCCGAATTTCAGTCCTCATAAAGCTTTGCGATCTCCGGCGGTATCGCGATCGGACGACCGCGCGCGAGATCGAAAAATACGTAAGTCGTCACCGCGCTAGCAACCGGCGCGCCATCCTTGCTAAACTCGTAAAAACGCTTCGAGCAACTTCTTTTTTCGGGCTGCGTCCAGGTTTTCACGCGCACCTTATCGCCCAAAAATAGCTGCCCCAGATAGTCTATCTCGTGTCTGCGCACCATCCACGTGCGGTTTTGCGCGAGATTTGTCTCGATGAGGTCGCCCACGGCGTTTGAGTGCGCGTTTGCTGCTTCTTGCATCCAGATGACGTAGTGAGCGTTGTTTGCGTGATGATTCACGTCGATAGCATCCTCGCCCACGGTAAATTCGTAATAAAAAATTTTCATTTTCGCTCCTAAAAACGCTAAAATTGTAGCAAAAATTTAAAGGCAAACAAAATGAAAGAGATGTGGGACAAAAAGGCGGCGAGCTATACGAGATTTACGGGCGAGCCAAGCGTTTTTCAAAGACGTCTATACGATAAGATCGAGGAGTTCGGCGTCAAATTTGGAAACAAAAGCGTCGTGGATATCGGCTGCGGCACGGGCGTGCATACGCTACTTTTAGCGCAAATTTGCCGCGAGATAACCGGAATGGATATCTCGGGCGAAATGCTAAAAGTCATGCTCGAAGACGCGGCGAAATTTAATATTTCAAATTTAACCGCTGTTCAAAGCGATTTTAAAAACTTTAATCCAAACCGCGTTTACGACGTTGCTTTTAGCACGATGAGCCCCGCGATCGCGGACGAGGAGGATTTTGTCAAATTTATAAATTTAGGCAAAAAAAGGGTCTATCTTTGGTGGAACAAACCGCGATATTCAAGCGTTTTGGAGCTTTTTTACGAGGGCTCGCAGAGAGGGTGCTTTAAAGAAAAGGCAAATTTTTTCGAAGAGTACTTGCGCCGCGAAAATATCGCTTTTAACTCCTGCGTACTCGAGGAGTCTCGCGAGCAAAAACGCACGCTTGAGGAGATGACACAAAACGCGCTTTGGCATTTACAGATCTCAAATTTTACGCACGATGAAAATGCGGTCAGATCGCGGCTACAGAGCATCGCGCAGGATGGCTTCGTGACGGAAAAAATCGTCTCTTCAATGAAGCTTTTAGTTTTTTAAGATATAATCGCTTTATTTATTTAAAATTTAAAAAGGATTTTTAGTTGTCGCGAGCGTTTTTGCAGATATTTTCGTGCGTTTTGCCTTTTTTTTGCGCCGAGGTTTTCGCATCCTCGCTAAGTCCGGCGGCGCCGCTTGGATACGACGACGAAAAAGCGCGGCTAGGCAAAAAGCTCTTTTTTGACGCGTCGCTAAGCCCCGGCGGTACGGTATCTTGCGAGAAATGCCACAACCTTTACTGGGAGCTAAGCGGCACGAGCAAAAAAAACCTAAAAATCTCCGCCGACAAAGAAGCCAGCCCGCCTACGGCGCTAAATTCGGCGCTAAATTTTATATTTTTTAAAGACGGCCGCGTAAAAGATATAAAAGAGCAGGTAAAACAGAGTCTAACCGGCAAAGAACAGTTGGGCGAAGAGCCTAAAAAGCTAGAAGAAAAGGTCGGTCTAAACGCGGTTTACAAAAAAGAGTTCGAGCGGCTTTACCCGGGCGGCGTAAGCTTTGAAAACATCGCCGACGTGCTGGTAAATTTCGAAAAAGCCCTCGTTACGCCAAACGCCAAATTCGACAAATTTATCGGCGGCGACGAAAACGCGCTGGATGCGGAGCAAAAACGCGGGTTTGAGCTATTTAAAAAAATCGGCTGTATAAACTGCCACAGCGGGGTCAATCTAGGCGGTAATATCTACTACGAGCTAAGCTCCGGCGATAAAGGCAAACAGATTCGCTACAAAGTACCTAGCCTAAGAAATATCGAAAAGACCGCGCCCTATCTTTATAGCGGCGAGATAGCGGATCTAAAAGACGCGATAAAATTTATCGCCAAAGAGCGTATCGGCTACGAGTTAAGCGACGAGCAGACGCAGTTGCTTTATAAATTTTTGCTTGCTTTAAGCGGCGAACGACCGGAAATTTTAAAATGAAACACAAGATAATCTTTCACAAAATTTTACTTTTCATCATTGCTTGCATCGCGTTTTTCGGTACGGTGATGACGCAAAAAGCCACCAAAGACGTAATCAAAGCCTACGAATACAAAGGCGCGATAGAAGACATGATGGACTCCGACGACGAGATAGACTTTGCGCTAAAAAGGACGTTTTTGCAGGCTGATTACGATGCGACGATGAGATATGCAGCCAGTCTTAAAAACGATTTGTTAAATTTAAGCTCGGGCAAGCTGGCATCGTTTGAGCGGCTAGCTATCGGCGAGGGAGCGGTAAACGAGATACGAGAAGCGTTTGATAAAAAAAGCGAGCTAATCGATAAATTTAACTCTCTTAGCGCTCTAGCAAAGCTTAGTTTTGAAGAAACGATGCTAAAATTTAGCTCTTTAAACGACTCGCGTTTTAGCGAGCTACTGCCTAAAATTTTGCTGATTAGATACGGTATAAACGCCGATATAAACGGCGCTAAAGAGCTGCTAAAAAGCTATGAGAGTCTAAATTTAAACGAGCGCGAGAAAGATTTTTTACAAAGCGCGCAAAAGCTGCTGCGTCGCTACGAGGAAGCAGACCGGACGCTAGCTAGCATACAAGATCTAAATCTAAGCAAAAAGCTATACGAGCTAAGAAGCAAAAACGATGCCTACGTAGAGCGCGTAACGTCGAATTTACGCGGTACGACGATTTTTGTGTTCGTACTTTTCGGGATTACGGCGGCGTTTATTTATCTATCGTACATTAGGGCTAGAAACAACATCAGACTGCTAAATCGCTTCGAACAAGCCGTGGATAACAGCTTTAACTCCATCGCTTTTACCGATCTAAATAAGCAAGTCAGATACGTAAATAAAATTTTCGAGCAAAACACGGGTTATAAATTTGAAGAGATAAGCGGCAAAAATATAAATTTATTAAAATCGGGCTTACATCCGCAAGAGTTTTATCAAAGAATGATAGACGCGATAGAAAACGATAATATCTGGCGCGCTGATGAGCTAATCAGCAAAACCAAAAGCGGTAAATTAATACGCGAGCAGGTCGTTTTCTCACCGCTTTTTAACGAAAAAGGCTACAAAGACGGCTACATGGCGATCAAATTTGATAGAACCAAAGAGATAGCGATAACAAAAGAACTCGAAGATAAAAACAAACAGCTACAAAACGAAGCCCTCATAGACAAGCTAACGGGATTTGGCAGCTATTTCGCGCTCACTCAGCGCATGGAGCGCCATCCTAGCGGGATGATAATCTACATAAACATAAACAATTTTATGGATTTTAGATTTTTTTACAAGACCAAAACCGTAGACCTTATCATCGCCTCGTTTGCTTCTACGCTAAAGCTTTGTATAGATACTTATGCGATGGACGCGGATATCTACAGAGTGCAGTTTGACGAATTTTGCATCTGGTATAACGGCGAGGACGCAAACAGGGACGCTAAGCGATTCGTAGATTATTTCAAAACGCAAAATCTCTACGTAACCGTAGACGGCGAGCGCGAATCCATACCTAACATAAAAATAACCTTAGGCGTCAGCATGCCTCAAGACACGGTACAGACAAATCGCCTAACTCAAGCCATGCTAGCCCACCACGAAGCCGTGCAAAGGGGCGAGGCGGCGCAGTTTTATACCGAAAATAGCTACATCGAGCAGCAGTATTATCACAATCAAATCATGTCGCGCACTATCGAGAGCGCACTATATAACGACACCGTTATCGTCGAGTGTCAGCCTATCTACGACGTATCCGGACAAGGTGCGCGGATAAAATACTACGAAGTGCTCGTGCGCCTCATCGACGAAAACGGCAAGATACGCTATCCTGGCGAATTTCTTGATATCGCAAAGAAAATTTTGCTTTATAACGACATCACAAAAAAGGTCATCGAACACGTCTTTAGGCTGGTCGAGAGATTTGAAAACGTGGGTTTTTCGATGAATCTTTCAAGTAGCGATATCACAAACGAGAGCATAAGAGAGCTCATCGAGAAAAAACTGCGCGTATGCTCTAGCCCGGAGCGCGTGTATTTTGAGATATTAGAGAGCGAAGGCGTGGACGATTATAATATCGTAAACGATTTCATCAACAAGGTTCGCGCCTACGACTGCAAAATCTCGATCGATGATTTCGGTAGCGGCTACTCCAACTACTACCGTATCTTGGAGCTTGATATCGACACGATCAAGATCGACGGCTCGATTATCAAAAAATTACCGTTTGATCAAAACGCCCGCTACTTGCTGCAAACCATCATCGACTTTGCCGCAAGACAGGGCTACAACGTCGTGGCAGAGTTTGTCAGCTCAGAAGAGATCCTCGCCGAAATAAAAAAATTCGGTATCAAATACGCGCAGGGATTTTTGCTAGGCAAACCGATGTTGCCGGATAACATAAAAGAGTAAATTTGCTTGCGGCGGCTATACCGCGTTAAATTTGACGGCGGCGCGCGTATGGGAAAATAAATTTGACTAGAACGGATTTAGCCTTAGTTTGCGTGCTAGCCTTTTTGTTTTATGCCAAAAGCGCAGGGATGGGCTGGTTTGTGACTATCGCGATATGTTTTTGGATTATAGGCTACTTTGCAAATGATATTTTTTAGGGATTTTTTAAATTTGCTTTTTAATGCTAAATTTAACACAGTTTGCGTCCGCTAGTTAATTTAGCTCGTCCTAGTCAAATTTGTCCGCTCAAATTTGACTAATCCCGCATCCAAACCGTCAAAAATCCAAGCAAAACTATAACCAAAAACAAGCCCGCCTGAAAATAAAAATTCTTTTTCAAATTTTCGTTTATCAGAGCGCAAAGCTCGGAAATAAAGATGTATAGCTCGCTCACGCATGTCCTTTGGTCTCAAATTTTACGTCAAATTTGCCGTCCTCGCGGAGTCAAATTTGAGCGAGGCGACGAAAAGCCGCTCATATTTGGCTTGGATTATAAATTTGAGCTTGGCTCGTCTTTAAATTTCCTTCTAACAAAAACGGCGCAAACCGCAAACGAAACCGCCGTCAAAGCGTAAAATATGTAGCTAAAAATAGGATTTGCGCGCGTTTCGCCCTCTTTTAGCTTTTTTACCGAAACGGCGTTTCTAAACATATCAAACATCGCGATACGCCAGCCGTAGTATTTGATCTGCGCCCTGCCCTCGCCCACTAAACTCTGGGCGGCGGCCTGGACGTCGGCTGAGTTAAATTTAAAATAAAGCGGCAAGCCCCAGCCCGTGTCTTCGTTTCGATACGGCATCACCTTCGTGCCGTTAATCTCGCGCGTGTAGATAAAATACACGTCGCGCGTCGGGCCGTCGGCGGGATTTTGCGCGTCGATAAAGCCGTCTTTGTCCATGCGTTTGACTTCGCCGCCCGTGATGATAGCCTCGTCGTAGTGCGGAAAAGCGTAGTTTATCGCCGCAAACGCTAAGGCGTGCAGGGCAAACAGAAAGGTAATGATGAAAATTTGAAGGTATTTTTTAAATTTTTGCATTTTCGTCCTTTTGGGCGAATTTTACAAGATAGAAGTTTATAATAAGCTAAGCCCCTAAATAGGGGCTTAGAGGGATTAGGCTTTGGCCTTGCAGCCGCAGCTTCCCGCGATAAATTTAAGAATCTGGATAAAGAAGCAAACGCCACCGATGATGAAGATCGTATCGCCGATCATCCTTAGCCAGCGTAAATTTTGCAAGTGATCCATCTGTAAAAACTCCGCGCTTCTAGCGTACCACATGCCCACGTCTATCGCGGCGACGGCCTGATAAAGACCGATCGGAAGCAGCGACGCCACGATCATCAGCATTAGTCCCGCATTTAGCGACCAAAAGCCCACTTTCATCAGCTTGTCGTTAAATTCTTGCCCTTTGAAAAGGTAAAGCGCCACGAGCCAAACAAAACCTAGCGCCAAAAATCCGTAAACGCCAAACAGCGCCGCGTGTCCGTGCACCGAGGTGGTGTTTAGGCCCTGGATGTAGAACAAAAATAGCGGCGGGTTGATAAGGAAGCCAAACACGCCCGCACCCAGCATATTCCAAAACGCCACCGCGATAAAGCAGTAAAGCGGCCATTTGAGATTTTTCGCCCAGCTTTGCGCGAACTGAAGCGAATACTGGTGAAAGGCCTCTGCTCCAAGAAGCACCAAAGGCACGACCTCAAGCGCGGAAAAGCTAGCGCCCACCGCCATGATCGGAGTGGTCGTTCCCGCAAAATAAAGGTGGTGGAAGGTACCCGGGATACCGCCGATAAGAAATAAGCTAGCGCTTGCCAAGGTTGAGTAAGTCGCAAATTTTTTACCCACTAGACCCAAAGAGGCAAACACGAACGCAAGCGATGCGGTCGCAAATACCTCAAAAAAGCCCTCGACCCAAAGGTGAACGACCCACCAGCGCCAGTATTCCATCACCGGTAGCGGGCTTCTTTGTCCGTAAAATAGTCCCGCGCCGTAGAAAAGTCCCACCGCGATAGCAGAAGCCGTAAATATAGCTAGCAGGTTTTTATCGCCCTCAGCCTTAAATCCGCCGACGAATCCGCGAAGCACGAGCGCCATCCAGATAACAAGGCCGACAAACAAAATAAGCTGCCAAACCCTGCCAAGCTCGATATACTCGTATCCTTGGTGACCGAGCCAAAAGCTAGTAGACGTTTCCATCTTGCCCGCTATCGCCATGTACTCGCCGATAAAGCTACCCACGACTAGGAAAAGCAATGCGTAGAAAAGCAAATCCACGCCTAGTTTTTGGAATTTAGGATCCTTGCCGCCGTTGATGATAGGCGCTAGGAAAAGTCCGGCCGCCAAAAAGCCCGTCGCGATCCAGAAAATGCTCGCTTGGATATGCCAAGTGCGCGCTAAAGAGTACGGGATGTGCTCGGATAAATTTATACCGTAAAACTCCTGCCCCTCGACCGTGTAGTGCGCCACGAAGCCGCCTATCATGATCTGGAAAACAAATAGCGCGAGCGCTACGAAAAGGTATTTACCAAGCGCCTTTTGAGACGGGGTCAAACTTAGTCTTGAAAGCGGATCGGCGTCGATAGGAGCGAGTTTCTCGTGATCTTTTTCGCCGTAGAAATTTGAAAACCAAACTAGTAAGCCTACGCCCGCAACCAAAATCGTAACGCTAATAATCGTCCAAAATACGTTTTCTTTCGTCGGAACGTTGTCGATTAGCGGCTCGTGCGGCCAGTTGTTGGTGTACGTAGCCTCGCTATTTGGGCGATTCGTCGCCGTAGCCCAGGTCGCCCAGAAGAAGAAATCGTTTAACTGCTCGCGGTTTTCTTCTTTAGCTAGCGTGTTGTTTTTCATCGCGTAGTTTTCGCGTAGCTTCTGGTATTTCGGATCGTTACCGAAAAGCCCGTTATACTCGTCGCGCACTACCTTTGCCGCCGCGATCCTCTCGTCGCTGATCGTTATAACGCCGTTTTTTAGCGTATTCGTGCGGTATTCGCTCTTTGTTAGAGCCTTGCTGTTGGCTTGTTGCTCGGCGTTAAGAGCGTCAAATTTAACTCCGTAAAGCTGATTTGCCTTTATATCCATAAACGCGACTAGCTCTTTATGTAGCCAATCAGCCGTCCAGTCGGGCGCCTGATACGCTCCGTGTCCCCACACAGAGCCCACTTGCATACCACCGATGCTTTGCCAGGCCTCTTGACCTTTATAAATTTGCTCTTGCTCGACTATTATTTTGCCGTTTTTATCGGCAAAACTCACCACCGGCGGCGCCTCGCGGTAAACCTCTACGCCGTAATAGCCGAGTATCCCGAAGGCGATAGTAACGACAGCTACTAGCGCCCACCAATACTTCTTGTATTCACGCATACTTTTCTCCTTTGTGATGTGAAAATTCGGGCGATAGTTTATCCAAAACGCAAATTTAATCGAATGATTTGCGTCAATAAAAGGATAAAATCTGTCCTTAAAATATTGCTTATTTTAAAAATGTATAATTACGAAAATATATTTTGGGAGATTTTATGCTTAAATTCGAGATTATTTATAAATTTTGCCTAGTTTGCGCGCTGATTTTGGGGCTTAGTTTGCTCGCGTTTTCGGGGCTAAATTTTGCGCTTGGAGAGTACGGCGAATTTTGGATGGGCGCGCATAAATTTGCGGGCTTTTTGGTCGTTTTGGCCGCGCTTTTGCACGTGATAAATCGCAAGAAAAAGCTCGTTAAGCTCGCAAACGAATTTACGGACGTCGTAACTGGCCGCAAAAATCCTAGCATGTGCAACATGGACCGCATCATCGCCTCGCTCGAGCCCTACACGATCGCCCAAATATCGCAAAAACTAGGCTTTGACGAGACCGAGTTTTGCCGCACGTTGCGCAAAAACGGCGTCAAATTTAGCGGCGCAGATCAAACCCTGCGTCAAATCGCTTCCTTAAACGACGAAAAGATATTTTTCGTGCTGGTTCTTATCGTCGAGGCGAAATTCGGCAAGAGATTTTGCGGCGAGCTTAAATTTAAAGGCGGCGGAAAATTTAGAAAAACGGCATAAAATCAAACTACCGAGCGCCCTTAATGCGGGCCGATATTTGCCCAAAGTCGCAGATAAAGCCCTGCGCGCTCCAGCGTCTAAACGCGCAGTCGTAGCAGCTCCTCTCGCCGCCGCAGCTCATCTCCTCTTCGTCGTTATCGAGCCTAAAATTTACGCAGTTTCGGGCGGCTTCTCGCGCTTTTTCGTAGTTAAATTTACCAAATCTAAACTCGCCCTTTTCGTTAAAATTTAAGCTCATTAAAAATCCCGAAGCTCTTTTACGCTTAAATTTCTAAATCTGCCGCCCGATTCTTTTTTGACGAGTAGAGTCGCCTTAAAATCCAAAAACACAGGCTTTAGCGCACCGATTAATTTTACGCGCTCATCCGGCAAAAGCGGTTTAAAATTTTCATTCGCGACCGCCTCGATAAAATTTAAATCCAAAAGCTCGCGTACGCTCAAATTTGATTCTTTTAGTTCAAATTTGCCTCTGATTTTTCCGTCGTTTCCGCTAAGTCTAAGCCCTATGCCTGCAAGCGCGCCGATGACGCCGCGAGCGCCGCTTTTTAGCTCTTTTAAAAATACATTTTGCGAGGCGGCCTCCTCAAACGCCTGCTGCGGCTTTAAAAATATCTCCTTTGCGCTCTTGCCGAAATTTATCAGCTCTTGCGCGTTTAAGATATCTTTTTCAAATACCGCCGCAATGCCGGGCTCGGCGCTGGGCGCGCATTTACGCTCCAAAAGTTCAATCGCAAAATTTAGCGCGCTCTGCTTTTGCTCCTCGGTAAGCATGGCTTCTAGGCACATGCAGCTGTTGTGCGAGGTGTAGTTGATGCGCGGATCTAGCAAAAGCTGATGGCGCGTGACGAAAGAAACGGGCGCGAAAGAGCCGATAAACGCGGCTATCTCTTCGGCTAGCAGTCCCGTAGAAATCTCGCCGCCAAGCTCGTCCGTGTCGTCGATGCAAAGCAGAAATTTAAATTTCATTTTAGCTTCCTTAATATTTAAGTCGAATTTAACTATTCGTAAAATAAGATTATATCTTTATATTTTAGTAATATTAGACGCTATAAAAACGTATTTTATAAAATATAAAATAAAAACTTGATTTTTAAGGAGTTATCGTGAGGAAAATCGGTCTGATCGCATGTTGCGCCGCGGCGGCGCTGCACGGCGAGGTTTTTACGCTGGGTAAGGTCGAAGTCACGCAAAACGTAGGCGGCTTGCAAAAAAGCGACGCGAACGTAGTCGTTTTAGACGAGCAAAAGCTACAAAAAGACGATATAAAGCGCCTCTCAGAGGTCGCTTACAGCACGCCGGGCATCTATGTGGACAAAAAAGGCCCGCGCGCCGAGCAAAATTTCTACGTTCGCGGCTTTGATGCGCGCAGAACTCCGCTTTTTATCGACGGCATTCCCGTTTACGTGCCTTATGACGGCAACGCCGATTTCGGGCGGTTTACGACCTTTGATCTAAGCCGCATAGATATCTCAAAGGGCTCTAGCTCGGTGCTTTACGGCCCAAACACGATGGGCGGCGCGATAAATTTAATCACCAAAAAGCCTAGCAAAGAGCTTGAAGGAAGCCTAGGCTACGGCTTTGAGACGGGTAAAAACGCAAAAACCTACGGCAATAACGTCGATTTTAGCATCGGCACGAAGCAAGAGCTATTTTACGCACAAGCAGGCGGCAGCTACATGGAGGATGCAGGACAGCAGCTATCTCGTAAATTTAACCAAAAAGTAACCGGCAACGAGGACGGAGGCAGGCGCGACAACTCCGTGCAACGCGATAAGAAATTTAATATAAAATTCGGCTTTACGCCAAACGAAACCGACGAATACGCCGTAGCGTACGTAAATCAAAAAGGCGAAAAAGAGCAGCCTATGTATACCGGCAGATACGCGGCTTTCTCTCAAAAAGACCGCTTGTGGGAGTGGCCGCAGTGGGATAGGCAGAGTATTTACTTCTTATCGCATACGGAATTTGCAAATAGCCTTTATATAAACACCAAAGCCTTTGCGGACGAATTTAAAAACGAGATGTATGATATCAGCGCCCTGGAAGATAGCAAATATAAAGATACGGCGTATGGATTTAGCTTAGAGACGGGCGGAAATATAGGCGATAAAGATACGCTTAAATTTGCCGCAAACTACAAACGCGACAAACACTCGGGATATAGGGTTCATTATACGGGGAGGTTCGGTACCGAACCGACCGTTACCTTTGTAGATAAGACTTATAGCTTTGCGCTTGAAAATACTTACAAATTTAGCGATTTTACCAGATTGATTTTAGGCGTTAGCTACGACGTTAGAGACGCCGTAAAAGCCGAGGACTATATCCAATTCCGCGGCGGCGGAGGAGGAGGCGGCGGTCGCAACAACCCGGCCAACTATAAGCTTATTTCGTTTGACGTAGGCAAAAAGCACGCCTTTAACTACCAAGCCGCTATCAAGCATAGCTTTGACGGCGAGGACGAGCTAAGCCTAAGCTTTGCGAAAAAGACCTATTTTGCCAGCATGAAAGATAGATATAGCGAAAGATTCGGTAGATTTTTCGCAAATCCATACCTAAAACCGGAGACGGCAAATCACTACGAGGTCGGCTATCAAAGAAATTTCGGCGAGGCTTTGAGATTAGAGACGGCGGTATTTTACTCAAGGGTTAAAGACGCTATCGGCTCTACTAGCGTTACTAAATTCGGGCAAACCAGAGACATGGCCGTAAACGTCGATAGGGCTTATTACAAGGGATTTGAGATTGGAGCGAGTTACTTTGCGACGCGCGATTTAGAGCTAGGCGGCAACTATACCTATATGAGCGCAAAATATAAAGAAAACGGCAAAGACGCCTTAGTTTACGATTTGCCGAAGCATAAAGGGTTTTTGTACGTAGATTATAAAATTTTACCGAAATTTAGCGTCTACGCTTCTCAAGAGCTAAGCTCAAGCTTATGGTCTAGACTGCCTACCAGAGCCGGTCACGTAGATCATAAAACCGCCGGCTTTGGCGTAACTAATCTTAAATTTACCTACAAGCCGACCGAAGCTTTAAGCTTTGAAGCGGGCGTATTGAATCTATTTGACAAAAACTACGAGTACAGAGAGGGTTTTCCTGAAGAAGGAAGAATTTTCTTTACAAACGTAAGATATAAATTCTAAATCACTCAAACCAGCTTTTTACAGCTGGTTTGCTAATGAATTTTGATAGAATTCATTAGCAAGCTCTTTTAAATTTAAAGGCAAAAAATGTTTAAAAAATTTCTGTTGTTTTTCTTTGTGTTTTCGGGCTTTTGCTTCGCGATGACGCCCGAACAGATCAAAGACTACATCGCGCAAAACAGCGAGAATATCGAGCAGCTGCAAGGCACGCCCGCTAAAATTTATGCCAGCTCGCCGCCGCTTTTATATATGCTTTACGCGCTTGATCCCGCTAAAATCAGCGGCGTAAATTTCGAGTGGAACGCCTTCGAGCGGCCATATCTTAAAAAAGAAATTTTAGCGCAGCCCGTCGTGGGCGGCTTTTTCGGTCAAGGTAAAATTCCAAACGTCGAGATGCTGCTGCGCCTAAACCCGGGTCTCATCCTCGTAAACGCAAGCTCGCGCAACACTAAAAAGATGAGCGAGGTTTTCGGCTCGATCAAAAAGCCGATGCTCTATCTAAGCGCGGTGCAGCTCGAGGATTATCTGGATGGGTTTGAAATTTTAGGCGAAATCACGGGCAAAAAAGAGCGCGCCGCACGTCTCGTAAATTACGCGAAAGAGTCGTTAAATTTAACCGCGCAGATCGAGGAATACATTAAGAAAAACAACCTGCAAAAGGTAAAAATTTACTATGCGCAGGGCGGCGACGGGCTAGCCACCGAGTGCGCAGGCTCATGGCATGCTACGCTCATCGAGCGAGCAGGCGCGCAAAACGTGCATAAATGCTCCGAGGATCCAAACGCCAAATCTTTCGGACGCGTAAAAATCAGCTTCGAGCAGCTCGTTAAATACGATCCGGACATCATCCTCGTCTACGAAAAAGAGCTGTTTGATAAAATTTACGGCGATCCGAAGTGGCAGCTGCTAAGCGCGGTGAAAAACAAAAAAGCCTACTACATCCCGCGCGAGCCCTTTTCGTGGTTTGACCGCCCGCCTTCGTTTATGAGGTTTTTGGGGCTAAAATGGCTGATAAATTTAACCTACCCCGAGGCGTTTAAATTTGACATGGTTGCCGAAACGCGCGAGTTTTACAAGCTATTTTTGGACCTTGAGCTCACAGACGAGCAAATTTATAAAATTTTGGGACGCGCCGAGTGAGTAAAGAAAAATGAGTAAAAAGGCGTTTGCGTTTTTAGCCCTGCTGCTGGCGCTTTGCGTCGCGGGCTCGCTGCTTCTGGGCAAATACGGCTTTAGCGCAGAGGACTATGCGCGCTACGTCACGGCGCTACTACGGGGCGAAAGCTTAAAAGATTTTGAGGTCATGCACACGCTCTTGCTCGAGATTCGCCTGCCGCGCATACTTGCGTGCGTGCTCATCGGCGCTAGCCTTGCGATCAGCGGCGCAGCGTATCAGGCGATGTTCGTAAACCCGCTCGTAAGCCCCTCGATACTGGGCGTGCTAAGCGGCGCGGGATTTGGCGCAGCGGTCGGGATGTTTTTTAAGCTAAATGAATACCTCATTCAGCTTAGCACATTCGGCTTCGGCTTTCTTGCCG
Source organism: uncultured Campylobacter sp. (assembly GCA_963525315.1). Taxonomy (GTDB): domain Bacteria; phylum Campylobacterota; class Campylobacteria; order Campylobacterales; family Campylobacteraceae; genus Campylobacter_A. The sequence goes on along the minus strand of CAURKB010000025.1, from coordinate 2,325 downwards.
TGGCCGTGGCGCTGGGTGTCTCGGCACTGTATTCGCGCAGCGGTAGCGTCATCGTGCTGGTGCTCGGCGGCGTCATCAGCGGCTCGCTCTTTACCTCGCTACTTTCGGTGCTAAAATACGCCGCAGATCCCAATGACGCGCTTCCTGCTATCACCTATTTTTTGATGGGCAGCCTCGGCTTTGCGTCCAAAAGCTTCATAGAGATTTCAATCCTGCCGATGTGCGCGGGCGTTTTGCTGCTAGCGCTTAGCGGCAAATACCTAAACGCGCTAAGCCTTGGCGAGGAGGAGGCAAAGAGCCTGGGCGTAAACGTGGCGCGAGTTAAAATTTTCATCATCCTAGTCGCGACCTTCGTTAGCGCTCTTAGCGTGACGATCGCGGGTATTATCGGCTGGATCGGGCTTATCGTGCCGCACATCGCGCGCTTTATATTTGGCGCCGACAACCGCGCAGTCCTGGCTAGCTCGGCGATGATCGGCGCGATATTTCTGCTCTTTTGCGACAGCTTCTCGCGGCTCGTTTTTACCTTTGAGATCCCTATCGGCATCGTGACCTCGCTATTTGGCATCCCGATGTTTATCATCGTGCTTCGCCGCGCCAAGAGGAGCTTTTGATGCGAAAAAATTTGATAGAAGTGCGAAATTTGCGCTTTGCGTACCGCGATAAGCCCGTGCTAAATGGCATCAGCTTTGACGTCGCGACGGGCGATACGCTAAGTATCCTGGGCGCTAACGGCAGCGGCAAAAGCACCCTGCTTCGCATAATGCTCGGGTTTTTAAAATTTGAGGGCGAGGTGCTAATCGCGGGCAAAAGCGTGCGCGACTACGGTAAGCGCGAGCTTGCCTCCCTCGTCGCCTACGTGCCGCAGACGCACGCGCCATCATACGACTACAGCATCTTTGACGTCGCGCTGATGGGCGCTTTGTGCAGGACGCCGCTGTTTTCTAGCTTTAGCGCGGCGGATAAAAAGCTAGCCGAGCAGGCGCTAGAAAAGATGGGCATCGCGCATCTAAAAAACGCACCCTACACGAGGGTTAGCGGCGGCGAGCGGCAGCTAGCCTACATCGCGCGCACACTGGTTCAGGGCGCGAAAGTGATCTTTATGGACGAGCCTACCAACGGGCTGGACTTCGGCAATCAGATCAAGCTGCTCGAAATGATAAAAGCGCTGGGGGATGATGGCTACACCTTCGTGCAGACGACGCACTATCCGCGCCACGCCAAATTCGTCTCAAACTTGACGCTGTTTATAAAAGACGGCGAAATTTTAGCTTTCGGGCGCAGCGAGCAGCTCATAAATGCCGAAAATATCGATAAAATTTACGGCATAAACTACGAAAAGTACGAGGATAGATTATGATTTTACCTTCAAACTACGACGAGATCGACTTTGACGCACTTTATAAGGCGCAAAAGGTGAGAAGCTCGTTTGGTAAAAAAATTGCCGCGGATTGGGACAAAAAGGCGCCTAGCTTCAACGAGGGCGTGATGAAAAGCGCCTACGCGCGAGAATTTATAGATAAGGTCGATTTTACGGGCGTTTCTGCGCTGCTTGATTTTGCGTGCGGAGCGGGCGCGCTAAGTGTGCTGGCAGCTAAAAAAGCGGCTCAAATTTACGGCTACGACTTTTCGCCTAAGATGCTAGAGTTTGCCAGGCAAAACGCTCAAATTCACGGCGCGCAAAACATTAAATTTGCGCAAAAAGCCTTTGAGGACGACTGGTCGGACGTGCCTGTATGCGACGTGGTTTTGGCCTCGCGCTGCCTTGAGGTGGACGATCTAAAAACCGCGCTTAACAAGCTTCTTTCAAAGACCAAAAAATCGCTTTACATCACGTTTAAGGTCGGCGGAAGCTTCGTAGATGACGAGATTTTGGATGCGATAGGGCGTAAGGTGGAGCAAAAGCCCGACTTCGTCTATCTTTTAAACATCTTGTTTCAAATGGGCTATTTGCCAAGCCTTAGTTACATAAAAGCTAAGTGCCATGCGGGTCCAGAAGCAAGCGCGCAGGAGCTCATACAAAAGACGCGCTGGGGGCTTGGCGGCGAGCTAAGCGAAGCGGAGGAGGCGCGGCTGGCGGAGTATTTTAATAGCGGCAAATACAAACCAAGGCAAGAATTTATGCACTGGGCGTTCGTGCGGGTAGATAAAAACGGTTAAATTTGGTTTTTAACTAAGCAAGACAAATTCGAGATAAAATTTAAACCAGCAAAGCCTCTCCGCCTTGCCAGTTAAGTTAGTAAATTTGATTTGAGTTATTGGGTTTAAAGTAGCGAGCATTACTTAAAACGCTCGCTATTTAAAGAATTAAGCGCCTATAATAAT
>CAURKB010000024.1:0-19946 GCA_963525315.1 uncultured Campylobacter sp. | reverse complement strand
CGGAAACGTCATAACCGATACCGACGGCGTAACCAAACTACTAGAGATAACCAACTCTTAATAAATTCCCCTCTTAGGATTTACGTCTATAAGGCGTAAATCCGCCTTAAGCGATCCAAAAACTATATTTAGCCTACGCGTAAATTTACCCAAAAACTCCGCAAGCTATCTAAAGAATCTAAACCCGCGCAAAAGAGCTTTAAGCTTTAAACTAAACGCTAAATTAAAAAACGAGTAGCTACGCTTATGTAGACTCGTAAAATAGATTTAAATTTAAAGCGGCCTGATAAATTTAACCGCAAATGCGCTTAGCTAAATACCCGGCTTAAAGCCGAGTATTTTTATACGTAGATTATAATCCTTGCGTTATACGTCTAATAAGAAATAACTAGCAAAAACGGTAAAAGCTAGATTAAGCCTAGCGTCCCTAAAACCGCATACAAATTTACCCGCTCGGTAAAGCCTAATCTAATGAATAAATTTAACTAGAGGTTTGCGTTTATAATAAATACGCAAGCTAAATTTTCTAACCAAAAGCGCAAACGTACTCAAATTTAATCGTGCTAATTAAATTTTTACAAATAGCGTACAAATAGCCGATTCGAGTAAATTTACACGCTTACATTAGGCTGGCTCTAAATTTACTCAAAAAATCCCTTTTTTACTAGCTTGCCCTCTTTTACGCAAAACTCCCCTTTCGCGATCACGCTATCTAGGTTTAGAGCTTCGTCAAATACCGCAAAGTCGGCGTCAAAGCCTACTTTTATCTCGCCTTTGCCGCCTAGATTTAGGTATTTTGCGACGTTTTTGCCCATCATACTTAGCGCTTGCGGGATGGTTAGGATTTTATTTTTCACGCAGGCTTGCAAGACCTCTAAATTCGTCTCGCACGAGGCACAGCCATAGCCGACCAATGCGCCGTTTTCGTCAAATCTAGGCACGCTGCCGTTGCCGTCCGAGCTCATCGTTAGACGCTCTAAATTTAGCCCGTTAGCAAGCCCGTAGGCGATAGCTTCGTGAAGCGGGGCAAATTTACTTCCGCCGCTCGTGATATCGATGTAGCCGCCCATTTTTTGAAATTTGATCGCCTCGTCAAAGAGCTCCTTCGTCCGCGCGCAGTGCGTCGGCGAGAAGTAATTAACAGGGAACGAATAGTCCTTGATCACACTAAAAATCAGGTCAAATTTATCCGCTAGCCCGCCCATATGTATATGCAGCACGCCGCCTTTTTTCGAGATCATGCCGCCGATGCGAATCTGCGTCAGGGCCCTAATTAGCTCCTGAGAGGTCGGGTAGCTGCCGCGGTTGTCGCTCATTGCGATCTTACAGCCGATGACCTTGTCGATGAGCACCAGATCGCGCGTGACGGAGCCAGTAAATGTGACGCTAGGCAGCGCGTAAGAGCCTGTGTGGATGAAGGTCGAAATGCCCTCGTATTCAAGCGCCTTGGCCTTTGAGTAGAGGTTTTCAAGGCTCCTCGTGCATCCGTCGGTGCCTAGCGTGCCCACGACCGTTGTCGTGCCGTAGCGAATGATCCCAGATAGCGTTATTTCGGGCGTGCGCGAATGATAACCCGCCTCGCCGCCGCCGCCCGTGATGTGAACGTGCTGATCGATGAGTCCGGGCGCTAAAATTTTGCCATCTAGGTCGTAAATTTCAAGCCCCTCAACTCGAAAATCAAGCCTCTTGGAAACGGCTAAAATTTTACCTCCGCCGAGCAAAACGTCGCTCCTGCCAACGTGCTCTGGCGCGTATAGATCGGCATTTTTAAGTAACAGCATATTTTCTCCTTTGCTTTGGATTTTTATAAATTTTACGTTTTTTGGCTTATTTTGACTGCGATGTCACGCCGTCATTTTACATCAAATTTGATAAAAACAGGATATTTCGGTTTTGGGCGGAGAAACGGCGACTTGGATGATGCTTGGGTTTTATTTTTGTAGATTAGGAGGGCGAAGTCAAATTTAGCAAACTAACCGCTTAGCTGCACGCTTTCTTCTATCTTCATTAGTCCCGTAAATATGCGCTCGATGGCTTCTTTTTGCTCGCTAGAGATTTCGATCTTTTTCTCGTTTAAAAGCAAATTTACGAGCTGCTCGTTTTGCAGCGTCTGGACGTCAAATTTTCTCGCATTTGCGGCGATTTTTGCCGCGAGAGGATTTTTTGATTTAAAATTTTCGTACGGCATTTTTCCTCGTTTTTGCGTTAGATTACGAAGCGATTATATGAAATTTAAGGTAAATTCGGGCTCAAATTTTACCCAAAGCCCGAATTTACGCCGATTTATTCTTTTATATCAAAGCCCAGCGTCGTTTTTAGCGTCTCTTTGTCGCATTTTGTGGCATCCGGATAAGGCCTTTCATAAATCACCTCAAACACCCAAAAGCCGGGCCTTAGCGCTACGACTTCGGTGATACCCTGCGCGTCAGTCATACCGTAAAACGCTCGCTTATCCTCTAAAAATCCCGCAAAAGTGCCGGTTAGTTTGGCGCGTTCTAGCGGCTTGCCGTCAGCCAAAACTTGCAGTTTAAAGGGTTTATCCACGCGAAAACCGGCCGGATTTTGCAGCGGCACGATCTCGATTTTCTCTCCGACGGGCTTAGCGACGAAGTCGTCTGCTTCGCCTAAATTTAGGATTTTTTTAGACGTTATCGTCATAAGGCGGCAGATTTGCACGTCGCTTAAATCTTTTAGATCAAGCTTATTTTTGCCTATGATCCACTTGCCGTCGCTACGTTTTTTTAGCGAATACATCGGATTTTGCCGCGCAAGCAGGATATAGGTGCCTTTGCCTAGCTTTTCGCCCTCGTAGCGGTAGTTTTCGCCGCTTTGCGCTAGCTCTTTTTTCTGCCCGTCTTTGCCGATCAGGGTAACGGGTGCAAAAAGATGCACGCGCTCTTGCATTATAGGCTCGTAGTTTGGAAAATCGTCGCTATAACCCATTTTTGCGACGAATTTACCCGTCTTTTCGTCGTTTGCCCCGTCCACCCAAAACATATGCGCCTGCGCCGAACAAACGGCTCCCGCAAGCATCGCAGCGGATAAAATTTTACTTGTTTTCATGCTTTTCTTTTCGGTTGTTTTTGAGATTTAATGTCAAATTGTAGCTAAAAATAGATTAAAATTTAGATTTATTTTAGGAGAGGTTTTAAAATTTAGATTTGCGGCTTTATTTTGCAAATTTATACGCCAAATCGCTCTCTTAATCGCCAAAAGCAAAATTTGAATAATTTTTACGATTTTACGAAGATAAAGCGTATCTTGGCGAGTAAAGCATTTAGATTTAGCGCGAAACTCGGGCGCATTTTTACGAAGAGCAAAACGCAAGAACACGCCTGAGTTAAATTTATGACGCTAGCGGTCTAACGCTTTAAAATTTTAGCGTTTTCGCAGCCGACGTCTAGCCCCATCTTGCAAGCTTTTTCGTAAAATTTAACCGCAGCCTTGACGTCCGCTTGCACGCCCATACCGCGCTCGCTCATGTAGCCCGCCTCGTTGCAGCCTTTAGCTAGGCCTAGCTCGCATGCGTTTTTATAGAGCTCGTACGCCCGCGCTTCGTCTTTTACCGCGCCGGCGCCCGTCTGATGAGCGTACGCTAATGCGTAGCAGCCAAGCTTATCGCCCATTTTGCAAGCTCGCTCGTAAAATTTAGCCGCCGTCTCAGGCTGTCTTGCTGCGACCTTGCCGCTAGCGATCATCGCGCCTATGTCGTAGCAGGCACGCGCGTGTCCGCCTTCGCACGCTAAATTAAACAGTCTCGCCGCCTCTTTGAAGTCCGAAACTCGGTACATTGCTAGCGCGTCTTCAAACTGCTTATTTGCCGAATTTGTAGGCGCGCTCGCAGGGACACTTGCCATCTCGTTTGAGGATCTCGTTTGCGCCGCAAAAAGTACGCTCGCGGCAACAACCAAACAAACTAAAATTTTTCTCATTTTGGCTCCTTTTTTATGAGATTACGGTTTAAATTTTAGCCCTTTTTGGTAAACATAACAAAAATTTTAACTAAACTTACCGATACGCGCGCTCTAAATTTCGGCCAAAATTTGCCCGAGTTTTTAAACGCCTAAAGGTAGCCTCGTTTAGCCTAAAACGCTTTACCGATACCTGATTTTACGGCGTTAAGGGCTAAAATTTTAGACATTTTCAAATAAATTTTAACGCTCGCTAGTTTAGCATAGCGGCGCAACGAGCTTTAAAACACGCGCGCAAATTGCGTTTAATTTTTACGTTTCATAGGCATGGGCTTGTTCATGATAAACCCGCAAAATCGCCCCGTAACGCCGTCTCTACGGTAGGAAAACAACTCCTGCGTTTCAAACGTACATCGCGGATCAAACTCCGCTTGCCCTACGCCAAGCTGCGCAAATTCGTCCCGCAAGGCCGTCTCCATGTCAAATTTGCCATCTTTTTTATAGCGGTTAAACTCGCCAAGATCAAGCTCTCCCACCTCGTAGTTTCGCGCCTTAATATTTGCGCCCACAAATACGCGCAGATCGCTCGCCTCGCAGCCAAACTCGCTTTTCATCAGCCTAACTGCATTCGTGCAAATTTTACCCGTTACCCCCGCTCTGCCCGCATGCACGGCAGCAACCACGTCCCGCCTCTCGTCCGCAATCAAAACGGGCGAACAGTCGGCGACCAAAACGCAAAGCGTAACGCCTCTAAGCGCTGTTATCACGCCGTCGCAAGGCGGTAACTCGTCCTTTAAATCCCTCAAAATTTCCACGCGATTTGAGTGAATTTGACGCATAAATTTTAGATTAAAAGGCGCCGTGCCGAGCGCAGCGGCTAAAATTTCACGATTTTTAGCGACGTTTGCGGGCAGGTCGCCGACGTGGTCCGCTAAATTTAACCCCTCGTACGCCCCTTCGCTTACGCCGCCAAATCGCGTCGTAAAGCCAAGCTTCAAGCGCTCGCTTTCAAAAACTACGTCTAAAATTTCCCGCTTCATTTTTTCCTTTTTCGTCACCGTCCGCTCCGTATAGAGTGCGGTTTTGCAAGTTAAATTCGCAAGCTATAAATTTTGCTTCGCAAAAGCCTAATAAAGGCTCACGATGTGCTGCGACTCGTCCCAGCTAATCTCGCTTTTGCCGCCGTTTTGGGCACCGCGACCAAACTCCAGCTGCCTAGCTACGTAGCGCGCGAGCAGGTCGCTTTCTACGTTTACGCGGCGTCCCGGCTCAAACTCGCCGAACAAACTCTCGCGAAAGGTGATCGGGATGATCGTGAGGCGCACGCCTGCAAGCAAAACTTCGTTGATCGTGAGGCTCACGCCCTCGACTGCGATACTGCCTTTGTTCGCCATCAAAGGCATGACGCCGGAGGGCAAATTTATATAAAAATCAACCCCGTTTTCGCGCCGCTCTATGCGCGCGACCTCTCCGATAGCGTCTACGTGGCCTTGCAGCAGATGTCCGTCCACGCGGTCGGCTAGCCGCATCGCAGGCTCGATATGCACGCGTCCGCGCAAATTTTCCGTCGCGATGTGCGCTCTGGTTTCAGCGCTAAGCTCCACGCTAAAGCCGTCTGCGTGCAGCCCCGTCACGCTAAGACACGCGCCGTTTACCGCGACGCTATCGCCTAAATTCGGGCGGTATGCGGCTTTTAGTCGTAGGGTATTTTGCGAATAGCTCGCAACCTGCGCGATCTCGCGAATTAGTCCGTTAAACATTTTTAGCCTTTAAATTTTTTAGCGATTTTAGCGATTTTAGGCTCATAAAAGGATAAATTTAACCCAAATTTCGCAGCTAAAAAGAGGCAAAGCAAGAGCTGTAAAAAATAGGCGCACGGCGGTAAAATTTAGCGTAAGCAACCTAGCAAAAGGCGCTAGCTTGGGCAAATACGCGCTAAATTTAAAGCCGCTAAACATAGCGCTCCGCGTCGTTGCCGCCCTGGCGCGGGGAATCTAAGCCAGCAAAGCTAGAGCAAACTACCTGCTTGGTGGCATTTTAGCGGCGGATTTAATTTATCCGCTAAAAATCGCAAATCCCCGTAAAACCCGCTTTTAAGCCTACTGCGCTTATCGTAGATGCTCTTTAGCTTTGCCGCCTGGAGGCTTAAGCGCTTTGGGCTTTGAAATCTTTTCAAAAAATCCATTTAAGCAAAACTTGCCGTCCTTTACGAACCCTTTTGCGCGGTAAAATCGGCGCCGCAGTTTATACCCGCGATACACCCGGACGGCTTTGCGCGGCTGTAAGCATAAATTTGATTTAAGGATTAATATTTTTATTTAAGGATACGTAATTTCGTTCTTTTAACTAGTCTGCTTTTTAGCTTTAAGCGCCATTTACTCGCGGGGATAATAAATTTTAATGTTATTTAATATTGCGTAGGCTAAAATACGAGTTTATTTAAGGTAAAAACGTGAAAAGATCAAGGTTAGGACTACTAGAAACGAACGTCGTCTCATCTTTAAGCAATGACGAAATCGCTAAATTTAACCGCCGCGTCCTAACTAAAGGCAGCACGGTTTACGCTGAAGGCATCAGCGTCGCGATATTTAAAAGCGGCTCCGGCAAGCTCGCGTTTTTCGAGGACGGCGAGGAATTTATCCTTTATAACCTGCAAAAAGACAACATCACGATCCTAAGCGACGCCTGCGCGCTGGAGATTTTAGAAGATAGCGAAATTTACTTTATCGACGTGTGCGACGTCGGCGAACTGCTAAAAAACGAGCGTTTCGCAAAGGCCTATGTCGACTCGCTCGCAAATATCGCGCTTTTACAACACCAAATCATAAAATCCATACTCTTTGAAAGCGCCAAAGGCCGCATAGCAAACTTCCTCATCGAGCTTGCCGCAGAGCAAAATTTGACCCAAAACGGCTACAGATACGTCTTTTTACCGTTTTCGCTTAAGGTGCTTTCTAGTTTCGTGGGCTTAAAGCGCCAAAGCGCCAGCACCGCATTTAACGAACTCATAAAAGAAGACGTCATCAGGCGCATCACGCCGCATGAAATTTTGATAATAGACTTTGAAAAGCTGCAAAAATATACGAATTAGATAAATTTAGCCGCCTATTTCGGTTCTTTTGCCGCTTTGCGGTAAATTCAAAAACAAATTTAATATCAAATCGTCCTCGTATCGTCGTGATAAATAGTTATTTGAAGGCTTTTGTTTATTTTTGATTTTTGATTATTTACTATTTAGAAGCGCTTGGTTGCTTAAGAGATTGCCGTAAATTTATAGACGAGGATTTTTACCGAATTTGCCCCAAACGCTATTTTAGCCCTTTTAAAAACCCGAACGTAAAAACGCCGCAAGGATAAAATTTAATGCTAAATTTTAGTTTTATATTTTAAGTAAGTCTTTACCGTTTGAGCTATTTGGAAAAATCGGTCGCGAACCTATAGCGACAAAACCACGAAGCTAAATTTGCTAAAAGAATTTGGCCGCATCCGTTTACCGAGCGGTTTTTGCCCTGTTTGGCCGTTTTTGGCTAATTTCAAAAACGCCTAACGAGACGTGCAAATTTCATGCTTATAGTTTTAATTTTTGCCCAAATCAAACCGCACGCCAAGCCCGTTAAGCTAGCTTGAATCAAACGCCAACGCAAGATAAATTTAAACCATTTACGATTTAAATTTATCCGTATTTATCATTATTGCCTAGTTTTTAAAATTTTGGCTCAAAACCCGTAGCGGCGTCGCGTACCGGCGAGTGCTGGATTTACGAGCCTTATGTTTAAGTTATTTTCCGCCTTTTGCCGCATTAGATTTTTGCTCGGAGCCGTTTAAATCAGAGGCGCTACCTAACTTTTCGGCGCTGCGTAGAGGCTGAGCGATATTTTGTATCCCGCCGTTTAGGTCGATGCCTACTTGCTTCATTAGATCGTCGATTATGGGCGCATTTACTTTATAGTTTAAAGACGCATTTACGATTTGATCTGATAGCGATGCGCCCGCGTTGCTAACGCCGCTGCTAGCATTTGAGCCCGCACTGCCCTGGTTTGCGCCGCCAAGGCCTGCCATTTGCACGATTTTGATAGAGTCGATTTTCTCAGCCGGTTTTACGACCTGGGCGATGATTTGCGGCATAAACTCGACCAATGCAAGCTTAAATCTATTTTCCAAAATCTCCGCAGAAACGATGTTTTCGGCGTTATTTATCTCGGTTTTACCCTTGGCTTCGACTTCGTAGTTTAGCCTGTTAGCTTCGGCGGTTATCTTTATAGCTTCGGCTTCTGCGGTGGCCTTGATTTTTAGCGCTTCGCTTGCACCCATAGCTTTGATTTTAGCAGCTTCAGCTAGGTTTTCCTCGGCTTCTTTTTCGGCCTTTGCGGCGACGGTTTTTTCGATAGAGAGCTGCTCGGCTTCCTTTTGCGCTTCGATTAGCGCTAGCTTTTTAGCGCGCTCTGCTTGCTCGGTCTCGGATGACGTTTTGATCTTTTCAAAAGACGCGGCTTCTAGCGCCTTTTTCTCGTTGGCTAGCGTTTTAGCCGCAGCCTCCTCTTCGACTTTTTTGGCGATTTCTATGTTTTTGCTCTGATTTGCCAGCTCTACTGCTTTTTCTTTGTTGATCTCGGCTTCTCTGATGGCTCTTGCCTTTTCTATCTCGACCGTTTCGATGGCGCGAGCTTTATTTATCTGAGCTTCTTCAATAGCTTTGTTTGCTACGATTTTGGCTTCCTCGGCCTCTTTGCGCCTACTTTCAGCCTCTTTTGCCCTTAGCGCTTCTTGCTCGGCTTGGAAATTTGCTATTTTTGTTTGCTGCGTGGCTTCGGCCTCGGCTTGTTTTCTTTGGATTTCAAATTTCTCCGACTGCGTTTCGTAGTTTTTCTGCGCGATTTGCACCTCGGTCGAGCGCTCGATATCGTTTCGTAGCTTTTTACGCTCCTCGATGGTTTGCGTTAGGCTTGTTAAACCCTCCGCGTCAAAGGCGTTGTTTTCGTTAAAAAACTCTTTTGCCGTTTGATCAAGCGATGTAAGCGAAACTGACTCTAGCTGAAGGCCGTTTTTAGATAGGTCGGCTTCGATAGCGTTTTTTACCTGCGAGCTAAATTCATCTCTTTTTTCGTGTAGCTCCTTCATCTCCATCGAGCTTGCTACCGAGCGGAGCGTGGCTATGAGCTTGCCTTCTATCAGCCCGGTTAGCTCTCTTAGATCGACCGTCTTTTTACCCAGCGTCTGCGCCGCGCGAGAGATAGACTCTCTATCCTCGCCCACTCTGATGTAAAAATCAGCCGTGATATCTACGCGCATCCTATCTTTGGTTATGAAGCTATCGCTTTTAGAGCGAGCAACCGTGACTTTCATCGACTGCATATTTATGTCGATATAATCATGCAGTATCGGCAGTATCAGCGCGCCGCCGTCTACGACGACCTTTTCGCCGCCAAATCCCGTTCGCACGAACGTAAGCTCCTTTGTCGTCTTTCGGTAAAGTCTTGAAAAGACGATACCTAAGATAACGATAGAAAAGAGTCCTATGCCGACAAATACGGCTAAAGACGTCATCCCGTCAATATTCATACCACTCTCCTTTGATTAAATTTATGATTTTTTCCTGACGTAAAAGTTATTTTTTTCGATTCTAACGATGAGCGCGACATCGCCTTTTACAAGCTCGTTTTCATCGGCAGCCCTTGCAAAGACGAAACGCTCCTTGCCGTTTTTATCCGTGACCTTGACGTCTCCGCCTTGCTCTTTTGTGATTTTATAGTCCTTTACTTCGCATTCGCAGCCAAGAAGCTCCTTTTTACTAAAGGCCGACGTTTGCACCTGAGGCAGGTACTTTGCCGCAAGCAAGCTCACCCATCTAGTCCAAGCCAAAGCGACAAAAAACGAAACCGCGGCGATAACCGCGCTCATATACCACGCAGGCGAGGCTAAGCCGTAAAAAACGCTAACGATAAAAAGCCCGCACGCTCCAAAACTCATAAACAAAATCCCGTAAAAAACGGTGCTAGGCACGCCGCCCTTGTTCGCCCACGCTAGCAGCTCGGCACCCGGAGCATCGATACCCCCAACACCGTCAAACAGCCCGTTTAGCGGCTCAAGCACCGAAAATCCCGTCATCATCAAAATAACCTCAAACAAGGCAAAAACTACAACGATAACCAGCGGAACGGAAAATATAAGATTGTTGCCAAGAAGCTCTAAAATTTGATCCATTTTTTACCTTTTTTTAAATTTGCCGCTTGCGAGGTCAAATTTGACCCTAGCTCCGCTTTATTCTATGCTATACACGTCGCTTTGCTCGATTTTTTCTAGCTTATTTACCTTGCTTTCTAGCGTCTTACTCATCTGTGCGATTTTAGCGATATTTTCCTTCATCTTCGGCAGCGCCTCGTTTTTGAAATTTTCTATCTTATCTAGCGAATCTATCATTAAATTTATCGCTTTTTCGAGGCTCTCGTTATCTAGCGCGCCGCCTGCGACCTTTGCCATCACGTCCGTAGCCGTATCGTTTACGTCCTGCGCGTTTTTTAGGATGATGTCGCTAGCTAGCTTGTCCATTTCAGAAACCGCTTTTAGCTGCTTTTTGCCTTCCTGCGCGGCGCTTGCGATGTAGACGTTGGTTTTTAGCGCGGTGATGCTAGTGGTGATCGTGTTTTGCGTGGCGAAACTTAAAAGCGAATTATTGTGCTTGATAGTAGCGTAGTTTGCGAGACTTTGCTGCATCACGACTAGCACTTGACGCAAATTTTGCAGATGCATACGGATGTAAAATAGCGCCTCTTCGAGGAGAAATTTTTTCTGCTCCTCATCCGTTTGATTTGCCGCTAAATTTTCGATAAGCTCGTCTGTTTTGCTTAAAATTTCTATCTTGCCTTTTAGGCTTTCGATGATGAGCGAGAGTTCCTTTTGTTTCTCGGATATTTCGGCGTTTCTAGCTTCTAAAACATTTATCGAGTGCTTTAAATTTGCTGTGATTTCTTCAAACAAGCTTGATACGCTTTGATATTTGCTAGCCAGTTCGGCGGCTAGGTCTTTGCCGAGCAAGAAATTTATAAATTTCGCGCCCAGTCCGCTCTCTTTTATCTTATCGCTTGCTTTTATGAGCTCGGCGGAGTATTTTTTGACCGATTTTAGCGACTCGCCGACCGAACTTCCCACGCTTTGGCTCATGCTAAGCAAGTCGCCGACCTTCATATCCATATCGCCGTTTAGCTTTTCAAACTCGCCCAGTTCGTCCTTGCCAAACGATACGATAAATTCTTTCGGATCATCAAATTCTTTCCTTTTTTCGATAAGTAGAGCAACGACGTCTTGTGGAGTTTTAGCGATTTGATTCAAAGCTTGTCCTTTGCTTAAATTTAAGAGCTATTATAACTAAATTTGTACGCTTTTTGCAGGCTTGATAATAAACTTCTGTGCTTTATTAGCATAATTTACGATTAAATTTAGTAAAATCGGCAGAAATATTCCAGACGGATTGCGTGTAGTTTAAATAGTTTGCGGCGGATACGACGGGAGCGGACCGGTCCTCCGTGACCCGAGTATCCTAGCCGAAAACTATTTAAAATCCAGCCGAGCTGGGGAATCAAAAAAGGATAAAAAATGAAAGAATTTATGAGTTACGAGGCCTCTCTTGAAATTTTACGCTCTACGCTGGCTCCGTGGGACCGCGTAGAAAAGGTCACTCTCACGCAGGCACTTGATCGCCGTATCGCCGTAGATATCGCGGCGCAGGATAACTACCCGGAGCGTCCCGTCTCGGCGATGGACGGCTACGCGTTTGCATGGCAAGAGGGTCTAAGCGAGCTTGAGCTCATCACCGACCTACCCGCAGGCAGCGACAAAGGGCTAAAAGTAGAAGGCGTAAAATGTGTCAAAACATTCACCGGCTCGCTAATGAGCGAAGGCGCCGACACGCTAATCCCGGTCGAAAACGTCGAGGTATCAGGCGGCAAAATCCTCATCAAAAAACCCGTGCCGAGTGGCTTTGCCGTGCGCGAGGTCGGCGAAAGCTACAAAAAAGGCGAAATCCTAATCAAAAAAGGCGCAACGATAGGCTACGCTGAGACTGCGCTGCTAGCCGAGCTTGGGATATTTAACGTTAGCGTATTCGTGCGGCCGCGAGTCGCGGTGCTGGCGACGGGAAGCGAGATAAAAGACCTCGGAGAGCCGCTAGAAAACGCCGCGCAGATCCACAGCTCAAACCACGTAGGCATCGCGGCCATGGTGCGTAAAATGGGCGGCGAACCCGTGCTGTGCGAGATAGTGCGCGACCGCGCCGAGCTCGTAAAAGACGCCATCGTCCGCGCGCTAAAATCAGCCGACGTACTCGTCACCACGGGCGGCATCAGCATGGGCGACTATGACTTCGTAAAAGGCGCGCTGGGCGAAAATTTCGACATTATCATCGACGGCGCCGCGATCAAACCGGGCCGCCACATCAAGGTCGCAAAAGCGGGCGAAAAATACATTTTTGCTCTGCCGGGCTTCCCGTACTCGGCGATGGTGATGTGCGTGCTATACGTGCGCGTGCTGCTAAACGCGTGGTTTGGCGCTAGCGAGCCCAAAATCACGGCGATCATGGACGAGGACTACAAAAAGCGCTCGCCGTTTTTGGAGTTTACGGCGGTAAATTTAGTAAATCGCGATGGCAAAATTTACGTGAATTTAGACGGCAAGAAGCTGGGCAGCTCGGCAATCGTAAATAACCTAACAAACGATGCCGCGCTTTTAATCATCCCGAAAGAGACCGAGTTTATCGCAAAGGGCGAGATAGTCGAAGTGCTGAAAATGGTCTAAATTTGAGTAAATTTAGCTTTTGAGGCTAGGATAAATAGCATATAAACGCGCGGGAGCCAAGGCAAAAGCCGGCAAAAAACCGGGCGTAAATTTGACACGGTTTTGTAAAACGCAAGCGTAAATTTAGCGCAAACGAAAGGTAAAAATGAAAGAGCAGATAAACCGCATCAAAGAAAAGCTAAAAATAGCTAAAAAAGCGGACAAAGAACTAAAAGTTTTCGGCGCAAGTAACCACAAATACGCCCTCACCGCGCCGAGCGCAGAAAAGCCCT
The DNA here is from genome assembly GCA_963525315.1 of uncultured Campylobacter sp. Lineage (GTDB taxonomy): Bacteria > Campylobacterota > Campylobacteria > Campylobacterales > Campylobacteraceae > Campylobacter_A. Next base: position 6,976 of record CAURKB010000024.1, on the reverse strand, counting down.
TAGCCGCGCTAGAGAAAAAATACGGCGTAAGCTTGCCCGCCCATTTTAGAGCCTTTTTGCTAGAGATCGCTGACGGCGGAGGCGGCTTTGACGGTAGCGCGCCGGGGCCTTTTTACGGCATCTACCCCATAAAAGACGCGCTAAAATTTAGCGCGCCGTATCTAGCAAATCCTTGTCTTTTGCGCCCTAAAATGAGCGATGAGCAGTGGAGAGCTATAGAAGGCTTTGCGTACGAGCAAGAGTGCGACGACGAAGAAAGCGAGGAAGAAAAAATCCTAGGCGGCGTACTGCTAATCGGCACGCAAGGCTGCAGCTTTGAAACCGCTATCGTGATAGAGGGCGAGTTTCGCGGACGGATAGTAAATTTAGACTTTGACCTATGTAAGCCCGTTTTTGCGTTTGAGTCAAATTTCCTAGACTGGTACGAAAGGTGGCTAGACGAGGTGATATCGGGCGAGCTAAAAGACAGCGTCGGCTGGTTTGGCTACTATATGGGCGGCAGCGCGAGCGAGCTTTTGCAAATTTACGAAGAGGCGCGAAACAGAGGCGACACGGAGCTAAAAAACGACTGCCTTGATGCTTTGACGCATAAAGCTCCTCGCTTTGAGACGCAAATTTTAGATAAGATAGAAAGTTTTATCAAAAACGAGGCATATAGCGAGGATTTTGCGAAGCTTGCTAATATCTTATGCGCAAACGATTTTGCGCGGGGTAAGGCCTATCTAGCGCGTCTTGCGCAGATTGATTATCTACTTTTTTTACAAATCATTCACTGGTGGGCAAAGGACAAAAAGACCGCTAGCAGGGAGTTTATGTCCATAGCGGACGAAAACGCCGCTCAAATCCTAAACCAAAAGGACGAAGAGCGCGCGGCGCAGACGTTTAGATTTTATAAGTATTTGCTAGAAAACGCCAAGCTTGACTACGGAGCTTAGATCGAGCATTTTGCGACTAGTTCTAATTATTCCATTCGCGCTACGTGCTTTTATGCGCTAGGGCAGCTGAAAAATAAAAGCAAATATCTAAAAACGCTGATTTTAGGACTAAGCGACGAGAAGCCCTACGTCGTGACGACCGCCTTGCAAGCCGTATGCGGACTGACGGACGAGCGACTGCTACCTCATCTAAAAGCCCTCTCGCAGCGCTTTTTAAAAGACGGCGAAAACTACGTGGTTACAAATCTAAACCGCGTGCTAGAGCCATACGGTTTAGATAATAAAAAGATAAAAAAGATGGAATTTAAAGTCGAAATTTAAGAAAAAAATGGATGAAATTTTAGAAAAAATTTACGCGATAGAAGGCCTTGGGGAGCTAGAAAATTTTTTGCGCGAAAAGGGCTTAAATTTAATGCGCGAGCCTCTGCTGGCGGAATTTGACCGATACGCCTTTTATCAAAACGCTAGCGAGTGGAACAAAGCCGTAAAAATCTGCGAATGCCTAGCGATAACGGGCTGGGGCGAGCGCGAGAGCCTAGAAGCTCTTCGCGGTAGATATTTTAACGGGCAGTATATGACCTATTTTTTAAACGCTAGCGGCGAACCGCGCTTTGTAGAAGCGCACTGGTCAAAGCGCAAAACGGGGCTAAGCATGCAAGATAACGAGACGTTTTTTAACCCTAGTCCGGACGACAACGGCAAAACGCTAAAACGCCCCGTAAAAGAGCAAATCCAAGACGTCAAGCTAGCTAGCCAGCGCAACTGGATACCCAAAAATCCCATCCGCGTCTCAATCGGCATCAAAAACTGCTACGAGAACTCGCGCGCGGTGATAGATAGCTTGTTTAAGGAGCTCCAGCCCGCGCTAAACGCCAAAATGAGGCCTAAAATTTACGGCAGCGAGATAAATTATATAAATTTAGACTGCTCGTTTAGTTTTAACGACGAGTACTACCGCACGAACTACATCATAGCGCCGGATGAGCCGCGCCTAAGCTCGCAGCGCGCCTGGGAGCTACTGCGCGAGATGATGAGCGAGGAGGAGCGTAGCGCGGGTGGCTACTATCTGCGAAATAGATTCGAGTATGCGCCGTTTAGAAAAGATACGGGCAAAACGGGCGCGCAGATATATTTTGAGCGCGAGTTTAGCGAGCTTTCGCACGCAGAGCAAAAGCAAAAAATAAGCGAGTATTTTTTAACGGCGTTAAAACAGATCGCGCGCAAACAAAACAAGCTAAAATACGACTTTAAGACGATGATAGACGATTTTAGTAAAATTTTAGGCGAATGGACGGCGGCTGAAATTTAGCGGCCATTTAAATCGAAGCGGGTAAATTCAAGCGGACTACATAGTTTAAGTCTATGATTAACATTCGCTCTAAATTTTAGTCATCAAGCCGCATTAGCAAATTTATACCGATAAAATTTAGCTTTTTAAGGAGATGCTATGGAAAATAATTCAATAAAAAATTTTCCCGATAAAAAGGGTGTAAATAAAATCATAAGCATCAAGAAGGATTTTGATAAATTTATGGAACTTAGCAAAATAAATCAGGGTATCTATTGTTATTTTGTAGTTTTAGTAAAAAACAACAAGGTTAGGGGTGATTTAAAAATTTTATTATCAAAGATAGGAGAAAATTTTAAATTTATAACGAACTATTCTGCAATCTAGCAAATTACGCGGGCACCCAATAAGGCTTTGAAATTTAAAAAATAGCGCAAATTAACTATATTTATTGTCATTAATTTTAAAACGCTCGTATTTATAAATTTCATACTTTACGAGTTCAAACTAGCATCATCTACCAGGCGTATCAGCCTAGAATCAAACCGCAATCTTAAATCTCGTTTGCGCAGCGAAATTTTAGGCGTTTTATTTTTAAAAACCGTGCTAGGACTTTATAATCTTTTTGGTTGCTGTCGCACAAAAAGTAAAACCTTAGGCGCATAAACCTCTTGAAATTTAGCCATAGAAGGATTTTAATAAAATATTTACAGCAATTAGCGCGCTATCAAACTAAATATGCAGGTTATGACCGCTAAATCCTTGTTATCCAAGCAACCATAAAATCGCAAACGCAAGCAGACTTTAAATCATGAGCAACGAATTTGCGCCGCAAAAACGCGCTAGAGATAAATTTTGCCGCATAAATGCTCAAATTTAAAGCTTTTAAATTTACGGCTAGTCTGCAGTTTTCGCAGTCGCTAACCCTCTCACTCAAACGCCCTATAATGCGCCTCGTCGGCAAACTCCAGCATCTCCTTGTCGCCTCTGCTGTCGCCGTATGCGATCACGCGCTCAAAGGCGTCCGTATCATACGCCTCGCGCACGCGGCGCACCTTCTCCGCGCCGTAGCAGTTGGCTCCGTCTATCTCGCCCGTTATCACGCCGCCCTTTTTCTTGATGCGAGTACCCAGTAGCTCAAGCCCCTGCGCCTGACACCACGGAGCTAGCCAGTCCTCGAGCGACGCCGTCACGATCACGACCTTGTCGCCGTTTGCCTTATACTCGGCGATCTTTGCCATCGCAGAAAATTTCACGATATCCTCGATGTGCGTATTTGAGTATTTTTTGCAAATTTGAGCGAATTTATCCGCGCTCATACCAGCGAAAAAGTACGTCATCAGCCGCCTGCGAGCGTAGTTGTTGCTGCAAATTTTTAGCTTATAACCGATCAAAACGGGCGAAAGCCAAAAAATCCCCCGAAAAAATTTCTTAAATCCCACGACGTAAGCGATAAACTCGAGTAGCGAATCATCGCGCGTGATCGTCCCGTCAAAGTCGAATAAAACCAGATTCATCTTTATCTCAAATTTTAAATTTGCGCGATTATACCGCGCTAGCGTTAAGGGACGGCAAATTTAAAGGGGTTGCAAGTAAAATTTAACGACTTTGCTTGTCGTTTTCTAGACTTTTAGCCGCCTTTTCGTACCAAATTTGAGCTTCTTTTTGATTTTTCTCGACGCCAAGGCCGTTTGCATATAGATCGCCGATCGCGCTAAATGCCGGCGCCGTGACGTGATCAAACCTGCCGTTTGCCTTAAGATATAGGCTCATCGCTTTTTGGTAACTTTGCGCGACGCCAAGGCCCTGCTCGTAAAGCTTACCGAGGCGATACTGCGATGCCAGATCGTCTCTTTTTGCGCCCAGCGCGTAAAATTCCGCCGCCTTCTTGTAGTCTTGCTTTACCCCCAAACCTTGCTCGTAAATTTCGCCCAAATAGCGCGGTGCTTTCATATCATCCCTTGCCGAGCTCGATTTTAAAAGCCTTTGGGCCTTTGCGTAGTCGCGAGGCGCGCCGTATCCATTCAGATATATCGCTCCCAGATTTGCCTAGGCTCTCGCACTTCCTTTATCTGCGGCTTTTTGCGACCAAAACAGTGCCTTTTCATACTCCTTTTTCTCGAAAAGATAGAGATTGCTAAGCTGCTCCATCGCCTTTAGCGAGCCCTTTGCCGCTGCTTTTAGGGCCTGCTCTTCGCGCTCGCTCACCTCCAAGCTTTGCGAAAATATCCACTCTCTTACGGCTTTTATATTATAAGCGAGCTTTTTCCATGTATAGGCATGTTCGCTCCCCGGATTTCCCGCAGGCAGATCAGGTATCGTGCCCGCCGTGATGCTCATATAGTTTATATTCACACCCTTTGCGGTCAAATTTCTTACGGCAGCATTGAGCTTATCCGTGTTATCCTCGCCGTTTACCTGTGCTCTAGCAACCTTGCCGCCGTTTTTAGCTAGTACTTGCGTTATGGCATTCATACCGGGAAAGGCTTTTTTATCGCCCTGCGAAACGAGGATGAAAATTTTATTTTTCGCCATGCTCGCCGTTACGCTGGGATCCCATTGGCACGCCACAAGGTAGGACGCGGCAAAGAGATTCGGATATTTGGCATTCATCGCTATAGTCATCATTCCGCCCATGGACTGACCGGTGGCGTAGATTCTATTGCCGTCGATCGCGTAAATTTGAGTTAGATGCTTTACTAAAGCGACAGTAGCCTCGAGCTCGGGCGTAGCCTCTGATTCGTCATTTACGACCTGCACGCTATACTGTGGCGCGAGCACAAAGCTAGGATGCTCTGCCTGATCGGCCTCGTTAGCCCATACCGTCCCGCCGTTTCCTTGCAAAAGCGTCGTTTTAGCATCCTCGCTAAGCGGCCCCGCATCGTGCATAAAGAGCACCATCGGATATTTTTTACTTGCGTCGTAGTTTTTCGGAATAAAGAGGTTATATTTTAGCGTGACGCCGGTGGCGAGATCATAAAACTCGAACTGCTTAAAATCATCAACGATCAAATTTATCGTCTCATCATTTTCTAGCGCCGTTGCAGGTGGGTAAATTTTACCGCCTAGCGCCCTTATGGGCTCGGTTTGCTCAAGGACGATCTTTGCCTCTTTTACGTTGCCAGCCTTTATAAAAAGCTGCGCGGCGGCGTCTTTAGGATCAAGCTCGATAATGACAAATTTGCCGCTCTTTGGTTTGGCGCTCGGACGCGGTTCGTCGTTTGTATAAATTTTAGAGATATTTCTATCTTTTACCTTAAAACTATTTAGACTAAGTGAGCTTGCGCCGATGGACTCGCTAAATTTAACCGCTGCTGCTGTAAGTTTTTGCCCCTCGCTAAAAACCTGCGTAATCGCCGAAACGCGCTCTATGCCTTCCTGTGCGAAAAGCGTCGCCGCCAAAGCCAGCACCGCAAACAAAACTTTTTTCATCGTATCTCCTTAAATTTCGCCCGCACTGCGCAAATTTATAAAATTTATCGCAAAGCGCGCCGCATCATAAGCAATAAAATTTCGGTGATTTTACTATCTGCTGGATAAATTTTTGTTAAGCATCTTTAGCACATATTTTATGAGTTCCAGCCCCTTTGAGCGATGCGAGATTTTTAGCTTCGTGCCCTCATCTAGCTCGCCCAGAGTCTGTGTAAAGCCTTTGGGGATAAAGAGGCTGTCGTAGCCAAAGCCGTTGCTACCGCGCTCCTCGTTTATCGCAGTGCCGTGCATAAAGCCGTGCGCCGTAAAGTCGCCAAACTTTGAGCTAACCGCGATACAGGCAGTGTAAAACGCGGGCGAGCTAGTCAAATTTAGCGCTCTTAGCTCCGAGATCAGCTTTGCGCGGTTGCTAGCGTCGGTCGCGCTTTTGCCAGTTATCTGCCCCGACTCGTTCATATCGCTAAATCTCGCCGAGTAAATCCCGGGTCTGCCGCCAAGAGCCTCCACGCTGATGCCGCTATCGTCGCTTAGCGCGATAAACTCGTCCGCCAAATTTAGCTCGCACAGTTTTGCGTGCACGGCGCGAGCTTTGATTAGCGCGTTTGCGGCGAAAGTCGCGCCGTCCTCGACGATCTCAAACGGCTCGCAAATTTCGCGCAATGCGTAAATTTCGTAATCTTTTAAAAAATCTTTTATTTCGCGTACTTTGTCGGAGTTAGATGTTGCTAAAACTATTTTCAAAATTTTTCCTTTTTCTAGCTTGTCTTTTTGGTTCTTTTTACGTAGCTTGCTAAAATTTCGCTCGGCAGGCTACGCGCCTAGCCTACGCAAAATTTCATCTACGCAACCGTAAAAATAATCAAAAATACTTCGCTATGCTATTTTTTAACCCGCGCATTTTATCAAATTCGGCTTTAATTTACGTATTATCAAAATTCGGGTAAAATCACTCCTTTTAAAAAAGGAAATTTATGATAGTAAAAAGCGCTTTGCCCCTATCTTTCATCATCGGCAGCAGATTTTTCGGACTCTTTATCATTTTGCCAGTTATCAGCGTCTACGCGCTCGAGCTTGAGGGTGCGACCGAGCTTTTAGTAGGCGTTCTCATCGGCGTTTACGCGATTTCGCAGATCGCGTTTCAGGTGGTTTTCGGCTATATTTCAGACCGCTTCGGGCGTAAAAACTCGATGCTAGCAGGTCTACTCGTCTTTATCGCCGGAGCTGCTATCTGCGCGGTCGCTACCGATATCTACACGATGATTTTGGGTAGATTTATCCAGGGCGCGGGCGCGATAGGTGCGGTGGCTACGGCATTTATGAG
>CAURKB010000023.1:0-20259 GCA_963525315.1 uncultured Campylobacter sp. | reverse complement strand
GTCCTCCATGGCTAAATTTAACAACTCTATGCAGCGCGCGGCGTCGTCTTTTCGGGCATTTAAAATCATACGAGGATTATAGGACTTAAAGCTAAATTTTTTGCTAATACGCTCAAAACCTCGCGTTTTTTAAAAAAATGCAAAATTTTTTTAGATATAATTGGGAAAAAATTTTTAAAGGAACGAAATGGGACGAGCGTTTGAATATAGGCGCGCCGCGAAGGAAGCGCGCTGGGACAAGATGAGTAAGGTTTTTCCAAAACTCGCAAAAGCCATAACAGTAGCGGCCAAAGAGGGCGGCACCGAACCTGATATGAACCCGAAACTTCGCGCCGCGATAGCAGCGGCCAAAGCGCAAAATATGCCAAAAGATAACATCGACGCGGCGATAAAACGCGCCAGCGGTAAGGATAGCGCGGATATCAAGACTATCTTTTACGACGGCAAGGGCGCTCACGGCGTGCAAATCATCGTAGAGTGCGCTACCGATAACCCGACTCGCACGGTCGCAAACGTCAAAGCGATATTTAGCAAAAACGGTGGCGAAATTTTGCCTAGCGGAAGCCTAAATTTCATGTTTACTAGAAAGAGCGTTTTTGAGCTTGATATACCCGCAAAAGAGCTTGACGAGATCGAGCTAGAGCTTATCGACTTTGGTCTAACCGAGATCGAGGAGGAAGACGGCGTACTTTATATCTACGGCGATTACGCGAGCTTTGGAACTCTTAGCGAAGGTATCGAAAAACTGGGGCTAGAGGCTAAAAAAGCAAGCCTACAATACATCGCAAACTCGCCCGTAAGTCTAAATGAAGAGCAAATGAGCGAGGTAGAAAAACTGCTTGATAAGCTCGAAGAAGACGACGACGTGCAAGCGGTTTATACAAATATCGAATAAATTTAAGGAACAAAATGAGAAACGACGAACTAAAAATCTACGACATCGACGCGGCCGAGCTTGCTAAGCTCAAATTTGCCGTTATCCACACGGAAAAAGGCGATATGAAGCTCGAGCTCTACGGCGACGAAGCGCCGCAAGCGGTGACGAATTTCGCCCAGCTAGCTAAAAGCGGCTTTTATGACGGGTTAAATTTTCACCGCGTGATCCCAAATTTCGTGATCCAGGGCGGATGTCCGCACGGTACGGGCACCGGAGGGCCGGGCTGGCGCATCAAATGTGAGTGCGTAGGACAAAAGCACAAGCACAAACGAGGGACGCTATCTATGGCGCACGCCGGACGCGACACGGGCGGTAGTCAGTTTTTCGTCTGTCACAGCGCGCAGCCGCACCTTGACGGCGTGCATACGGTGTTTGGACAGATCGTGAACGAAGCGAGCCTAAAGACTCTAGATAGCATCAGGCAAGGCGATAAGATAAACTCAATCGAAATTTTGGAGAGTTTGTAAATTTAATAAAAATCGAGCGGCAGTTTGAGCTCTGATAATCCGCGCGATTTCGTTTTATGCGATTTATTAAAATTTTAAAGGACATTTCTTGAATCAAAACGCTTCAATCGCGGCAAAGCCGCAAAAACCTTTTATAGTTAGACTACTTACCAATCTCGCGTTTTGGGTGATTTTCGGTATCGTAGCCGGTATCGCCGTGGGCGTATTTTTCCCGGATTTAGGCATACAGAGCAAGCCAGGTATCGATTACTTTATCAAAGCCCTAAAAGCGCTCATCGGCCCTATCATCTTTTTAACGATAGTCTCGGGTATCATAGGGCTTGAGAGTATGAAAGATCTAGGCTCTATCGGGCTTAAAGGATTTATTTACTTTGAGGTCGTAAGTACTATCGCGCTAGCCGTAGGTATAATCTTCGGCGAAACGCTAAAGCCGGGGCATGATATGCACCTTGATTATACGCAGCTTGACGCCTCTAGCGTGGAGAAATTTACGAGCCAAGCCTCGAGCATAGACGCAAATAGCGGACTCATAGCCCATACGCTTCATATTTTGCGCGGCGCGGTACCCATAGACGGCATCTTCCCTTACGTGCATCTGCTTGATCCTTTTATCAAATCAAATACACTGCAAGTGCTATTTATGGCGATCGTAACGGCGGTTATTATATCTTTTTTAAAACACGAACATAAAAACAAAATCCTAAAACCGCTTGAGATAATTCAGCACTGGGTGCTAAAACTACTTACGATTTTGATGCTATTTAGCCCCGTCGCGGCGTTTTCTGCTATGGCGTATTTGATCGGTAAATTCGGCATCGGCTCGCTAATAGGCATGCTTGAGCTGCTCTTTGTTATGGCGCTTGCGAGCTGTTTTTTTATCTTCGTAGTTCTTGGCGCGATTTGCTATTTTGCGAAGGTCAATATCTTTAAATTTATGCGCTTCATCGCAAAAGAAGTCCTGATCGTATTTGCGACGAGTTCCTCCGAGACCGCGCTAGCCCCGCTCATGCAAAAGCTAGAAGCCGCGGGCATCCACAAAGGCGCGGTCGGGCTCATCATACCGACGGGATATTCGTTTAATCTTGATTGCACGAACATCTACCTGTCGCTTAGCGTCATTTTCCTCGCTCAAGCTTTCGGTATCCCGCTAAGCATCGAGCATCTAATACAAATTCTCATCATCTTGATGGTAACGAGCAAGGGTGCAGTAGGCGTCACGGGCTCAGGATTTATCGTGCTTGCCGGTACGCTTGCTGCGCTTCCAAGTGCCGGTATCCCCGTCGTCACGGTTGCGGTACTGCTTGGCGTGGATAAATTTATGTCCGAGATGCGCGCGGTCGGAAACCTCTGCGGTAACGCCGTAGGCTGCCTAATCATCTCGATCTGGGATAAAAAAGTAGATATGGAGAAATTTCGCTACGCCCTCGATCATCCGGACGAGTTTCACTTCCATTCGTAAATTTAAGGCGGTGGGCTTTTAGCTCATCGCCTCGCTCAAACTAAAATTCGTATTTAAATTCCAAAATCCTACCCTTGTCGTCAAATTCGATCAAAAGCTCTTTGTCAAATTTAGCTACGATCTCGTCTTTTCCTTTTTTCAAAAATCCGCCCTTTTGGGTGTTTTCGTCAAATTTGACTCCGTTAAATTCCAAAAAGCTTTTGATAAAAATTTTATGATCGACGTCGTGATTTTGTATGCAGCCGCTTGCGATTTTAACAAACTCGTGCGCGCCAAGAGGCTCAAAAAGAGGGGCCGGCGCATCCATGATCGCTACAAACGCGCAGCCCTTATCGTGCTCGCAGCCGTAGTAGCATAAATTTTCGCCCGCCGCTCCGCACGCGGCTATGCAAAGCGTATGACCGTTAAAGGTTTCATCTAGCTCAAAGCTCGGCTCGCTAAAAGCCTGCAAGCCCCACTCCCGTCCCGCTCGCAAAATCTCGTGCGAAAACGCCGTCGCCTCGGGGCTAAGGCCGCTTTGGTTGGCAAATCCCCACAGCCACGTGTCGCTCACGTTTGACTCGCTGCCGATAAGCTGTATCTTATAAATTTGATCGCCGAAAGCTATCTCGCAGCTGTCAAAATCCACGTTCCAGTCAAGGTTGCCGACGATATCCGCAAATCTGTTGTGCACGGTCGCCATCTTGCCCAGAGTCGCCGAAAACACCTGATAAAAGTCCGAAAAATCGCTTACGTAACGTAAATTTCGCATTTTTGCTCCTTTAAATTTAGTTTGCGAATTATACCGTTTAAATTTTAAATCCGTCCGAAGAAATTAAATTTTTATTTTAAGCTTAATTAAAAGATAGTATAATTTCATAAATTTTATCTCAAATTTAGGAGCGAACATGGACATAGTCGAGAGATTTTTACGCTATACGAAGATCAACACCACCACAAACCGCGAAGCTGGCGCGGCGGGCATCATGCCCTCAAATCCTACCGAGCACGACCTGGCAAAGCTGATAGAAAGCGAGCTAAAGCAGCTTGGCTTGCAAAATATAAAAAGACGAGAAAACGCAATAACCACGGCCATTTTGCCGTCAAATTCCACTAAAAAGCTGCCCTCCGTGGCGTTTTTCGCGCACCTTGATACGAGCGCGGAGCAAAAAAACGACACCAAAGCGCAAATCATGCACTACGAGGGCGGCGACGTCACGCTAAATAAAGAGCTAGGCATAACGCTCAAACTTAGCGAATTCCCAGAGCTTGCTAACTACGTCGGAGACGACCTCATCGTAACGGACGGCACTAGCCTGCTAGGCGCGGACGACAAGGCCGCGATAGCCGCCATCGTAAACGCAGCGCAGTTTTTCATACAAAACCCGCAAATAAAGCACGGCGACGTGACGTTTGGCTTTTTACCCGACGAGGAGCAAGGCCTGCGCGGAGCCAAGGCGCTTGACGTCTCGGAGATCAAGGCCGACTTTGCCTACTGTCTTGATTGCTGCGGCATAGGCGAGCTGATTTACCAAAACTGGAACGCCGGCGACGCGGTCGTGACCTTCGCCGGGCAGTCCGCGCACCCGATGAACGCCAAGGGCAAGCTGGTAAATTCATTGCTACTCGCGCACAAATTTATCTCGATGCTACCGGGCGGCGAAGCACCGGAATACACCGACGGCGTCGAGGGCTACTACTGGGTCAAGGAGCTATCTGGCAACAGCGCAAAGACCGTGCTAAAGCTCGACGTTCGCGAATTTAACGAGGCAAAATACGCGCAGCGCATGGCGTTTTTGCAAGATCTTTCCGACTCGTTTGCTAAAATTTACGGCGCTCATAGAATTCAAATCAGCCTAAAAGACCGCTACAAAAACGTATTTAACTACCTAGCGGGCGGCGAAAACAGCCTGCCAGTCGTCGCGGCAAAACAAGCCTACGCTCGGCTAAACATAGAACCAAAAGTCATCCCGATGCGAGGCGGCTACGACGGCGCCGTCATCTCGGAAAAGGGCGTACCGTGCCCAAATCTCTTTACCGGCGCGCACAACTTTCACTCCATCTACGAGTACCTGCCGGTAAAATCGCTACGCGCGGCCAGTAACGTCGTCTGCGAGATAATTAAAATCATAGCCGAGAAATAAACCGGGTCAAATTTGAGGGCGAGCCTGCTCTCAAATTTGCGTGCTTTTAGAGAACGGCTCGCTTTTAATTTTACGCTTTTTTAGGGAGCGTGTTTTTGTTTTAAAATTTTTTAAAAGCATTTTCGTGCTTAAATTTTTAGGCTAATTTTTAAATTTGCGAACAGTCGCCCAGGCTAAATTTATTTTGGCTTTCTTTAGCTTTTGGCGACGCTTCGTCTACTTGCGCGCAAAACCCGCCCCTTTACGGCGCTAACCCAAATTTACGTCAAATTTAACCCCTTCGCCCGAATTTAAGCTCGCTTTACGTAAAATGCAAAAATCTATTTTAAATAGGAACAAATTTAATGAAAAAGATATTTTTACCGCTAATCGCGGCTTCAGCCTTATTAAACGGCGCCGATCTATCTAGACGCGCTGCAAAAGGAGTGCGACGGCGGAAACGGCGCAGGCTGTTATAAGATGGGCGTTTTATATGATAATGCGCGAGACGGAGCCGCGCAGGACGGCAAAAAAGCCGCAGAGCTTTACACCAAAGCCTGCGACATGGGTAACGGCGGCGGATGCTACGACCTAGGGCTATCTATACGCGCAAAGGCGAGGCGTCAAAGAGGACGCAAACGCAGCCGAAAAAATACCTCAAAAAAGCGTGCGAAATGAGGCCCAAGCTAGCCCTGCGACCGCTATAAAGAGTTTATTCAAAAATAACACTGACCGCCTTTACGCGGCAAATTCGGCTCGGTAAATTTGATAGAAAAAACGCTTGTCTAAGAAAAACAACGCACGCAAGAATTTAACTAAAATTTAGAGATTTAAAGAAAAGGGCGACAAACGCCCTCCGCGTAAAAAAGTCGGCAAGTCGCCGACTTTATCAAATTTAGCTCCGTAAATTTAGAGCATAAAAAACGCTATAACGCACACGGCTATCGCCATCGCAGGAGCCGTTCGCTTAGCTATCTCGACCGGGCTAACCATAGCAAGACCGGCGCACACGATCGCTGCACCCGCGATAGGAGATGACGAGCGGCCTAGTGCGCCCGAGATCGCAGCGGCCATGCCTAGTTTATCCTGCGCGAAGCCCAGATCTGCGGCGTGAACGGTGATAGCTTGATTAAACGCCATAGTAGCCGCATCGCCCGAGCCCGTAACCGTACCCATGAGATACGGCACGAAAGTACCGCCGTAGCGTACGAACTCCTGAGAGTGTTTTAGCCACTCGGTGACTGCGCCGATCGCGCCGCACGCCTGTAGACCCGCGACGAAAACGCCCGCAGCGATGATGATACCCATGACCTCGGCGTATGCGCTGCCCATACCATTAAAAAACTCTTTGGTAATCTTTTCAGGGCTCGTCCACGTGATGAAAACCGCGATGATAGCGCCAAGGATCATAGCCTCGGCCACGCCCATATTCATCCAGCCAAAATACTTAATCGCCACAAAAAGACCGTAATGATCGCCGAAAAATTTCTCGACGCTAACGCCCCGCGGATCGCCCAGCACAGCTACGATACTATTTAAATTCGTTAAGAAAAAATCTCTAGCGTAGCTACTTATTACCGCGCCTACGACGAGGATAACTAGCGGGATGAGAGGCGCTAGAGCAAAGAGCAAATTTACCTTCGTCTGCGTCGCTTCGCCCGCGCTACCTGTAGATTTAGGCGAAAAATCCTGTCCTTTTTGATAATCTTTAAGGACGATCGCCGTCACGCTAAGCACGATCAAGACGACGATACCAGCGGCGACGGCGTTTGGAAACTGCACGCCGATGACGTCTTGGACGGCGTATTTAGGCGCTGCATGAGTAATCTTACCTGCGGCAAGCAAAGCCTCGTTAGATTTATTTACCATGTCGGTCACAAAGACGTTGTGAGCCGAGCCAGGGCTTAGCACGCCGCCAAATGTACCCGCAAACACAGCAGCTCCCGCCATCGCAGGACGTACGCCCGACGCCATCAAAAGCGGTATCATCGTAGCTCCGACCGCAGCCGAACAGCCCGCGGCCGACGGTATAGCGATGTTGATGAGATAGGTGAGCACGAAAGTAGCCGGAATCAGCAAAAATCCGATATTTTTCATCGGCTTGGTAAGTAGCAAAACTAGGTGCTGGTCGCACTTAGTAACCTTCATAACGTAGGCAAAGCCCATGCTGGCGCAAATGGCCTTGATAAGGCCGGCCGAAGTCATCGACTTCGTAAAGCTCTCAAGCGCTCCAAGCGGATTTAGACAGACCGCGCACAGCACGAGTCCCACGCCGATGAGCACGGTTTTGGTCTCTCTTTTTTTGACCAATAAAAACACGACGGCGATCAAGCCTATGACCGCACAGATTAGCTTAGCAGTAGCCATTTTTACTCCCTTTCGTTTTGTGTTTATTTCAATTTTAGATCAAATTTACGCCGCCTAAGTTTTACGCGCTAAATTTGAGTCAAATTTAATCTTTTCGTTTAAATTTATCGGTGAGCTTTTATCTAAATGCGAGCCTCTAAAAAGTGCTCCTCAAATTTGAGATTTTCGCCAAATTTCACCAAATCATAACGAATATTTTAAAGAACGTTTTTGCCGATTTTAGCCCGCTCGTTAAATTTTAGCGCGAGTCAAACGGCTAAAATTTAAAGCTCTCGCCGACTTTGATAAGCTCGGTTTCTTTTTGATACGCCATTTTTAAGACGCAGCTTTCATCCATGCCCATCACGGTTGCGTTTTCGCCCTTTATCCTTAGAGCCGTGCCCTCAGGTAGCGCGTAGATCAGGCTTTTTTGATTTACTATCAAAAACTCCTCCAGCCTCTCCTCCCTGCTTTCGCCGTTGTGTCCGGCGATTTTGCCGCTGATAAAATGCGGATTTATCTGATGCGGAAAGATATTTAACGCATCAAAGCTTTTTGGCATGATGATAGGCATGTCGTTTGTGGTCATTATCGTGCTTCCGGCGACGTTTGCGCCAGCGCTCCAGCCAAAGTACGGTACTCCTGCCTCCACTCTTTGCTTAATTATTTCAATTAAATCAAATTTATAAAGGTAGTAAAGTAGCGCAAAGGTATTTCCGCCGCCTATACAGATAGCTTTAGCCTCGGCTACGGCGCGCTTTGGATCGCTAAATTTATGGATAGACGCGATATTTTTATATTTTAGTCGGTCGATGACTTTTTGCTCGTATTCGTCGTTCGTGCGCCTTACTCCGGCATACGGGATGAAAAGCACCTGCTCGCCGTAAACTCCGCACTCTTTTATAAAATCATGCACCCAGTTTTTACAGTGTCTAAGATAGCCCGTATCCTTATAGCTAGAGCTGCTTAAAAGCAAGGCTTGCTTCATAAATTCCTCCTAAATTTAAAAATTTCGCCTAAACGAAAATAAAAAATGTAATTTAAAATATAAAAATAATATAAAATATTTTTTTAAATGAAAACTTTAAAACTATATGCTAAACGAGCTTAAAGACAGATAAAAAATGATAATAATTTCAGAACAAATAATATATGTGTTTAAAAATAGCGCGTAAAATTCAGCATCTCGCAAGCCGCGGGGTTATATCATTATCAAATTTCAACGAGAAAGGGCAAAAAATGACGCAGTTTGACGCAAGAAACGTCAGCATGGTGATGGATTTTTACGAACTTACGATGGCGGAGGGGTATTTTAAAAGTGCGGATCAGCCGCGAGTGGCGTTTGACGTTTTTTATCGTAAAGTGCCTAGCGGCGGCGGTTTTGCGATATTTGCTGGGCTTGAGCAAATCATAGAGTACGTAGAAAATTTTCGCTTTGAGGATAGCGACGTAGCTTATCTGCGCTCGCTAAATTTATTTAGCGAGGATTTTTTGCGTTATCTGCGCGATTTTCGCTTTAGAGGCGATATATACGCATTTGCCGAGGGTACGATCATCTATCCGCAAGAGCCTTTTATGACCGTCGTAGCCTCGCCTATCGACGCGCAGCTCATAGAGACGGCGATTTTATCGCAGATAAACCACCAAAGCCTCATCGCGACCAAGGCTAGGCGCATCGTAAAAGCCGCGGACGGCAGGAGCGTGTTTGACTTCGGCGCCAGACGCGCGCATAACTTCGACGCGGCCGTATACGGCGCTAGAGCGGCCTATATCGGCGGTGCGGACGGCACGGCGACGGTGCTGGCGGCTAAGGCTTTTGGTATACCGACGACCGGCACGATGGCGCACAGCTGGGTGATGTATTTTGGCGACGAATTTGAAGCCTTTAAGCGCTACGCCCTGCTCTATCCGGACTCCGCTTCGCTGCTAGTAGATACATACGACGTGCTGCATAGCGGCGTGCCAAACGCGATAAAAACGGCAAAAGAAGTACTTGAACCTATGGGTAAGCGCCTAAAAGCCGTTAGGCTAGACTCGGGCGACCTAGCGTATCTATCTAAAAAAACGCGTGCGATGCTAGATGCGGCGGGGCTACAAGACTGCAAAATCATCGTCTCAAACAGCTTGGATGAATACACCATCGCCTCGATTTTAACCCAAGGCGGACGCATAGACGGCTTTGGCGTGGGCGAGCGGCTGATAACGTCAAAAAGCGATCCGGTTTTCGGCGGAGTCTATAAACTAGTCGCAGTCGAAAAAGAAGGCATTTTTAGCCCGCGCATAAAGGTCTCGGAGGCCGTAGAAAAGATGACTAATCCGGGTCTAAAAAAGGTCTGGCGCATATATAAAGGCGGTCAAGCCGTCGCCGATTTGATCACGAACGCGGACGAAACGCCCGACCTCTCAAAACCCTACCGCTACATAGATCCCGATAGGCCGTGGAAGGAGCTGTATTTTGAAGGCTGCACGGCGCGGCAGCTACAAAATCTAGTCGTAAAAGACGGCAAGCGCGTGAGCGAGAAAGTAAATTTAGCCCAAATCAGAGACTACGTAAAAAAGCAGCTCGAAAATGAAATTTGGCAGGAGGAGCAGCGCTTTGAAAACCCGCACAAACACTACGTCGATATGAGCGTAGGCTACTACGAGATGAAGATGAACCTGCTAAAACAAACCAAAAAATAGTCGCGCGGGGCTTAAAGCGTTTAAATTTGCCGGCGTTTTAGTAGCGGGCTTGGCCTAGTAGGCGCGGTTACTAGCTGCGGCTAGCGGTTTTGCGCCGCAAGGCTAAATTTAGCCAAATGCGCTGTACGCGCGAGCGATCGCGCAAAGCGCTAAATTTACAGTCAGCTAATTTAAGATAAATTCGGCGTTAAATAAAGCGTAAATTTTAGCAGACGTAGAGAACAAAGCCATAATTTGACGGCGGTTTTGAGCCAAAGTCAAATAGATTTAAAGTCTCTAAACCGTGCCGAATGAATTTAAATTTGATAATGCGGGCGGCTAAATTTGCGCGAAAATTTGCCGCTAAAGCTAAATTTAGCTCAAGGCTAAGCGGTCTAATTTAACGAAATATCTCCAAAACAAGCCTGCCAAAAATCTGTTTTGGCGGTCAAATTTACCTTTAAACCGCCAAAAAGCTGAAAATTTAAATTCAAGCGCTAAATTTGCCGCTCGAATTTAAACCGAAAAACGGGATCTAAAAGCCTAAGCCTCTATCGTCGCGGGCCTACCAAACGCCGTTACGCTCGGCAGTTCGCCTTTAAATTTCTCGATCTGCACCATGCTTGTGTGCGCGGTGTTGCTTTGTGATAGCTGCGAGCTCGGTACGTCCCTCGTTAGCACGTTTATGTTGCCGTGTTTGCATAGACTGCGCTCGCCCCAGACGGCGGGATCGTACCATGCGCCCTCGCTTACGATCACGACGTTATCTTGCGCGGTATCGCTTACTAGCGCGCCGCAGAGGATCTCGCCTCGGTCGTTATAGATCCTTACCACGTCGCCCGTTTTGATACCGCGCGCCTTTGCCGTAGCGGGGCTAATTAGCGCGGGTTCGCGGCCTGCGATCTCGGCGTAGTTGCGGATGAGCGAGCTGTTTAGCTGCGAGTGGAGCCTAAATTTAGAGTGCGCGCCGCTGATAGCGACAGGGTATCTGCTCACGTCGCCGCCCAGCCACTCAAACGGCTCCATCCACGTCGCGTGCGGCGGGCAGTCGGCATAGCCTAGCTTTTCTACCGCTTCGGAGTAGAGCTCGATCTTGCCCGACGGGGTTTTTAGCGCGTTTTTCTCGGGATCGGCGCGGAAGTCCGCGTAGTTTGTAAAGTAGCGCTTTTTCTCGTCGATCTTATCAAATTTGACGTATCCTTTTTGCCAAAATTCCTCAAATTTAGGCATCGCTATGCCCATGCCCTCGGCTTTTGTAGCAGCATCGGCGTAAATTTCCTTCACCCACTCAAGCTCCGTTTTGCCCTCGCTAAAGGCCTGCTCGTACTCCTCGCCCCACTGCGCGCAGATGAGCCGCGCGATCTCAAAGTCGCTCTTGCTCTCGCCTGCGGGCTTTACTAGCGGTTTAATCACAAAGAGGTACTCGCTAGTCGAGTTTGCAAACTCGATATCCGTGCGCTCGCACTCAAGAGCTGCCGGCAGCACGATGTCGCTGAGCCTCGCCGTACTCGTCCAAAAGGGCTCTGTGGTGATGATCGCTTCTATCTTGCGCATCGCTTCGACCGCGCGGTTGGTATCCGGGTGGCGGGTGAAGGTCGAGCCGTTGGCGTTAAACATCACTTTAATGTGCGGCATGACGTACTTTTTGCCGTTGCGCTCGATCTGCTTGCCGGGCTCCATGATCGCGTCTATGAGCCTGCTGTTTGGTATCTCGTGATATTTGGCTTTTGCTAGCTTGCCCTGCGGGGCGATGTATTTTTCGTTTATCGCGGGATTAAAGGCCTGAAGCTTTGGCGCTATGAAGCTAATATCGGCGTTTTTATGCATCTGATCGTTCATCACGTAGCCGCGCCCGGTCTTGCCGATGTCGCCTAGCATCGCAGCCAGCGTGATGAGTGCCCAGTACGCCATCTCGCCGTGGTGCTGTCGCTGTATCGCGTAGCCCGTGACTATGAGCGTATCTTTTTTAGCTAGCGTATCAGCTAGGCTTTTTAGCTCCTTTTCGCTCACGCCGCAAATTTTACTCGCCCATTTTAGATCCTTTTTCACGCCGTCTTTCGCGCCCGTGAAATAATCCTTAAATTTATCAAACCCGACCGTGTAGCGCTCGATAAATTCCTTGTCGTAAAGGCCGTTTTCGTAAAGATATTCGCAAAGCCCGATCAGCATCGCCGTATCGGTGCAAGGGCGCACGGCGAGATACTGCGCGCCGAAATACTCCACCGTTTCGTTGCGGTAGACGTCTATGCTGTAAATTTTCATCTCGCCTTTTTTAAATTTCTCTTTCATAATCTCGTAGTAGGCGTAGGAGTTGTGCATCGGAACGCCGATAGCGATCTTGTTTGAGACGACCGGATTTGTCCCCCAAAACACGATCGTTTTAGCCTCCTTTACCACGCCTTCCCAGCGCGTAGGATTATGCGTCGGATCGATAGAGCCCGTCACGTGAGGTAAAAACGCAGTCGCCGCGCCGTAAGAGTAGCCGCCAAGCTCGCTCACGTAGCCTCCTAGCGCGTTTAGCATGCGCTTTGCAGTGCGCTGCGAGTGGCCGACTTTGCCTAGACTACCCCACTGATAAAGCTGCCCGTAAATGGCCTGCGAGCCGTATTTATCGAAGTTTTCTTTTAAAATTTTAGCGCTTAGCTTTATCGCCTCGTCCCAGCTAACGCGCACGAAGGGCTCTTTGCCGCGAAGCTGCGGCTTTGGATCTGCGGGATCGGCAAGGAAGCTTTTGCGCACGTAGGGGTATTTCACGCGCGTTTCGTTTTGGATATGATCGCTTAGGGCGTTGTTTAGCACCGTCGGCATCGCATCGCCCTCAAACGGCTCGGTGCCCACGACCCTGCCGCCGATGGTTTGGACGTAAAATGCACCGAATTTATTCGCGCAAAGCCCCATCTGCTCGTCAAATATCGCCTGCGCCGCCGCGTCAAATTGTTTTGCCTGCGCTGAAGCCACCGCCAGCGCGCCTAGTTTTAGAAAGTCTCGTCTTTTCATGATTCTGCCTTAAATTTAAATTTGATTGGTTGGTTTGGTTTAAATTTAGCGGAATTTACGCGGTTGAACTTTGCATAGTTTGCCTTTTAGCGTATTACGCGACCTCGCGTCTTGGCGGTGATTTTACGAAATTTAGGCTTAATTCTCGTTTTAAAGGCGGTTTTCAAAATAGCGTAAATTTAGGCCAAATTTGATAATATCTCATCAAAATTTAAAGGAAGCAAATGTCAAATTTAAAAGCCGAATTTGAGATAAAGCCTAGCGCCGAGTATAAAGCGATGACGCGCGAGGTGGGCAAGATAGTCTATAAGGGCGATAAATTTATGCGAAACATACGTATATGCGACTTTACGGCGTCGGCTCTTGGCATGTTTTTTATCACGCTTTTGTGCGTCAAATTTTACTTCAGGGAGCTTAGCCAATTGCTTAGGGATTACGGTTTTAGCGGCGTGGAAAATCTAGCCTACCTATCGTGGATGGCCGCGTTTTTTACTCTGCTTTACGCTACTGGGCTGCGGCCTTGGCTGCTTACTCGCGCGCTGATAAATAAAGCAAACTACGGCGAATTCGGACCAAAAAGCGTGATCTTAGAGGATGGGTTTTTCGTGCAAAAAAGCAAATTCGGCGAGGGCAGATATTTTTATAACGCCATCAGCGACGACCGCTATATAGGTAGTTTCGTCGTCGTTATCATCGCAAACTCCATGTTTTACGCCTTGCCGCGCGAGGCCTTCGCAGACGGCGGGGCGGAGTTTTTAAGCGAGATAAAAAAGCGCGCGGGACTAGACGCGCAAAATCAAATTTAGGATTTAAAATGAGCGAATTTGACGAGCTAAGTTTACACGAGCCGTTTCTAAAAGGGCTACGCAATCTAATAAACGGCAACCAAGCTAAGCCTGAGGATTTGGTAGAAATTTCGCACGAAATTTTTGATTTTGAAGCGATGGCGACCGTGACGTGGGAGTTTTACGGCAAGCGCGAAGAGAGCAAAATCGCTGGCGGCGCAAAGGAGCAGATACACTTCGGAGGCGACGTTCGCGGCTACGAAAATCACGCCAGAGAGTGCTTGCTGCAAGCTAGAGATAGCGCCGATTTGCGCGAGATTTTACTCGCCGAACTACGCCAAGACGCAAAAGAGGCCGTCGCAAAATCAGGCGGCACGGTTAGGTATTACGATTTTAAGCCATTTAGCATGAGCGAGCGTTGCGACGAGTGCGGAGGCGACGGGCAGACGAGATGCGGCGAGTGCGGCGGACGAGGTAAAAAAACCTGCTCTAGCTGCGGCGGACGCGGACGACAAAGCTGCTCCACGTGCGGCGGTAGCGGCGGCGTAAATCGCCCTCACACGCAGTATAACTCAGACGGCAGCACCTACGTGACGTATCGCTACGAGAGTTGTTCGTCATGCGGCGGTAGCGGCTCAAATACCTGCTACGGCTGCTCGGGATCGGGCACGGTTAGGTGCGGCGGATGCGGCGGGTCGGGCTACGTGCAGTGCGCCCGGTGTAGCGGACACGGGTACTTTACCACGGTAGCAAACATCGGCGTCTACGCGAAACCAAGCGTAAATTTACGCATAAAATCGCGCGCCTACGCCGACGAGCTTTTGGACTTTTTATGCGCTCGCAGCTGTAAATTTCTCTCGCAGACGATACATTTTTATCAAGACGAAGAGAGCGGCGGGGAGGATTCGCACCTATTTTCTTACGTGGGTTCTAGCGCGATAACGCGGCTAAATTTTATCCTGCTAGGCAAGGAGTACGAGGCGGTGGGCTTTAGCAACCCGCCCTACGCCTTTATAAGGCCGCCCTTTTTCGACGATCTTTTTGCAGACGAGATATCTATGCTAGAAAAGATTGACGCCAACGGCAAGATAACTAGGCGCGAGGCGTTTAAATTTTTCACGCGCTACTGCTCGCAGCCCGCTCTAGACTCCGCGCTAAAGCGTATCGCTAAAACAGGCGGCGCGCAAAACGAGGCCGCAAACGCCGTGATAGAGGCCTGCGACGGCTACGTCTCAAGAGGCGCGGCGAGCAAACTGGGCGAAACGATGAAAAAATGCCTAAACAAAATCTCTCCCGTTTACTCGCCTGCGGTTTGGTTTGGGCTGGGCTCAGTGTTTTGGCTGATTGCGCTGGTTTTTACGGCGGGATTTTTGGGCGAAAATTTAGCCGACCGCTACATCATGGCGCCTATTTATACGCTTGTATTTTTAGCCCTTTGCGCGGGCGTTGCTTGGTGCGTCTTAGCGCCGCTTAGTGTGCTGGTTACGCTATTTCGCCGAAGCTGCGTGCCTAAAGAGTACCGCCAAAGCATGCGAAACAAAGAGGCTTTTTCGCTGTTTTTTAAAATTTTAGCGGGCTTTGGAGCCCTCGGCGCGATCTACGGCGCGATATCGAGCTTCGGTTACGCTCCGACTCTTATGCAGCTTGACGAGCGCTTTGAGGCATCGCGCGGCCTGGAGGCCAAATTTCGCGAGATGACGGCTACATTTGACGGCTCAAACGAGACGGCGCGCGAAACAAACTCGACCGCCGCCGCCAAAACCGCGCCGCAGATGACGCAAAAAGATAAAATTTTATACGTGCAAAAGGCTATCGGCGTCAAATCTGACGGTATCATGGGCGCACGCACGCTCAAAAAGGCGCAGGAGTTTTTGGACGCAAATTTGACGAACGCGGATGAAATTTACGAAGCGATAAAGGCAAAAGAAGCAAGCCGCGGAAAATAATTACTTATATCTCGTTTTAGGAGGATGAAATTCCAAAAAATTAACTGGGACGGAAGGTCTGCGGGCAACGGCGCTTGGGTATACGAGGGCAACGAGCTAAAGCCAAAATACGGCGCAAACACGCACAATACTTTTGAATTTGACGGCGAAGCGCTAAAGCCCAAAATCGGAGCCAACCCCTCTAACACCTTTGAGTTTGACGGCAAAAAAATAAAACCCAAATACGGCGCAAACTCAGCAACGCTTGGGCGATACAAATTTCGGTTCAAACTCAAGCAACGCTTACGACATAAACAAAGCTCCTATCGCGGTCATCATAGGGCAAGTAAAACTGTGGTAGCGCGAGGCAAATTTGGCGAGTGCGTGAAGTACGCTCAAATCGCATTCGCCGTTTTTTGGCGCACGGTTCCGGTAAATTTTACTCGGCTTAAATTTAGCGCTCTATTTTTAGAAACCGCCGCAAACTAAAATTTAAAACAACTCCGCGTTTTTGTCGCTATTCCACACATACTCCATCGCCCGAGCGATACGCTGCGCCCGTTTGTTTATCATTTTTACTTGCTTTTTGGATGGATTTTATGCGAATTTTGGTTAAATTTCGTCTTAAATTTTATAGTGGACTTTTGATTTGAATTTTAAAAGCAAATTTTTGATATAAATCATCAAAATTTTATGCTAATTATGATAACATTTCCCAAAAATAAAGTAGAAAAGATGAGCCATAATCACGAGACCGTATCTAAACAAAAACATCCGGCCGGCAAGCTGGTCCGCGTCTGCGACGCCGTCGCTATCGCGTTTTACATCATCATCGTAGGCGGCTTTTACCTCTACATCAGCCGCAACGTCGGCGTGCAATACGACTACTACGAAAAGCCTTTTGTTTTTTGCCTGCCGTATGTTATTTGGTTTGCGACGACGCTAGCGATGATTTATGTTGCCTTGGTGCGCGAAAAGCTTAAAACGCTCTAAACGACGATAAATCTGTCGCCCAAAACCGCTAAATTTATAAAATTTGCGATTTTTGGCAGTAAAATTTGCATTGTTTTGGATTATTTACTTGTTTTTAGCCATAAATCAGAAATCTTCCGACTATCAGACTAAATTTGCACTTTTTACACCCGTGCTTTTGAACGGCTAATTTTGTAAATTCGTTTTTCACGCATTTTTTAGGCACGGTGCCTCGAAATTTGACTTGGCTTAAATTTATCCGTCAAATTTTAGCAACCGCCGCGAACTAAAATTTAAAACAACTCCGCATTTTTGTCGCTATTGCAGACATACTCCATCGTCCGAACGATACACTGCGCCTCGTTTCGCCCGTGCATATCCTAGGTAAAACCCAGAGCCGCGTCGATGCCCGCGCTCACGCCCGAGCTAGTGTAAAATTTCCCGCTAACGCACCATCTGGCAGCACGTATCCAGCGCACATTCAGGGTCTCCGAGGTCGCCCACCGCCACGATAGTTTGTTACTCGTGGCCTCCATGCCGCCCAAAAACCCTGTTTTAGCTAGTAAAACCGAGCCCGTACACGCCGTGATCACGTACTCGTGTCTGCGCGCTAGCTCGCCCAAAATAGCGATAAACTCGTCCTCATTCGCAAGCTCCCTAGCCGCAAAACCGCCCGGCACGAGCAAGACGTTAAATTTAGCCATCTCATCTAGCTTTCGCGTCCAAATTTTAGCATTCGTACTGCTACCCACGAGCCCTCCCGCAACCGAAAAATACTCTATTTCGTAGCATTTTTGCTCGCCTTCTCGCGCACGAGATAGCGCCTCGGCAGGCCCCAGCGCGTCCATCGTAGTAAATCCGTCAAAAAGCAAAACGTTTAGCGCCTTCATAACGATCCTTTGTTAAATTTAGTTTCAAATTTAGCCCAAATTTGATTACGAGCGGCTAAAATTTAATGAGATTTTTCGCATTTGCAAGGTAAAATTACAAAATCATTTTAAATCAAATTTTTAAGGAAAGACGATGCTAAGCGACAGAGAAATAGAAGCGAGCGCAAAGCCGCAAAATATCGTAAAAATCGGTGCAAAACTGGGGCTAGGCGAGGATGCGCTAGACACCTTCGGCAAGCTAAAAGCCAAGATCGAGCCCCGACTAGGCAGCGCGTCCGGCGCAAATCTTATCCTAGTTACCGCGACCAATCCGACGCCGTACGGCGAGGGCAAAACGACCGTGACCGTCGGGCTATCAGACGGCTTAGCGCGTATCGGCAAACGCGTGTGCGCCGCGCTTAGAGAGCCGAGCCTGGGGCCGGTTTTCGGTATAAAGGGCGGAGCGACGGGCGGCGGTTACTCGCAAGTGACGCCGAGCGAGGATATCAACCTGCACTTTAATGGCGACTTTCACGCTATCACCTCGGCAAATAACCTCATCGCGGCGATGCTAGATAACCACATCCACCACGGCAACGCCCTAAATATCGACCCTGCGCGCGTCGTTTTCAAACGCTGCATGGATATGAACGACCGTTCGCTAAGAGAAATCGAGATAGGCCTTGAAAAGAGCAATAAATTTACCCGCAAGGACGGCTTCGTAATCACGGCCGCTAGCGAAATAATGGCGATCCTGTGCCTCGCGACCGACCTAAAAAATCTAAAAGAGCGCGTCGAAAATATAGTCGTCGCCTACGATAAAGAGGGCGGCCTCGTGCGCGCAAAATCCCTAAACTGCGCGGATGCCGTCTGCGTGCTGCTAAAAGAGGCGATAAAACCAAACCTTGTGCAGACGCTTGAGGGCACGCCCGTACTCATCCACGGCGGACCGTTTGCAAATATCGCACACGGCTGTAACAGCGTGATCGCGACCAAAACGGCGCTAAATTTAGCAGGCTACGTCGTGACCGAGGCGGGTTTTGGCGCAGAGCTGGGAGCGCAAAAATTCCTCGATATCAAGTGCCGCACCGCAAATCTCGCGCCAAAATGCGTCGTGCTAGTAAGCACCGTCCGCTCGCTAAAATATAACGGCGGATGCGACAAAGACGGCATCTCGCAGCCAAATTTAGACGCGCTAAAGCTAGGCGGCGAAAACCTAAAAGCCCACATAGAAAATCTCAAAAATTTTAACCAAAACGTCATCGTCGCGCTAAATAAATTCGCGACCGACACGGACGACGAGATCGCCCACGTACGCGCTCTTTGCGAGGAGTCGGGGGCTGAGTTTAGCGTGTGCGAGGGCTTTTTAAAGGGAAGTGCAGGCACGGAGGATCTAGCCAAAAAAGTCGCGCAAATCTGCGAAAAACCGGCTCGCGAGATAAACTTCACGTATGAGCCCGCCGACCCCGTCAAAACCAAGATCGAAAAGATCGCGACTAAAATTTACGGCGCCAAAGACGTCGTCTTTAGCCCGCGCGCACAGGAGGATCTGGCCGAGATTTCGCGCCTAGGCTTTGAGAGTCTGCCTGTTTGCATCGCAAAAACGCAGTATAGCTTTAGCTCGGATGCTAAGCTGCTAGGACGACCGAAGGGCTTTAGCTTCGAGGTTAGCGCGCTTGAGATCCGCGGCGGAGCGGGCTTTATAGTGGCAGTTAGCGGATCGACTATGTTGATGCCTGGACTGCCTAAAGTGCCTGCCGCCGAGCATATGAGAGCGGAGTAAAGCAAGCTTCGATCCGTCAAATTTGAGCGCAAAATTTGATCGGTTGGCGAAGTTTTTTTAAAAAACAAAGGCGAATTTGGCGGAGATAACGCCGGGTTCGCCTTTTTAAATTTGACTATTTCGTCCTTTAAATTTGCCGTTAAATTTAAAACGCTAAATTTTAACAAACGCCTGCGCTAACTCGTAAATTTTATCGCAACGCTATTCGTGCGAGATTTTTATCTTACCGTCCATACGCCGCCGAAAAGCAAAATCAAATTTACTCGCTCAAAGCCGCGTATCAGCTTTGCGCCAAATTTGCGCTATTTTACGGCGTTTTAAATACCCAAATTTAACGCTCGAAATTTGCCGTAATTTACGGCAAAATCGGTGTAATTTATTTTAGCGTTTTTAATCAAATTTGCGCAAGCAAGCCAAAATTTACGCGCGATACGGCGCTAAATTTTCACCTTCTCCCACGGCTCGATTTCACCATCGACCTCTTTAAAAATGCTCGCAATTTCTATATTTTTTACGCTTAAATTTCGCTCGTAAGCCTTGATGTCGCGTGATTTTAGCTTCTCTTGTAAAAAGGCAAATTCATACTCTATCTGCCCGCTAGTGACGACTATTTTGGCTAAATTTCGCTCATCAAATTCGCCCACTTTTGCCGCGTCAAATTTATAGCCGCGAGCGCAGGCCTGCGCATAAACCTCCGCCAGATACGCGTTTATCGCCGCCTGCGCGTTTTCATGCGCGTAAAAGCGGTCAAGCTGCGGGTGATTTTTGTAGCCTTTAGTTAGTCCAGCCAGCACGTTTTTAGCTAGCAGAGCTTCACGCCAAAGTGCGACTAACCCCTTTGCATCGAGATATTTAAAACTTATCGTCCAAAGTCTCATCTTTGCCTTTCATTAAATTTACAGCCGTTTTGCAGGCTAAATTTGGCGCGGTTAAGCCCGCAACCGTCAAATTTATAT
>CAURKB010000022.1:0-20352 GCA_963525315.1 uncultured Campylobacter sp. | reverse complement strand
CTATCGGCCTGACCGCCCGAGAGGAAGGTACTGCGGCGTTTTTCAAGCACCATAAGCCCAGCGATATCGCTCATGCCGTATATCGAGATCATTGAGCGAAGTATATCGGTCGCTCGCTCTAGGTCGTTGCCCGCGCCAGTTGAAATCTCTTTTATAAAGACCTCTTCCGCCGCGCGTCCAGCCAGAAGTACGTCCACTTCGGCCATCAGCTCGTGACGCTGCATCATAAATTTATTCTCTTCAGGCGTGTGAAGCGTGTAGCCAAGTGCCGCAAGTCCGCGCGGTATGATCGATACCTTGGTGACTCTGTTTGCGCCCTTAGTTGTCTCTGCTATGAGCGCATGTCCGCTCTCGTGATAGGCCACGATGCGCTTTTCTTTCGGATTTATGCGGCGAGATTTTTTCTCAAGACCCGCGATCGCACGTTCGACGGCCTCTAGCAAATCAGCCTGCTCCACTTTGCCTTTTTCTTTTCTACCCGCTAGTAGCGCGGCTTCGTTTATGATGTTTGCCAGATCCGCACCCGCAAGGCCCGCCGTCATGCGCGCGATATCCTCAATACTGACGCTATGGTCAAGCTTGATGTCTTTCATATGTACGCGTAAAATTTCGATCCTACCTTTAAAATCGGGCTTATCGACAAGCACCTGCCTATCAAATCTACCCGGCCTTAAAAGCGCAGCGTCAAGCACCTCGGGACGGTTCGTCGCGGCAAGCACGATAACGGGCGATGCATCCGAGCTAAAGCCGTCCATCTCGGCTAAAAGCTGATTTAGCGTCTGCTCGCGCTCGTCGTTTCCGCCGATCATGCCGCTAGCTGCGCGGCTCTTGCCGATGGCGTCGATCTCGTCTATAAAGACGATCGCCGGAGCTTCTTTTTTTGCATTTTCAAAAAGATCCCTCACGCGGCTAGCGCCCACGCCGACGAACATCTCGATAAAGCTCGATCCCGAAACCGAGAAAAACGGCACGTCCGCTTCGCCTGCGACGGCTTTTGCCAGCAAGGTTTTACCCGTACCCGGAGGTCCCACTAAAAGCACGCCTTTTGGGATTTTGGCGCCCAAATTTATATACCTATCCGGATGCTTTAGAAAATCCACGATCTCTTTAACTTCTTCTTTTGCTTCTTGCACGCCCGCCACGTCGGCAAATTTAACCTTCGGTTTTTCCGAGTTTACGAGCTTTTTAGAGCTTCCCATCCCAAGGATACCGCCGCCCATATTTCGCTGCATACGGCTAGCCAAAAACATCCAAATTCCAAAGAAAATAAAAATAGGAAGCACCCACGAGAAAATCATCTCGGTAAACCAATTCGTCTCGCTATACGCTCCGTAAGGAATCTTTTGCTCCTCTAAAAGAGGAACCAAAGTAGAGTCGCCCACCCTCTTTGCCGTATAGACCGCACCGCCGTTATCAACGGCTTTTATCGAGGTTTCAGAGATGCCGACCTTTGCGACTTGCTTATTTTTTATCATCTCTTTTATATCCGAATACGATAAATTTTTAGCAGTTACCGCGCTTTGTCCGGTTATCGGCATACCGTCTACGTCGCCGTTTAGCCCCTTAAACACCAGCACGACGACTACTGCAAAAATCGCGAAAATCATAATCGGATTTTTATTAAAAAAGCCGTTTCCGCCGTTATTTAAATTTTTATCATCGTTTTTTCTGTTATCCATTATGTTCCTTAAATTATTTTACGCTTTTTGAAATACGAAGCTTTTCCACTCGTTTTTGGTTTGGTTTTCTATCAGCTTAAGCGACGAAAAAGCCTCTAAAATTCGCGTTTCGTATTTATCCAAAACGCCTGCTAAAACGAGATATGAGCCCTCTTTTAGCAAATTTATTAAATCGTTTTTTAGCATTAGTACCACGTCGGCGATGATGTTTGCGACGACGACGTCGTATTTTTTATCCAAATTCGCCACCGAACCAGTCCAAATTTGATTAAATTTAACCCCATTTAGCTCGGCATTTTTTTGCGAGCTTTGCACAGCCTGCTCATCCGTATCGCAGGCATCCGTGACGCAGCCTAGTTTTGCTAGAGCGATGCTTAGTATCCCGCTTCCGCAGCCCACGTCAAGCGCGCTCATACCGCTTGCGGCGTATTTTTGCAGATACTCTATACAGGCACTCGTGCTCTCGTGGTGACCCGAGCCAAAGGCAAGCGCAGGATCGATGATAATGTTTTCAAACCCGTCTTTAGACTCTTCCCAGCTTGGGTGGATGTAAAATTTACCGATCTCTATCGGTCTTACGTTTTTTTTGTATTCGTCTAGCCAGTTTTTATTTTCTTTTTGACTTTTCATTATCTTAAATTCGATCTCGCGGCCGAGCGCGTCTTGTAGAGATTTTGCGTATTCTCGTAGGCCAAATTCCACTTCGTCTAGCTCGTCTTCGTCTCGGATGATAAACCCGCCATGAGCCTCCTGCGTGCAAGTAACGCCCAAAGAAAAAACGAGATCTTCGAAAAGCTCGCGAAGCTCCTGCGAACAAAGAACTTCAAGCTCGTAAAATTTATCTTTCAAATTTACGCTCTTTTAGCCCAAAACGTCTTCAAGTTTTTCTTTTAAAACTTGCGGCGTAAACGGCTTTACGATGTAGTTATTGACGCCTGCTTTTAGCGCGGTGATTACCTCGGCTTTACCGCCCTCGGTCGTTACCATGATGATAGGCATATCGACGTATTTTGCCTCGGCGCGGACCTTTTTTACGAGCTCAAGGCCGTTCATCTCAGGCATGTTCCAGTCGGTGATAAGTACGTTTATATCGCTGTGCTGACCCAAAATTTGCCACGCTTCGGCTCCGTGCTCGGCCTCTAAAATTTCTTGATGCCCGAGCCTTTGCAAGGTGTTTTTTATAATTCTTCTCATAGTAGAGCTGTCGTCGACTACTAGTATTTTCACAATCGCATCCTTTTTTAAAAAATGTCCAATTCTAGCAAATTTTATATTTAAATTTACTTTAAAAATTTATCGGCCCAGTTTAAAGGCCTCTTTTAGATCGAGCGTCCCCTCGTAGTATGCCTTGCCTACGATTGCGCCGTAGACGTCTCCCGCGTGCATTAGAGCCAGGATATCCTCTATATCTTTTACGCCGCCGCTTGCGATCGTATTTATACCGCTTGCCTTTGCGATTTGCGAGGTAAACTCAACATTTACGCCGCTAAGGGTGCCGTCTTTTGAGATGTCGGTGCAGATGATCGCTTCGACTCCGGCTCCGGCAAATTTGCGCGCTAGCTCGGTCGCCCTCATCTGCGACACCTCCGCCCAGCCCTGCACGGCGACGAAGCCGTCTTTAGCGTCTATGCCGACGGCTACGCGATATTTTTGCGCCATTTCTTTAGTAAAATTCGGATCCTTTAACGCCGCAGAGCCTAAGATAACGCGCGTTATACCGCTATCAAGGTAGCTTTTAATGCGCGCTTCGTCGCGTATCCCGCCGCCGATTTGGATTTGCAAATTTGCGGCTTTTGCGATCTTTTCTACGGATTTTAGATTTACCGCTTCGCCCGCAAACGCTCCGTCAAGATCCACTACGTGAAGCCACTTTGCGCCCATATCTTCAAACCTTTTGGCTAGCTCCCACGGCGCGTCCGAGTAGATTTTGGCACTACTCATCTCGCCTTTAAAAAGCCGAACCGCCTTGCCCTCTTTTAAATCTATCGCAGGGAAAATTTCCATCACATCTCTCCGAAATTTCGTAAAATTTTTAGTCCCGTTTCGTGACTCTTTTC
The DNA here is from genome assembly GCA_963525315.1 of uncultured Campylobacter sp. Lineage (GTDB taxonomy): Bacteria > Campylobacterota > Campylobacteria > Campylobacterales > Campylobacteraceae > Campylobacter_A. The sequence goes on along the minus strand of CAURKB010000022.1, from coordinate 16,616 downwards.
GGGGTGCGGCTGAAAGCCGAAAATATTATCTTTACGCACCGCGCTTACGAATTTATAGCCGTATTCGCTAAAGCCAAGCGCCGCATCGTCCTCGCAAACTACGTGATAAGAGTGCACGAAGTATAGATATTCGCTAGCCGCTAAATCTTTATTTATCGGTGTTTGTTTGGTAAAATTTATCGTATTCCACCCCGTGTGAGGCACCTTTAGCGGCGCGTCAAATTTAGACGGGTCAAATTTAACCACTCGCCCTTTTACGAGCCCGAGCCCCTCGTTTACGCCAAACTCCTCGCTTTGCTCAAAAAGTAGCTGCATACCAAGGCAAATGCCTAAAAACGGCTTTCCGCCGGCCGCGGCTTCTTTTATCGCGAGGATAAAATTTCTATCTTTTAGCTTTTGCATCGCTTCGCCAAAAGCCCCGACGCCGGGCAAGATTATCTTGTCAAATTTACTCAGTTCCTCGCCGCGAACAGCCAGCCGCGCCTTTAAATTTAAACTCTCAAACGCGTTTAAAACGCTCCTTAAATTTCCCGCTCCGTAGTCGATGATTCCGATCAATGCGTGCTCCTTTGCTTGGTAGCAAAAAGATAAACGCTAAGCGCAATCATCAATATCGCGACGCCGCCGATCAGATAGATCGCGTTTATGATGTGATCGGGCGCCGTGATGGCAAATTTAAACACGAGCATCAGAGCCTCGATCGCAAGCGCGATGATGATCGAGCCGATAAAGCGCACCATCGTATTGTTTTCGCCATTATCGCTATGTTTTCCTTTTCCGAGCACTTCTTCTTCAAATATCGCTTTAACCAGATCAAAGATCGCAAGCGCAAGCGTCAGCACGATCGTTGTCTCAAACATCTCCTCAACATTGATGTGCATAAAATCCTTGGACAAAAATCTCTTCACCCCATCCACAAAAAGAAATGCCGCCACCATAAAAAGCGCGACCGAAAACGCGGCGTAAACGACCTTTAGAAATTTACCGAAGTAGCTCTCTAGCTTGCCATGATAGACGATGGCTAGGATATTTTCTAGCGAAACGTCGATACACGCGACGAATTTTAACTCTCCCTTATCGTCATATATCGGAGTGGACGCCGTCACGCACAGCTCGCCCGTGAGCGAGGACGGGTACGGGTCGCTTAGCACGCAGCGCTTCTCGCGCACCGCGGTGTAATAATAAGACTTATTGCTGCAGTTTTCGCCGCCGCCGGCTTTGTATTTTTCGTTTAGGCTCACGGCGTCGCCTATTTGCACGCCGTTTGCGTCAAGCACGTAAAACGCGTCAAAGCCCTCTATCTCGTGCGCCATTTTATCAAAGCCGCTTTTTATCGACTCGGCGTTTACTCCCGGCAGCCTGTTTGGCAAATTTTTACTAAAAAGATAGCATATATAGGCTCTAGCCTTGTATCTTAACTCCGAAAACCTCTGTATATCTTGTAACGTCAAATTTATTCCTTATTTAGCGCGTGATTAAACTCGGGCACGATCTCTTTAAGCGCCGCCGCGACGTCGTCCGCGTGCGTTAAATTTCCGATTTGCTCGTTTAGTTTAGCCATGTCGTATTCGCCCGAGTGCGTCACGAAAATAGACTGAAACTCGGTTTTTACGTCGTCTTTGTTTATTAAAAGCTCCTCGTAAAGCTTCTCTCCCGGGCGAAGGCCGACGAATTCGACGCCCAGATGCTCCTTGTTTGATAAAATCAGCATCTTTTTAGCTAGATCGGCGATCTTTATCGGCTCGCCCATATCAAGAACGAAAAGCTCGCCGCCCTTTGCGATCGAGGCGGCCTGAAGAACGAGCTGACAGGCCTCGGAGACAAGCATAAAATACCTCGTGATATCAGGATGCGTGACGGTTAGCGGTTTATTATTTTCGATTTGCTCTTTAAATTTCGGTATTACGCTGCCGCTTGAGCCTAGAACGTTACCGAAGCGCACTGCGACGATCTCGGTTTTAGCCGGCAAATTCGAGTTTAGTGCATAAAGCTCGCACACGCGCTTAGTCGCGCCCATGATATTCGTCGGGCGCACGGCCTTATCGGAGGATATCATCACGACCTTGCTAACGCCGTATTCGATAGATAAATCGATCAAAATTTTAGTGCCGATTATGTTATTTACGACCGCGGCTTTAGGGTTTGCTTCGCAAAGCGGCACGTGCTTATAGGCTGCGGCGTGGATCGCGATCTGCGGTTTAAACTCCTCAAAAACCGCGCGTAAATCCGCTTCGTTTACGATATTTATCATCTTGCTCACGGTTTTGTCGCTGTGGGTTATCTCGCCGATTTTATATAGATTAAACTCGCTGTGATCGATCATGATTAGCTTACTAACGCCAAATTTCAGGCACTGCTTGCAAATTTCGCTACCGATACTGCCGCCGGCTCCCGTAACTAAAACGACCTTACCGCCTAAAAACTTCTCCACAGCGCTGCTATCTAGGTCTTTTGGCTTTCTAGCTAGTAGATCCTCGATCGAGATATCTTTGATCGCGTCCTTGCCGGTGCCAAACATCGAGAAAATTTTGATATCGCGGATACCGTAAGCCGTCAGCTCGTCAAAAAGCTCGGCTAGCTCGTCTTGACCGAGCGCTAGCGCGATGATAGCGGTTTTTACGTTGTACTCTTTGATCAAATTTGCAATTTCGCTCTTTGGCTGCACTAAAAATCCGTCGCAGTAAGTACCGACTAGATCGCTCCTGCCGTCCACGACGCCCACGGCATATAGATCGATATAGCCCTGTCTAAGCCCCTTTAAAACGTGAAGCGCCTTTGACGTAGCGCCGATAACGACGCAAGGCTCGCCCGTGTGCGGCTTTTTAGAAAAATCTAAAAACATACGCTTGGCGATCCTTAAATTTCCGATTAGCAGGCACGAGATAACGGCGTCGATAAAAATCACGCTTCGAGGAAACGGGTTAAAAACCGCGGGCATCGCAAAATAAACGATCCAAAAGCAGACGATCGAGCAAAGATGAACGAGGAAAATTTTCCTCGCTTCGTTTAGTCCGAAAAATCTCCACGGCACCTTATAAATTTTAAAAAGCCACATGAAAAATAGCTTTAAAACCACCATCGTAGCGCAGCCCGCGACCAGTCCGCCTCTAAAATAATCAGGCAGCACGCCGCTAAATCTAAGCAGATACGCCAGATAAAACGACGCGACGAATATCACGATGTCAAAGGTTAGAAAAAACGCAAGCCGCTTTAGCTTCGTCGCCTTAAACATTTATAAATTTTCCTTTACGATTTTTACTACTCGCGCAAACTCCTCGTCCTGCATCGCCGTACCACTAGGCAGGCAGATACCGCGCGCAAACATATCCTCGCTAGTACCGTCAGTAAACGCTAGCGCCCCCTCAAACACCGGCTGCATGTGCATCGGCTTCCAAAGCGGACGGCTTTCTATATTTTCCTTCGCAAGCGCCTCTATCACGCGTAGATGCGCGCCTTTTTCTTTAAACAGCGCGGTCGTTAGCCAGCGGTTGCCGCGGGAATTTAGGGTTTCAGGCATAAACTCAAGCTCTGGAAGCTCTTTTTTGTACTTTTCAAAAATTTCGCGTTTTTTTATCACGCGCTGCTCGAGCACCTCCATCTGCGCCGTTCCGATCGCGCCCAGGACGTTGCTTAGGCGGTAGTTATAGCCGTAGTCTTTGTGCTCGTAGTGCAAAAACGGCTCTCTAGCTTGGGTGCTATAAAATCTCGCCTTCTCAACGAGCTCTTTTTCGCCCACCAGCATGCCACCGCCGCTTGTAGTGATGATTTTGTTGCCGTTAAAGCTATATGCGCCCAGTCGCCCGAACGTGCCCAGCGCTTTGCCGTTCAAAAAGCCGCCCAGCGCCTCGGCCGCGTCCTCGACGACGGCGATATTTTCCCGCTCGCAGATCTCGCAGATCTCTTTCATCTTTGCCGCCTGACCGTAGAGATGCGTGACGACGAGCGCTTTTGGCTTTTTAGGCGAATTTGCGATCGCCTTTTTTAGTAGCTCGGGGCTTAGATTCCAGCTTTCGTCGCTATCTATGAAAACAGGCGTAGCGCCTTGATAAAGTATCGGACTAACGGACGCCATAAAGGTAAACGTAGAGGCTAGTACCGCGTCTCCCGCCCCGATACCAAGCACCCTTAGCGCCAAGTGGATCGCCGACGTGCCGGAATTTAGCGCCAAAGCATCGGGCGCTCCCGCGTAGCTTGAGACGCTCGCTTCAAATTTATTCACGTATTCGCCAAGCGGCGCGATGTAGTTGCTCTTAAAAACCTCGTTTATGTACTCTTGCTCTTTGCCGCTCATGTGCGGCGGACTTAGGAAAATTCTTTGCATTATTATTCCTTAAAGAAATTTACGCATTGTAGCACTTAAAATCTAAATATTTTTATAAAAACTCGTTTAAATTTGCTTTTAGGCCGTAGAAAATGGGGATTTTATTAAATTTTGCGTCAAAATGTATTTTAAAACGGCAAATTTGATGCCGTCAGTTTTTGCGACAAAAGTCGTGTGGATAAGACCTTTTGTTTTTACAGTTGTTTCGATTCGTTCGGCTTTCAATTACTAGACGAACATTAAATTTTACTACTATATGCCCTAATCTTATTTAAAAATTTGTCGCAAATTTTTTATTCTTATACTAAATAATAATTTATAATTTTATATTTGTTTTAATGTCTACGATATTCCATGAAACAATATCCGCATAATCCTCACGGTCTTTTAAATTTGGCGTATAAATATTATGTATTGATTTTTTTATTACTTCTTGCTTTTCATTTTTAAGGCTTTTCCACCATTGATCAGAGAAAAACGTATTCTCTATACATTCAAATAAACAAGATAGTACAGTGCGCGGTTTATATTTGTCTGGAATTTTATGTAAACTTTTAATAAAGTTACTGCAATAATCTTCAGCTATATTATCCCATGAAAAAATTATAGCTCCATGATTTTCATTAAGGGCTACTGTATTAATATTAATAGGATAAAAGCTCTGGTTTTCATCAAACAAATCAACCAATTTATTGCCACTAAAATCTATATTAGGTATAAACCCTCCAGAGCTCATAACCTCTGGCACGCAATCCATAATTAAACAATAATATCTTATACTATCAAAATTTTTATTTTTGATATTACTATCCCATTTTTCTTTTTGTTTCTTTAAGTCATTAATCACAATCGTTGTCCAATTTTGGTGGTAGTCTACATACGATTGTACTATTTTCTGCATATCTAATGACACACCTTTATCATAAGAATACACTTTTTTTCCGTGCTCATACGAAGATATTTTGTTATAAAGCTCCATACAAAGCGTCCTGTATGAGAGCATAAAAATTTGCTCTGATGAAAATTTAAACTCACAATCCTCTATCACAGAAAAAAGCTCTTTATCATGTTTACTGCAAAAACATCTTTTGGTTGAGGCATTATTTATGCCGACTTCTTTAATGTCAAATACCCCATCATTTTTAGCAAAAGACATAAAATTTTGATCAATTCCTAAAACATGACCACCTTTAGATATAGCTTTCAAATTATTGCTTTTTGATATTGTATGAGCTTTAATTTTTTTACGAGAACACTCATCAAGCATGAATTTGGGAGCCATACAAATAGGCAAATGAAAGCATTTTTTAAAATCATCATTGAACTCATATATTGTCTTCCGTTCTTGATTTTCTCTCCCAAGATGGCATCTTTTATATTTTTTTCCACTGCCACACCAACATGGCTGGTTTTTACTCATCATGTCGTATTGTTCCTTATATTAAAATAATATCTTGTTATATTGTAGATGAAATTAATTTAGTAGTATTTATTAAATACCAACATTTCATTTCATTACATACAAAAAAATAGCCAAAAAGTTTTAAAAAACCTAAAGCACCTTAGTTGCAACAACAGAACCAATCTCCAATACAAAATTATATATTATTAGCTAACTCAAATTCCGTCTGATTTTAGCCGGATTACCGTAGGCGACGCTACCGTCTGCGATATCTCTCACGACGACGCTGCCAGCTCCGATTATACAGTTTGCGCCGATTTTTACGCACTGGATGATGCATGAACTTATACCCACGTGCGTGTTTGCACCAACGATCACGCCGCCTGCTAGCGCCGCGTTTGGGCTAACGTGGGCAAAATCGCCGATCTCGCAGTCGTGCTCTATGATCGCACCCGTGTTTATTATCGCGCCCTCGCCCACCGCTGCGCGCGCGTTTATGACGGCGTGTGGCATTACGACCGCGCCCTCGCCTATTTGCGCGCTAGCGCTTACCGCCGCGCTTGGATGGATCAAATTTACTACGCCAAAGCCTGCGTTTTTTACTCTTTCTTGCAGGATGCGCCTGATTTTATTGTCTCCGATAGCGACGATCACGTCAGCTCTTTCTAAGCTCGGGTCAAATTTGAGCACGTTTTTGCCGTCGAATTTGGCGTCGTCTAAAAACACTACCTCGCGGTATCCGCAGGCTCTTGCCACGTCTGCCACGACCGCTCCGTGTCCGCTAAAGCCGTAAACGTAAATTTTAGTTACGGCCATTAAATTTCTCCGTAGTAGCCATGCCTTCTTTGCTCACGCCGCTTCTTTTTAGCACCTTTTGCACCGTTAAAATCGCGATTTTAACGTCCAGCGTAAAGCTAAGCTCGCGGACGTACCTAGCGTCAAATTTAAACTTCTCCGCCCAGCTGATCGCGTTGCGGCCGTTTACCTGCGCTAGCCCAGTGATACCGGGCCTCACGTCGTGGCGGGTCGCCTGCTCGGCGTCGTAAAGAGGCAGGTATTCGACCAAAAGCGGACGCGGCCCGATGAAGCTCATATCGCCTTTTAACACGTTAAAAAGCTGCGGCAGCTCGTCAAGACTGAGGCTTCGGATAGTCTTGCCGATACCGTTTAGGCGCATCTCGTCGGGCAACAGCTCGCCGTCCGCGCCGCTCTCGTCGCTCATCGTTTTAAATTTGTAAATTTTAAAAATTTTAGCGTGCAAACCCGGGCGCGCCTGCGTAAAAATGACGTCCTTGCTAACCTTAAAATAGATCAAAATCGCGACGACCGCCATAATCGGCAGCGTCAAAACTATGAGAAAAATCGCGCCGCAAATGTCTAGTAATCTCTTAAAAAACGCCCTATACATCGATAAATTTCCTATAAATTTCTATATATTTTCTAGCAACCGCCCGCTCGTCAAACTCTCTCACGGCGAGCTCCCGCCCGTTTCGTCCCATCTGTACGGCCAAATTTTCGTCGTTTAGTAAAATTTCTATCTTTGCGGCTAGATCGGCCGAGTTTTTCGCCTCACAAAGCAGGCCGTTAAAGCCGTTCGTCACGGCCTCGTTGCAGCCGGCCACGTCGCTAGCCACGACCGGCCTGCCCATACTCATCGCCTCTAAAACCGTGCGCGGAAAGCCCTCTTTGTAGCTTGGAAGCGCGAGTAGATAGCTAGCCTTTAAAAGCTGCGGCACGTCGTCTCTAGCGCCCAGATACCGCACCGCACCGCCCGTTAGAAACTTAGCATCCGCCGTACTTTTGTTTCCTTCAAACCCTTCGCCCGCAAAGACGAACGCGCAGTCCTCGCGCCCGCGCAAAAGCTCCGCCGCCTCGTAAAACTCGCGCACGCCCTTGTGCCACATCGCGCGCGCTATCATCAGCACTATCTTTTTACCGCGCAGATCCTCGCCCAAATTTGCAGCCGGCACGCTGTTTTCGTCAAATTTGAGCGTATCCACGCCCACGCTTTTTATCTTAAAAATTTTCTCTTCGGCTATCAAACCGCGGCTCAAAAAATACGCCGGATCGGCCTCGTTTACGAACACGCAGCCGTCACTCATCTTTAGCGCTTTTTTATAAAGCGTCTCAATCACGGCGCGTACCAGACGGGTTTTTAAGTCGTTATCGATATAAAAGCTACCAAGCCCCTCAACCAAATTTATCACGCGCTTTATGCCCGCTTTTTTAGCGGCAAAGGTGCCGAACACGTTTGATTTATGCGCCGAGGTTTGCAGCAGATCCAAATTTAACCCGCGTAAAATCTCGGCGAGCTTTTTTAAGTTTTCAAGCACGATTAGAGGATTTAGGCTCGCGCGGTCAAGCTCGTACGTCACGCAGTTAAACTCGCTTTTTAGCCTATCCGTGTAGTCGCCCTTTGGCGCGATAGCGAACACCTCGTGACCTAGCCGCTTTAGCTCGCGCATAATCGGCGCGCGGAAAAAGTAAATACTCATATCGGCGTGACTCAAAAATCCAAATTTAGCCATTTAAAAAACCTCTATCGCAAATTTAGCGGACACCTGTGCCTTGATCAAATTTACCGTCATCATCTTAGCAACCTATAAATTTTAACCGCGCCGTTTAAAACGACCGGCTCAAATAGCTCTTTATCGTAGTTTTCGAGTACGAAAAGCTGTATGTACGCCGAGTTTAGCACCGCTTCGTCAAGCACCAAAAACCGCCTGTAATCCTTCATAAAAATGAGATAAATTTTACCGTCCGCGTTCATCTCGTGCTTTTTGACGACCAGTTTATCCTTTTCGTCGTAGCTTGTTTCAAAGTACGTATTTACGGATATTTCGCGCTCGCCGATATAGACTTTAGACGCGTCGCCCGATACGCTAAACCCTCCGCCGATATTTATCGTATCGCCGTCCACCGAGTAAGGTTTGCCCGGATAAAATATCGCTCCATACTCCTCGCCGCTGTTTAGATCGAGGTTTGAAAAGCGCAAAACGGCGCTAAAGATATCGATCATCGAGTCAGGCAGATAATAATAAATCTCGCGCGTTTTTTGCGGCGGGCGAAAATCCTTGCTATTTAGTGAATACAAAAACGAATTTACGCTAGTGGCGTTGTAGTCTTTCATCATCTGGTTCAAATTTAACCCAAATCTCTCGCTAAAATTTCGCTCGGTGTACTCGACTTCTAGGCGCGCCATATTTGCCGACATGCGCTGATTGCTAGCTAGCGCAAAGCTCACGGCGAAGTTATCCCTGCCTAGGTGCTTGCCACCGTCAATGAGGGTCTTGACGTCTGCGTAGTAGCGGATCGGATAGCCGTAGTCCCACCACGCCAGCACGTAGTCCTCGCGCCCTGCGATCTTGTGTAGCTTATCCAGGCTCTCGACCTCGCTTTTGGCAAAAACGGTGCCGACTTTGTAGCCGTAAATGTGCTCAAGGCACGGCATCAAGGATATCGCAGCGATACAAAAGACGCAAATTTTTTCTAAAAGCGCGTGCTTTTTGAGCGAACTGAGGCCTGAGACCATAAAATAAGCCGCCCCGCAAACAAGAGCCGCCGCCGCAAGCGTAACTAGATATCCGCTAAAGCTCGTCTCGCCATCAAAATTTGGCGCGAAAACGGGAGATTTGCCGTGCAAGAGGCTGTAATATTTATCAAAATACAAAAAGAAAAACGCAAAAAAAGCCGCCAGGCAAACGGTGCAAAATTTGTCTAAAATTTTATCTTTTTTAAAAAAACTCACGCAAAGCGCCGCAAAATATCCAAATCCTATCGCCATCACGGGCACGGAGTAGATCGTAAATCTAAGCCCGCCTTTTAGCGCCAAAAACCCAAGTAGCAGCATCGGAAGCGCAAGCAAAAAGGAGCGAAATTTAAGACAAAGCGCCGCGACTCCTACGAGCGATAAGGCAAAAGTAACGATATGACCGCTAATACGCTTAGCGAAGGCGTTTATCGACTCAAACTCAAACGAATAATCGCTCATTTCCATTATCGTTTTATTTACGTTATAAAAATGAAAAACCGGCTCGCTACTCTCCGAAACCCCGCGAAATATGTAAAATTTAAGCTGAAATAAAATTTGATTTAGCCCGCCGCTATAGCCCAGCAATCCCACGGCCAGAGCTAGACACGCGGCTACTACGCGCTTGTCCCAGATCTGGGGACGAAATCTCATCGCTAGATAAAGCGCGACCGCAAGAGCGCTTTTAGCGTAAAAATCGATATACGTAAGCGCCACTATCATCAAAATAGCCGCCTCGTAATTTAGCGCGTTTTTCCTATCAAAAATCAAAGTGTAGAGCAAAAATGCGCCCAGCATGGCAAAATTTAGCGAGTAAGAGCTCGGATACCACCAGTCGTTTATCAGGATAAAAATCGGGATAAAAATGAGGTCGCTTGCGCTTTTTTTCTGCGCGAGGCGTATCATCGTCCAGACGCTAAACGCAGGCAGCACGATCGTGAGCATATCGGTGTCGTAGTAGCCCGCCATCGTGCGGTTGTAGTAGCTGTTTGCGATGCTAGCTAGCAGCGCCGCCGCAAAGCCCGCGCCTGGCATCTCGTACTCTTTGGCTATCAAAATCACGGGAATAACGATAAGCGAGCTAAAAAACACGCTCATATAAAGCAAAATGCTCTCGAAGCTAAAAGGCAAAATTTGATACAAAAAATACGTAAGCGTCGGCATCGAACGGCCGTAGTAGCTAAGGTCGTTTGGCTGATGAAAGCCCGCTATCATATCGCGCGCGCCCTCGGCAAAGGCGTAGCCGTCGTTTGTACTGATCATGAGCTGATCGTTCCAGAAAAAGTGCTGGTATTCGCCCGCCCAGTACACCCAGTACAGCCTGCAAACTACGCTAAAAGCAAACGCCGCAAGTATCAAAAAGCAAGTTTGCTTTGAAAATTTAAATTTGCCGGGGAACTCTAAAATTTTACTCGCCATTTTCACCCTCTAAATATCCTATGAGCTGCGCCGCGACGGCGTTTTTATCAAATTTTGCCACGCGGCCGTACGCTCTTTTTTTATAATCTCGCCTCAAATTTTCATCCTCAAGCGCTCGTCTCATCGCGGCCTCCATCGCTTTTTCGTCGTCAACGGGCGTTAAAATGCCGTATTCATCGTCGCCAAGAAGCTCCCTAGCGCCGCTTTTATGATCGGTGGAGACGATAAATCTCTCGCAAGCAAGCGCCTCTAAAAGTACGTTTGAAAAGCCCTCAAACCGCGAAGCGCAGACGAAACACTGCGCGTTTTTGATAAATTTAAACGGATTTTTATCCGTGCCTAGCAGTTTTACGCGCGAGCTTACGCCAAGCTCGTCGATCAAATTTTGAAGCTCGCCTTGCAAAGGGCCTTTGCCGAGAATCCCAAGCGTCGCGCGCTCGTCGTTTAAATTTGCGATTATTCTTATTAGCATCGCTTGATTTTTACCGCTATCAAGCCGGCCGATATTTAGAAAAAACGGCTTAAATTTATCCTCTAGCGGCTCGTTTGCGAGAGTTTTTATCGCCGCTAAATCGACCGCGTTATATAGCACCTTAGTTTTTGCGGCGTCGCAGCCAAAATTTCGCACGAGATCATCGGCGTTTCCCTGCGCGTTAGCAAGGATAAGATCGGCCCTAGGATACAGCGCCTTAACCAAAATTCTATTGGCAAGCCCGCTAATGCCGCTTTTATAGATGACCGACGGACAGCTGCGCTCGCTTATTACCATACATCCTTTTACTCCGGCGATCCTTGCTAAAAGTGCGATATAACAAGGCCGGTTCATTAAGACAAAATGCAGGTCGATAGCCAAATCGTCGCAAAGTTTTTTATAATTTAAGGCTAGAAACGGAAACAAAAGCCCCAAACGAAAAAGCTTTTTTACGCCGCTCTCATAGGGGTCTGAGCGCTCAAGGAAGTGGATTTTTACCGCGCTTGGTATCTCGTAGGCTACGACCTCGCTCATCAAAACGAGATGAACTTCGTATTTTTCGCAAAGAGCCGGGAGCAAATTTGAAACCACGCGCTCCGCGCCGCCAGGCCCCATTGAGTAGAGAAAAACGGCTAATTTTTTCATTCGCCGTGCGTTTTTTTGTATATCCAAACGCGAATTTTAGTTAAAAACAAAATCATCGACTTTGGAAACGGGCTTAAAATCAGCATCGCAAGCGCTTCTTTTGTAAATTTAAATTTGAGACTTTTAAAAAGATACTCGTACATTTTTTTGTATTCGCCGCCAAATTTCGCATAGTACGCCGCCATTTTATATAGGATCGCGATATGAGCGTCGTTTACGCGGAATTTCGGCTCGGCCGAATTTGCGCTAGCTTGAGCGTTTTTCTCGGCGATCTTTTGCAAAATGAGCTCCGCAGTCATCGCGTAGCCTTTCATTATGCAAAGCGGGCGTTTAAACGAGTTTATCGTGACGCTGTCGCTGCGGTGAAAGCGGTAAATACGCACTGCATCGTGCAGATAGTAAGCAGGAAGGTCAAAAAGATAGATCCAAAGCGTATTTTCGCTACCGTAAAGCCCCTTTTCAAAGCGCCTCTGACCGATCGCATCTCGGCGAAACATTATCAAAAACTCGCCCGTTATCTTGCCGTCATAGTAGTCCTGCGGCGAAATTTCCCCGCTTTTACTCAGTCCAAATCCCGAAAATTTCGTCTTCGGCTCACCGTCAATCTCAAAATAACAGTTCGCACAGACGCTAGCATACCCCTTCTCTATCACGGCCGCCATCTTGCTTATGGCGCCTTCTATCAGCAAGTCATCGTCGTCTAGTATCACGAAAGCATCGCCGCTAGCATGATCAAAGCCGTTGTTTTTATTGCCGTTTGGGCCGCGGTCGTAGGTTTGATTTAAGACGTATTTTACGTTGTCAAATTTAGCGACGTAACTTTGCGCGAGCTCGCGCGTGCCGTCGTTTGAGTTATCGTCGCTGATTATGATTTCTTTATTTTCATAGTCTTGAGCCAGCGCGCTTTTTAGGGCGGCTTCAAAAAGCTCTTTGCGGTTGTAGGTCGGGATTATTATGCTTACTTTTAGCATTTTAGCTCTTTATATTTTGCGTGATAAAATCCATCCACTTTTGATAAATTTGATCGGTTTTAAAGGCGTTTTTGCGCTCGTTGGCGTTTTTTACCAGCTCTTGCCTCAGCTCCTCGTCGCGCATTAAAAGTTCGATTTTACTTCCGAGCGCTTTTACGTCGTCTATCGGCACTAAAAACCCGTCCTTGCCGTCCTCGATAAGCTCTTTTGCGCCGCTTGTAGCAGTCGCCACCCTGGCGCAGTTAAAAAATACGCTCTCGATTAAAACGTTTGGCAAGCCCTCGGTTTTGGAGCTTGAGACTAAAATTTTAGACCTTTCGTAAAGTGAGGCGACGTCGCTCGTTTGCCCGATAAATTCGGCATTTAGATGCAGTTGCTCGTGCGCGATGAGCTCTAGTCTTTGCCTCTCTTCGCCAGCGCCAGCTATCACGATTTTCCAGTCTTTTAAAAGCTCTTTATCGACCAAACTCATTGCCTTTAAAAATACGTCGCAGCCTTTAAGCGAGATGAGGCGACCGACGAAAAGGATGATATTTTCCTTCGGCAAGCCCTGTTTTTTGGCTTCAAACATCGGATTATACATAACTGTTTTATTTTTTACGAAGCTATAGTACTCGTAGTCTTCTTTCGTAAGTACCGTGAGTCCGCTAGCTAGCGGATAGAGCATACGGCGCAAAAACAACCAGCCACGCCCTTTGAAAAAATCGGCACTTGAATGCTCGCTGATAAAAAGCGGCTTACCGATAAATAAATTCGACAAAATCACGTTGATATTGGTACTATCCATCGAGGAGATAACGACGTCAAACCCGCCGTTTTTGATCAAATTTCGCTGATAAAAAAACTTTTTCACGCGCCTTATTAAATTTGCGAAAAAGCCCTTTTTCACCATCGGAAAAGGCAGATCGATCAGCTTTATCCTCTCGTCTAGCTCGTAAAACGGCGGTTTGGTGTCAAATTTTAAAAGTGTCACGTCGTGAAATTTCGCAAAATAGCTCGCCAGCAAGCTCATCACGCGCTCGGCGCCGCCTGCTTGCAGGGTCGAAATTATAAATAAAACCTTCATTCTCTCTCCAAATTTTAATCGATGCGCGAAAATTTAATAAATCTTCAAAATTATTGATTTTATAAATTTTGAGCTTTATAATCGCTTAGTTTCTTATCTTTTAAATATCCGCTCATAGCCTAAAATTGCCGCTTCAAAGCGCGTTGCGACGACATATTTTAAGCTATTTAGACGGGCTAGCGGCGAGACTTTTGCCTGCGCTCTTTGCACCCGCTCGGCTTGGATATTTGAGTCCGCTAAATCGATCGGATGCGCGAAAATATCGCTAAAATACATCTTTAAGCCGTTTTGTAAAAGCAAAATCCGCCAAAAATCAGCCACGCAAAGCGCCTTTTTGTGCGTTTGCAGGAGCTTTTCTGCCACGCGCCTATCAAGCACGTAGGCAGCCGCTCGGTAAATCGTGCCGTAAGAGCGCTTTGAGACTAGCCAAAAATCATCCTCCAGCTTTTTGCCAAATGCGCTAAATCGCCCCTCTAGCCCGTCCTGCGCGCCGCAGATGAGAGCCGAACCCTCGTGCATCTTGGCAGCCGTTTCAAACGCCTTTTTTACGCCGCTTTCATCGCCGATGACGTCGTCTTCTAAAATGAGCGCAAATTTGGCGTCGCTTTTTAAAAACTCCTCGTAAGCGCGCACGTGAGAGAGCGAGCAACCGACCTCAGACGGGCTTAATAGCCTGCCGTAAGCCTCAAGGCTAGGCAGCGCGTAACCGTAGTACTCCTTTGCGCTCATTGCTCTACCGTCGGTCGCTTCGACGAGCTTAAATTCGCCGTAGTTTTTAAACCGCTCTTTTAGTTTTTGCCTGCGCGCCTCGTCGCTTTTTAGCGAAATAACGAATACTAAATTTTTCATCTTTTAAACTTCGATTTGATTTTATTTATCACCACTAGTTGTTCTCTTTTGTCAAATATCAAAAATAGGCTCGCGGCGTAACCGATCGCAAGCAAAATCGCCGAGTACGCGGCAAATTCGCCCCAGCTTGAAATTTGCACGAAATTTCGCAGCCAAAAAAACAGTCCGCAAACGGCCGCGAAAACGGCTAAATTTTTAAAATAAACGCCGTAAAAAGCAGTAAGCGGCAGGCTCAAATTTAACGCGGCGTTTATAAGGTCAAATCCCAAAATGCGCACCGAATAAAGCGCGGCGCCGACGGCCGTCATACCGTAAATGCCGTAAGGCGTAAATTTAAGTACGGCAATCTGCGCCAAAATCGTGCCAGCGCCCAAAATCGTGTTTGCTATCGCGGGGCGTTTTAGTTTATTCGTCGCGCCGTCGAGATTAAAAAGCGAAAAAACGTAGCTGATAAATATAATCGGCACTAGAGTTATCATCGAAAGATTATAGATTAGACTTATCTCGTCCGCGCTTTTAAACGGTAACCAAAGCATGTAAAATTCGCGCCCAAAAGCCACAAAAATGGCCGCCGGCACGCTCATGACAAATGCCGTAACTCGCATCGAAAATTTAGCCTCCGCAACAAGCGCGGTCAAATTTGATTTAGAGTAGTGCTCGACGAATTTTGGTGCAAATATCGCGCTAAGCTGCGCCACAAAGCTCTCTAAAATAATCGGAGCCGCCTTTGAAACGGCTAAAATTCCAGTCGCGTTGCCGCTTAAAAATATGTTGCAGATAAACAGATCCATACCGCTCATAAGCACGCGGTTTAAGGCGTTAAAGCTATTGTAGACGCCAGATTTTAGCAGCTCTTTTATCCGCGTAAAGTCAAATTCTCGCGGGTTAAATTTAAGCTCGGGCGTGATGCGGCGCGAAACCCAAACGCTCGTAAAAAAAACAAATAGCGACGCGACTAGAGCGGAGATCGCGATATATGCGATCATCGGTCTGAAAAAATAAAAAAGCGCTACGATGAGAGCGGCTAAAATGGCGCTAGACGCGGCGTTGCGAACGGAGATGATGTATAGCTTGTTTTTGATAAACATCGAGACGCTGATGACACCGTTAAAAAGCCCGACGCAAAAATTTATAAAATAAAACGCGAAAGTAAGCCGCACGTCGCCTAGCAGCGCGTCGCTCACGTTTAGCACGCTTTGTAAATTTAAGATAAAAATGCCCGCACCAAACAAAATAAGAACGCAAAAAAAGATATTTACGACTAGAACCGACGAGTAGTAGGCGTTAGCCGCGCGGGTATCGTCTCTATGCCACTCGTACGCGACGAAGCGGCCGCTAACGGAGTTTATTGCAGCAGTCACGACTAAAGCGTAGGCCACGATAGCGTTGGACAGCCCGACAAAGCCGTAGGCTTCGTTGCCTAGGCTCTTTAAAATGTAGGGCGTGAGGAAAAAATTTCTCCCCATCGCGACGATAAAAACGACGATGGAGCTGATCAAATTTACGAGCATTACAGCCTTGCGTCGGCGTTTTCGTAAACGTTTTTGATATCGTAAACGAGAGCTTTGCTAAATTTTAACCCTTTAAATTTATCGTGTGCGACGGCGATCACGACGCAGTCGTAGTCCGCCTCGTCAAAGCTTTTTAGTGGCGTCAAGCCGTATTCGCGCTTCACCTCCGCTTCGTCCGCCCACGGATCGTAGACGTCCACGCGACAACCAAAATCCCTAAGCTCCTCGATCACGTCTATCACGCGCGAGTTGCGGATGTCGGGGCAGTTTTCCTTAAACGTAAGCCCAAGCACCAAAACGCGAGCCGAATTTATCAAAACGCCCCTTTTTATCATTAGTTTTACAACCTGATCGGCAGCGTATTTGCCCATATTATCGTTTATACGGCGTCCGGCTAGGATCATCTCGGGATGAAAGCCAAGCTCCTGCGC
>CAURKB010000021.1:0-21165 GCA_963525315.1 uncultured Campylobacter sp. | reverse complement strand
CGCCCAAAACGCTGGCGCGCAGGTAAAGCAGATAAAATGGAGCTTTAAAACCAAAACTCCGCAAAATCCGTATTTCGACGCGCGCGACGGCGACGTGCTGGGCGTGGATGCGGACAAAACCTATGAGATATTTTTCCGCCCCAAAGACTGCAACGACCTTATGACGCGCTACTCCTACAAGGCTTCTGGCTTTATGACGCCTACGGTCGCGCAAAGCGGCACAAACACGCTAAGCGTGAAGCTAAAAGGCATGGCGGGCGATACGCTAACCATCGTCGCGGGCGGCATGAGCGTCAAGGTGCGGCTCAAAACCAGCTCGCCTGAAGCCGTGCGCGAGAGAAGAGCGTTTTACGTGAAGGCTGGGTTGATGATCGCCGGCGTGATCGTGATTTTTGCGCTGATTGGCAGAAGGATGAGGCAGTAGGATTAACTATAGCTTAGCATAATCTTAATAAATCTCGTAATTTTTACGGCGATTAATTAAATCGCGGCTCTAAGTCGGTTATTTTCGGCTAATTTTAGAAAAATCGCAAAATATGCCGCGGCGTTTACGATAAGCCGATCTTGCGAATGCGGCAAAAATGGACGCAAATCAAACCAGGCGGTTATGATCTGGGATTAGCTCCAAAAGAGTCTAAAAAAATAAGCGATAGGCGAGCTGCAGATACAAAATCGGCCCATAAACCGATAGATTCTGAGTAAAATTAAGATTTGCGTAAAGCGCGCCACGGCGGACTAGAGACGGCAAACGGCATGCGCGAGGCGCTTAATTGCGCCATAAAACCGTGTGTGGGCATTCTGCTTTTGCTAAGGTTACTCTATACGCATTTAAAAATAATTAATTAAATCCATGAATATACCGATACGAATTTTTCATTTTAAAACTCGAATTTACGCGGTCGTTTCAAAAATATTCAAGTATCTACTGTTTAAATATCAAAGAAAATAACCGAGTCCGTTAGCGATAACTTTACTTTTTGTTGTTTATAAATTAATGCATGTTCTTGAGAATTTTATTAATTTGGGTGCTTGCTTTTGACGTTTTAGCTACGCAGAACCGTTCTCATATAAATATCGCAATGCTTTAGCGCTAAAATGACGAAGTGCTGATTAAAAAGCAGAGTTAAAATGCAATTTTCTATTTTTAAAAATTTATTTTTTCGCGTTTTTTAATAAACTCTCGCTCGATCGTTTGGATGACGGCTTGCGGCGAGAGGTCTTTCATGCAGGCGTGGGTTTTTAGCGGACAGACGCGCTTCATACACGGCATGCACTCTAGATTTAGGTGTAGGATGCGGGCGTTTTCGTTGCGCCACGGACAGGTTTGCGTAAATCTCGTCGGCCCAAAAAGCGCGATCGTAGGCGTCTTGTAGGCTGCTGCGATATGCATCGGACCGCTGTCGTTCGTGATAAATATCCCGCCGCTTTGTCCGATGCCGCCGATATTTTCGCAAAGCTCCTTCACACTCGTTTTACCCGCTAGATTTTCGCAGGCCGCGCCGTTTTCGCGTAAAATTCGCTCGATCTGCTCGCACATATCGCGCTCGCCCGCGCCGCCGAAAATCATAATCTTAAACTTGTCTTTAAAATGCAGCGCTACCTGCGCGAAGTAGGCCGGATACCAGCGTTTGGCGCTTCCGTAGCTAGCGCCCGGATTTAGTCCGAGCACGGGCGCGTCAAATTTACGCGGCTCAAAGTAAAGCTTTAGCTCGTCGTCCGCCCGTTTTAAATTTAACGCCGATTTGACGAATTTTAGGTATTTTTGCACCTGATGCGCGCCGTCTTTGCTCTTTTTAAATGCAAATTTTCTCTCCGCCCGCGCCCCGTAAAGTAAAACCTTACTCGCAAACGAGCTTCTAAAGCTAAACGCCGCGTCAAATTTACCGAGATTTCTAGCCTGCCAAAATAGCCGCCAGAGCCTAAATTTAGCCTTTTTGCTGCTATCAACGATGACGCGTTCGCAGTTTGGATGAGCTTTAAAAAGCTCGCACGCCGCAAACGAGCCGAAAAATACGATTTTAACTGGCTCTCGTGCCTCTTTTTTTAAATTTTGCTGATTTTGATTTTTTTGAGCATTTGCCGTCAAATTTGCGCCGCGGACAGCTTCAAATTTACCGTCCAAATTTGGCGTATCGTTTTTAAAAATTTGAATTTCTTGCGTTACCGAGCCGAAATTTTGCGATAAAAAGCTAAAGTCTCGCTCATTTTCAAATTCGCCCGCCTGATTCCCTGCGTCAAACGCCGCCGCGTGCCTTGCGATGGCCTCCACCGCGGTGCTTGCCATCACGGCGTCGCCCAGCCAGGTCGGCAGCTCAATCAAGATTCGCACGCACTATCTCCATCGTCGCGTTCGCGTTTTTTTCGATGCTAAATTCGCTAGCAAGCGCCGTATTTCGCTCTTGCAGCGTTGCTAGCCGCTCGTTATCGTTTAGGATTTCATCAATCAGTGCGCAGATACCGTAGTCTTGCGGCGAGCTCATCACAAACTCCCCCGGCAGTATCTCCGCCGCGCCGTTTTGAGCGGTCGTGATAGCGACGCAGCCGTAGCTAAGCGCCTCTAAAACGACGTTTGAAAACGGCTCGTACGCCGTCGGAAACAAAAACATCTCGCTGCCTTCGTAAAATCTCGCCGTACTTTTTTGCGCGCCCGTAAATACGGCGTTTAGGCCTAGTTCCTTGGCTAGATTTTTGTAGCGGGCGGCGTTTTTGTCGCGGCCGACGATTAGGCAGTTGACGCGGGTTTTTAGGCGAGCCGCGATACGTAAAAACTCCTCCGCGCCCTTGCGTTTAAAGCCGCTTCCTACAAACAGTAGCGTCGGCAGGTTAAAATCAAGTCCGAATTCCTCGCAAAGAGTGAGCTTTGCTGCGCCTTTTTGCACGCGTGCGGGCAAATTTACGCCGTTATAGACGACTGCGATCTTTTCAGGGGCGACGGCGTAGGTCTCGCAAATTTGACACTTTATGAAATTTGAGTTGGCGATGATTTTTTTAGCGTTTTTAAAAGTGCGCTTTTCAAGGTAGGGAATGACGAAATTTAGGGGATTTGTGAACCAAAACGGCTTGGTTTTCATATAGACTTTATGCACGCCGTCGCCCGCTCGGTAAATGTCGGCGCAGGTGATACGCTCTAAGCTAAAATAAATCTCGTCCGCGCCCTTTTGCCGCTTTGCTTGCGCGTTAAAAAGCAGGGCTTTGATCCACGAGCTTAGCTTTTTGCTACCGTTAAATCCGCGAGTCTCGCACGCAACGCCCGAATCTTTTAGGGCTTTAACGAGCCGCGAGAGATATCTCTGTGCCCCGCCGATAGCGCCCGGATCGAGCCTTAAAAATACTATTTTTTTCATGTTCGCCTTTTAAAATTTAGCGGTATTTTATAAGTTTTTTGATGAATTTTAGGTTATGCCGGGCGTGCGAGGGATGATGGCGTAAATAAGTATAAGCGTAAAATAGGTATAATCGCGCAAAAAAAGGAAAATCGTGAAAATTTTGCTCGTTAGAAACGATAACATCGGCGATCTCATCTGCACGACGCCGGCGATTGAAGCGCTGCGAAAGGCTCATCCGCGCGCGCAGATAGATATCGTGGTAAATAGCCTAAACGCATGCGTCGTTCGCGGCAATCCATTTTTAAATAAAATCTATATTTATACTAAACCAAAGCACGTAAAAGGAGCGGCGGCTAAGGTTCGAGCGTTTTGGAGAAAATGTAAAATTTTGCTTCAAATTCGCCGCGAAAAATACGATGCAACGGTGATTTTTAGAAGCGCCTATTCGCCATCCGCCGCGATATTTGCCAGAGCAGCCGCAGCTAAAACGACCATAGGCGCGGCAAAGCAAAACGAGGGCGGGTCATTAATAACGCATGAACTAAACTTTAATCCGCCTCCTCACGAGGTGCTGCTTTGCTATGAGCTAGCCGCGCCGCTGGGGGCGAAATTTGACGGAGAAAAGACGCTTTACGTACCGAGCTTTAAAAGCGAGAAATTTAAGGATTTCGTATTTTTTCACGTCTCCTCAAGAGTGGAGCAAAACCGTATGGACGAGGCTAAAATTTTACGGATTTTAGGATTTTTAAAGCAAAATTTTAGGCACGTCGCCGTTAGCGCCGAGGATGCAAAGCTAGGCCAAAAAGTAGCGCGAGAAGCGGGCGTGGAGTTTGCCTCGACTGTGAGCCTAGATGAGCTTGCGGGCTACATCCTGGCGGCTAAATTTGTCCTCACGCTTGACGGCGGCGTAGCGCATCTAGCTCCTGCGCTTGGCGTAAAAACGGTTCTGGTACTTGGCAAAACGGACGCCGCTCGCTGGGCTCCGGTTTACGGCGGCGCGGAGTGCGCCTTGCTGCAAAGCGCAAGCAAAAGGGCGCAGGACGTCGAGGACGAGGAAATCTACGAGGCGGTCAAAAATATATGAAAAAAACGGACAAAATCAACATCCTAGAGCTTGAAAGCTCGCTAGGCTTCGGCGGTCAGGAGCACCGCACTCAGCGCGTCATAAACGGGCTAAATAAGGATAAATTTAAGGTATTTTACGCGCTAAATCCAGGCTCAAAAAGCTTTGAAAAGCCTATTGATTGCGAGTTTGTGAAATTTAACCTAAGCAAGGTCTATAATATTTTTGAAATTTTTAAAATTTGCCGTTTCGTGCGTGAAAAAGGCATCTCGATCATCGCAACGCACTCGGGAAAGGACGGCAATATCGGCGCGATCGTCTCAAAGCTAACGGGCGCTAAAGTCGTGCGCACTAGACACCTGCAAACGCCGATCAGGTCGGCGTTTAGCTACAACGTAAACGATAAAATCGTAGCCGTCTCAAACGCCGTAAAAGCCCAGCTCGTCTCGCAGGGCGTGCGGGGAAATTTGATAGATGTTATCTATACCGGCGTGGATACGGCGCGGTTTAATCCAAATTTTACTAAAAATATAAAAGCGGAGCTAAATTTGAGCTCAGACTGCGTCGTCGTGGGCATCGTAGCGGTTTTGCGCGCAGCAAAAAATCATCAGCTTTTATTTGAGGCTTTTAGCGAGCTAAATCTACCAAACACCGTTTTGGTCGTGGTCGGCGACGGTCCGCAGGAAGAAAATTTAAAAAAAATAAAGATGCCAAACATCTACATGTTAGGTTCTCGCACCGACGTGAGCGAGTTTTTGGGTAGTTTTGACGTTTTCGTGCTGCCTTCAAGGATGGAGGCGCTGGGCACGGCGTTACTGGAGGCGCAGTCCTGCGGGGTGCCTTGCATCGGTAGCGACGCGGGCGGTATCGGCGAGGCGATAAGTAGCGGCGAAACGGGACTTTTGTTTAAAAACGGCGATAAAGAATCGCTCAAAGTAGCCTTAAAAACGCTAATAGAAGACTCGGCGCTTCGAGCGAAATTTAGCGCGAACGCGAGGGAATTTATCGTGCGAAACTTCTCGATAGAGACGATGGTCGCGCAGACGGAAGCGATGTATGAAGCTCTTTGAGAGTGTGGCGCGGCTTATTTTGCGCTTTAAAAGCGTGCGCAAAACGCAGCTGGTTACGCAGCCCATCCAAACGGTTTGTTTTTTTAGCAACACCGCGCTTGGCGATACGATTTTTAACACGCCCGTTTTTCGCGTTTTTCGCCAAAATTTCCCGCACGTACGCACCGTCGCGCTACTAAATCCATCTACCGCACCGCTTTTTAAAACCGATCCGAATATCGATGAAATTTTGCTTTACGACGGCAAAAAAGGCGGCTTTTTGCGCGCTTTATCGCAGCTAAAAAAGATAAAGCCCGACGCCATCTTTATCCTGCACTCAAACGAACCCGAGGCTACACCGCTAGCAGTTTTAAGCGGGGCTAAATACGTCTTTAAGCTGCCAAATGCCGGCAGTAAATTTAGCCCCTTTCACTCAAACGAGCCGGAGCCTTACGGAGATGAGCGATACGTCGTACTAAACCGCCTTGAGCAGCTTAAATTCGTAGGCATCGAGAGTCGCGACACGAGGCTAAATTTATATTTGCGAGACGAGGACTTTACCCGCGCCGATGAGATGCTAAAAGGCTGCGGCGCTCGCAAATTTATAGGCTTTCAGATGGGGGCGAGTACGGTTTCCAGGCAGTGGTTTTTTCAGCGTTGGCAGGAGCTGGCGGGAATTATTTTGGAGCGCACGGACGCCGTTATCGTGCTTACGGGCAGCCCCGCCGAGCGAGCGACGACCGCACAGTTAGACGAGGAGTTAAGAAGCTCTCGCGTGATAGATGCGGCGGGCAAATTTAGCCTGCGGGAGGCTGCCGCGCTGATAGCTAGGCTTGACGTGCTCATCACGCCCGACACCGGCCCGCTGCACGTCGCAGCCGCGCTAAAAACGCCTACGATCGGGCTTTTTGCCGTAGCTTCGCCCGTGAACTCAAATCCGGATTTTGACAAAAATATCCATAAATTTATCAAAAAGCCGCGCACCTGTTCGCCTTGCGTCGGCAAAAACTGCAAATTTCAGGAGTGCATGCTGCAAATAGGGGCGGATGAGGTTTGGGAGATGCTAAAGGAAATGATTTGAAAAAGATTTTGTTCGTCGATACGGGGCGCGAATACGGCGGCGGGACGAAGAGTTTTTTGTATCTTTTGCGGGGACTTGCCGCGCAGCAAAAATACGAGCTTTGCGCTTTTTTTGAGACCGATTACGAGGCGGGCGGACGCAAAATCTCGCAAATCATCGAAGAAGCCGGGGCTAAATTTATAAAATTTGAGCCAAAAAAGCAGCCCTCAAAGCTAAAAAAAGAGCTTTTACGTGCTCTGGGCGGTCAAATTTTAGCAAGGTACCTCTACAAAAAAGACTACGACTACGCGCTTTGCCTGCTGCGGCAGGTGCGCCCCGATATCCTTCATCTAAATAATCACTTTTCAACCAATCTCGCCTACATCGCCGCCGCAAACACCCTAAATATCGCGGTAGTGCAACATCTGCGCAAAAACTCGGCCGTCGAGCCCTTTAAGCTTGAAATTTTAAAGCGGCTAAAATTTACGCCCGTTTGTGTTTCAAACGCTACTTACGAATTTTACGCCGCGCAGATAAAAATGACCAAAAACGTTGTTTATAACCCCGTGGAGGCGCCAGTTTTGAAACGAGAAAAGTCTGAAGCGAGCGAAAATTTAAGCCCCTCGCAGACAAATTTAAAAAATAGCGTCTACGATAAAAGCGCCGCCCTAAAAGCCGAATTTGACGCCGAAAAAATAAATATCGTAATGCCTGCAAATTTCTTGACACTAAAGGGGCACGAGCTTGTTTTTGACGCGCTTGCTGGGCTAAAAAGAAGCGATATAAAGGTTTATTTCGCGGGCGCGGGCGAGCTAAAAGCTGACGCTAAAGCCAAATTTGACGCGCTGATAAAATCAGGCAAGGCCGAGTATCTGGGTTTTGTTTCCAAGATGGACGAGATTTACGCCGCGTGCGACTACGTGCTTGGATTTTCCAGCGACGAGGGGCTGCCTAGAGTCGTCATCGAGGCGCTTGGCTGCGGGCTTGGCGTGGTGTACTCTGATATCGCCGTCATAAGAGAGATTTATGAAATATCCTCGAAAAAGCAAGATTTTTTTATAATTCAAAGAAGCTCGGATGCGCTTTTAGCTTGCTTTGAGGGCTTGCGAAAACCCGCCTCAAAAAGCCCCGACGATGCCGTTATAAAGGCCTTTAGCATAGAAAATTATCTCCGCGGGATAGATAGGATATATAGCGAACTTTGACGAAGGCCTCGATGTCTGCGAGGTTTTGCTCGCTAAGCTCGAAAAACGCGCTCGCGTCGATATCCCGCACGGTTTTAAACACGGAGCTAACGGGCGGCAAATGCGAGTTTATCACGAGCGAGTCGGCGACGCCCCTTTGCTCGCTGGCAAAACAAGGCCCCATAAGGCAGATCGTGGGTGTGTGCATGCTATCTGCGACGTAGTAGTTGCCCGTATCGGAGCTTGCGTAAAGCTGCATCTGCGAGAGGTAAAACGGCAACTCCTCAAGCTTGATTTTATCTATCAAAGAGATGATTTTTAGCTCGTTTTTGCCGAATTTTTTCACGTAAGTATCGCAAATTTGCGAGCTAAAATTTGACCCGTCGGTGCTGTTTTGGCTGCAAATTTGAGCTTTTGATTGCTCGCCGTTTGTATTTTTGGGATCGCCGTAAATTTCGCTCGTATCACTATCAGCCAAATTCGCGCAAAATTGCCTATCGCTAGGATTTTCCGCCCGTTTTTCGTTCGCATTTTCCGTGAGCAGGTTTTGTAGTAGCGCCGCCTCCTCGCTGACGCCGAAAATATAAACCTCGCAGTCAAATTTAGCAAAAATTTCAAAGATTTTTTCCCAAGTACGTTTTGGCGGAGTTTTCATTTTATTGCCCGCGCTTAGGCTCATGCCGATCTTAAATTTGCCGCTTTTTATTAGATTTTCTTGCGGGATAAAGAGCGGTTTTTGTAAGCATTTTTCATATTTTAGTTCGCTAATGCCGAGCGTTTTTAGGTAGGTTAGTAGCGTGAGGTCTTGCAAAGTGTGCGGCACTTTTTTCATGTCAAGCGCCAGCAGAGCAAAGTCGCTAGATACCGCGTAGTGATGCACGACGACGATGTTTTTAGCTAGCGTGCAGCGCGCTAAAAAGAGATTTAGGCCGTTTGGCATCAGCACGTAGACGCTCTCGTAGTTGCGCGAAAAAAGCTCGAGCGCGAGTCCTATTTTTGAGACTTTTTTGCGTTTTACGCCGTTTATCGTAAATATTTTTTCTATTCGGCTGTCGTGTTTTGCGAATGCTAGGTTTATCTCGTCTATGAGCACGTCAAATTTGCCAAGCCTGTCAAAGATCACGGTCGAGTTTGCGTAGTCGCCGATTTTTGCGGTTTGTATGAGTAAAATTTTGCCTTTTTCGCCTTTAAATTTTAGCTTTTTCATCGCAAAAAGATATGGGTAAATCAGCAAATATATGAAAAAATATATCAAAATTTAGGCCTTTATTCCGTAAAAATTTAGCCCAAATTTAGCATAAATTTATAAATTTACGGACGTTTTTTGAGAGTGCGCGGGCTAAAATTCGACTAAAAATCGCTTACTGGATTTTAATGATTTTATCGTTATAATGGGCGTTTTAAATTTAAGGGAGAAAATGACGAAGCTACAAAACCGCTTGCAAAACGCCGCTTTATACCTCGTTTGCATTTTTATCGCTTGCGAGCATATCCCGCGTATGACGGCGGCGAAAAATGTCTCGCTTTATCTCGCGCTTGTATGTGCGATCTGGCTTTATTTTACCGATAGGGCGCGATTTGCAGCAAGGGTTGGGGTAAATTTCAGCCTTTCTCGCGCGCCTGCGTTTTGTCTTATCGCATTTACCTTTTACGCGTTTTTGATCTCCGCCTTTCCCTATGCGCCGCAGTTTGATTCGCTGGGCAACGCTGCGGGCGAGTTTGGGCGCGGATTTGCTTTTTTGCTCGCGGTTTATATCGTAGCAAACGGCGATCAGGCCGAGCCTAGAGCCTTCTTTTACGCTATTTTAACCGCTTTTGCGCTCGTTAGCGTTTATTACGCCGCGCCGCTTTTTAGCGAGTTCGAGAGGCTTGGCAGCGCGGGCGAATTTGACTCGCGAGTCGTGCGCCGCGCGTATGCGGACTACGTGGATAGATTTTTGCCTTTTGCGTTGGTCGGGGTTTTTATTTTTAGGCCGCTTTGGGCGCGAGTTTCGTGCGGCGCGCTTTGTCTAGCGGCCGTAGGGCTTGATATTTTGAGCGGCGTTAGGGGCAGCTGGGGCGCTATGCTGGCTTGTTTTGTGATGTTTGGTTTTTGTTTGTATATTCTTGGCGGCGAGGCGAAACGTAAATTTAAACTCTTTGCCGTTATCTTTGCCGTTTGCGTCGCGGGCGCATCGGCGGCGGTTTTGAGTTCGCCAACGGCGATGTTTAAATTTTTTCAGATCGGGCTAGTGAGCGAGGCGAACCTCGAAAACGAGAGCATGAGAGAGCGTATCGCGGGCGCGGGCTTTAGTTCGGGGCGCGATTTGATTTTAAAGGAGCGTTTGCCGCTGCTTTTTGCGAGTCCGCGCGCGCTAACGGGGCTTGGATACGGCAAGGAGCAGTACGACGCATTTTTGCGAGACGAGGCGGACAAGGGCGCGCAGATCTCGATGATGCAGATTAGGCCAAACGGCGAGCGGTACTGGTTTAACGACGAGCCGTTTTTTATCGGGCACTACTACTACTACGGCGCGGTCGGCACGGCGCTGCTACTGGGCGGTTTTGTATCGCTTTTGGCGTATGCGTTTAGGCTTTTTTTGCGCTCGCGCGAGCTGCTTTTTGCGGCGATTTTTATCTCGCTAGCGTGTTATTTCGGCGTGCGCGGGCTGTTTGAGGCGATAAATTTACGCATACTTTATATGTTTTACATGCTTGGATTTTTCGTCTTGCTAGCGGCGCGGACGGGAGCTAAAGGAGGCGGCGTTGAGCGTTAGCGTTTTGATGTATCATCACGTTTTAAAAAAGGGCGGATTTATCGCTTCTAGCGCGGAGGATTTTGCCTCGCAGATGAGATTTCTCGCAGAGGCTGGCTACAAAACGCTTACGATGAGCGAATTTATCGCCTATAAAAAAGGCGAGCTAGCCGTGCCTAAAAAAAGCGTCCTCATCACCTTTGACGACGGCTGGAAGGATAATTACGTCTATGCCTACCCTATCTTGCGCGAGTTTGGGCTGCGGGCGAGCATATTTTTAGTGACGCAGTGGATAGAGCGAGCGAGCGAGCGACGGGGCGAGTTTACCGAGCTAACGCACCAAGAATACAAAAAAACAGCGCCCCAGCGCCCGCAGGACGTATTTTTGAGCCTTGAGGAGATAGCTGCGATGCGGGACGTTTTTGACTTTCACTCGCATACGCATACGCATTTTGACGAGTATTTCGGCGTACTCCCGCCTGAGGAAAATTTTGCTCGGTGCCGCGAATTTATGCGCGCAAATTTGGGTATCGAGGATAGGCTTTTGTGCTGGCCGCGCGGCAAATACGACGAAAATTTGATCCGTCTAGCTAGGCAGGCGGGTTACGAGGCGTTTTTCACGACGCAGCGAGGTATAAATAGACCTGACGGCGACCTATCGGCTATCAAGCGCATCGCTGCTAAAAAGGACGCCGCGTGGCTAAAACGCACGCTTTTTATCTATCAAAACGACATTTTGGGCGGGATATACTCGAAGATAAAAAAGTAAAATTTGCTCTAAATTTGAGTAAAATTCGGCATTTTGGCGGATCTGGTTCGATCTGCACAAATTCGGCTCAAATTTAAAAGGCGTGAGATGGGTGCAGTTTTACGCGGCTGCGGGGTGTGCGTTTGCTTCTCTGGCGGCATTTAAAGGACTGTTATGAAATTTCGCAAACTTAAATTTAAAGTGTTGGCTGGCGTGCTGCTTTTTATAATAATACTCTGCGCCGCTTTTATCCGCATAATTCCAGATTTTTCCACTTCGCGAGGCTTTGCGATAGTTTCTCTCTCTGACTACGACAAATACAAGCAAGGATACTGCCTAAAAGAGGATAGAATTTTACCCAAAGAGGAGCTGTATAAAAAAGTAGCGGGAGCGTATTTAGATTATGATATAAAACTAGATTGGATGATTGACGATTACAAATTTAAAACCTACGGTAGTTTTTGGCATAGTAGATACGAGGTTGCATACTATGAATTAGAAAATATAAACTTATCAAATTGTTTTGATGTATTAGAAAAATATTATCAAGAGGGAAAAACGACCGAGGAGATACTGATGAAAGAGCTAAAGGCTAAAAAAACCGATCCAAAGAAATATCTAAAAATAAATTTGAACGATATGAGCGTTGGATTTGATAGACCGATAGTTGGAATAGATGGTAGCGAGAATGATGTTACTGGCACTTTGCTCCTTGATAAATTCGCTATATTTAACGGCAATTATATGCAATTTAACCATTCGGAGTATCTGTGCGATACGAGAGAGAGGAAATTTTATTATCGTGAAGAAATACTATAAAGAGAGAAAAAATGCCGTAGTTGGTATTGGAAAAGGTTTTAAATTTGATAACTGCGGGAATTTAAATTATCCGCTGGAAAAATATTATTTGGGCGGTAGAGATATAGAGAGGCGCTAATATTAATTTCATTAAAAAATTTACGGGACTTAAGACCGATGAGTGCATAGCAAAAGTATAAATTTCGCAGGGCAGCGAGACATTTGCTGGCGGTGCCGATAGTTTTCTTGCTTGATTGGTGGGCGGCGTCTTTGATTTTGGCGGTTTTGCCTTTTGAGGGCGCGCTAAGGATTGCCGTTTTTGTCGCAATATTGGCGATTTTGGCTTGCGCGCTGCTTTGGTATCTGCTCAAAAGGTATAAAAATTTTGAGCCGAGCAAGCTGTTTGTAAAAAATCCAAATCTTAGTTTGCTACTTTTTGCAGTAGAAAATTTATCTCTCGGCGCTTTTTACGGCGGGTTTTTGGCATGCATCGTGGCGGGGTATTTTTGGGGCGAGCGTGCGGCCGGCTGGAGCGTGGTGTTTGCATTTGCGTTTGCATTCGTTTGTCTGATCGTTTTCGTGATCTCATACATGTTTAATGAAAAGAAGGCTTAGGCGTCAAATTTAAGCGCTCAAATTTATAAAATCAAGAAGGTCAAATTTGACGGCCAGCGTTCAAGTCAAATTTGATCTTGCAAAAGCCGAGCCTATAAATTTTATCGCCAAATTTGATCAAAGCTACTAAATTTACCGCTCGCAGCTCAAATTTACTCGTAAAATTTAGCTAAAACGGCCGTATGTTACAAAGCGCGCTTAGATTCGGCTCAAATTTTCCCTTATTTTCCTCTTTATCGCCTCTAGCTCCTCGCCCTCAAATCTCATCAGCGTTCGCTCCACGCCGTGCTTTATCATCCCCTCTTTGTCGCACGGCACGAAGTCCCAGTCTTTTTGAAATACCGCGTGCTTGCCCATAGTTTGGTTGCCGTTGCGCTGCGTGTAGCCGTTTGCGTCCAGATCGTTATCCCACGGCCCCCACTCAAACGCCCCGCTAGGCCCAAACAGCGCGATCACGGGCACGTCGTTGGCAGCGGCTAGGTGCATGATCGCCGTATCCACGCCGATAAACATAGCAGAGCGCTTTGATAGCGCTGCGGTCTGTTTTAGGGTGAGTTTGCCGCCTAGATTTACGGGGCTAGAGGAGCACAGCGCCAGCACGTCGTCCAGCTTTTTTAGCTCGGCGTCGTTGTTATCGGCCGTTAGCACCACTCGCACGCCCAGCCCCTCGCAAAAGTCGATGATATGCGCCATAGTTTCGTCGTCCGCGCACTTAAACATCCAGCGGCTAGTTAGATGCACGTGGATAAATTTAAGCGGTAAATTTAGATGGCTGATGCAGCTTGGATTAAAATACACGCTCACTCGTTTGCCGTTAGGCTCGTGTCCAAGAGCTGCCAGGGCGTCTAGGTTTCGATCTACGGTGTGGCGCAGGCCGCCTATTTTGGGGGCTTTGTGCGTTATCATTTTATTTACGGTCTTGTTTTTGCCCTCAAAGCCCACGATGGTTTTTATTTTAGCGTATTTGGCGACGATGATGCCGCGGTCGCCCGTCGTGGTCTGCACGGCGATGTCATATTTTTGCTTTTTGATGGCGCGGATAAACTTTAGCTCGCGCCAAAGTCGTTTGAAAAAGCCGACCTCTTTTATATTTGCGCGGTCGTAGACGTGGATGTTTTGGATGTTCGGGTTGCCTTCGATCATCGCCTCGGTGCCCTTGTTTAGCGCGAAATCTATCTGCGCGTCAGGGTAGATGCGGCGCAGGTTTTCGATGAGCGGAGTCGTGAGTAGCACGTCGCCGATGTTTCTAAATTTCATAACTAGGATTTTGATTTTTTTATCTTTCATTTTACGTACTTCCAAAATGTATATTGCGCATAAAGCCTTGCTATCACGTAGCCGCGCCAGCCATCGCGCCAGCCGCCTTTTAGGAAAAATAGCTTAAAAAACGTCCACGCGGGATTTAAAACGGCTTTAAATTTACTTGATTTCGCGCCCTTTGCTCCTAGGCTCGAGTAGCGATTTTGCTTGGTGATAAACTGCTCGATACTATCGTAGGCATAGTGCTTGAAGTGATTTTTTAGCCTGCCGATTTGATTTTTGGGCGCGGTTAAATTTGCGCCGTTTGCCGGAGTTTGTTCGTCCGTTTTTGCCGCGCTTTTTAAAACGACCTTTTCGTGTATCTCGCGTCCGTCAAATTCCGCCCGCATCTTGTCAAACAGCCTAACCGTGTAGTCTGGATAAAGCCCCATAGTGCGCACTTCTTTACCGAAAAAGATATTTGCGCGGGCTACCTCGTATGCGCAAAACTCGGGGCGCTGCAAAACCTGCAAAATTTCCTCTCGCAAAGGCTCTAAAATCACCTCGTCGCTATCTAGCACGAAAACCCAGCGATTGCGCGCTAGATCGACGCCTAGCTGCTTTTGCGCGCTAAACCCTCGCCACTTTTCTTTATGAAATTTGACGTTTTTAAACCCGGCGCAAATTTGCTCCGTAGCATCCTGCGAGCCGCTATCGACCACGATGACTTCGTCTGCGAATTCGCAGCTTTTTAGCACCTCGGCGAGGTATTTTTCGCTGTTAAGCGTGAGGATCACGACGCTTAGCATTTATAAATTTCCTCGTTAAAATGCTTAAAGCGTTTGTGAAACCAAAAGTACTCGTCCGGCTTCTCGCGCACGGCGGCCTCGGTGGCGTCTGATTGAGCTTGCGTGGCCTTTAGCACGGCGCCTTCTTTGTCAAAATCCCTAACGTCGATCGGCGGGGAAAAGCAAATTTCGCTGAGGTTCGCCCCTTTTTCGCGGATAAAAGCCGGCACTATGAGCGCGTCCGTTTTTTGCGCGAAAATGCTAACTGCAGGCGTATGCAGGACTTTTCGTCCGAAAAACTTGACCTCTACGCCTTCTTCTTTGGCGGTGTTTTGATCGACTAGAATTCCGACTAGCTTGCGCGCCTTAACCGCTTTTAAAATTTGCTTGGCGCCGCCCATTTTATCGATTAGCTCGATATCAAAGCGGGTGCGATTCGCCGCCAAAATACGCTGCATGACCGCGCTATCAAGAGCGCGTCCGACGATGCTAACGCCGCCGAATTTTGCCGCCATAGCTAGAGAAAATAGCTCCCACTGCCCGTAGTGCGCCGTTTGCACGATGATTGGGCGACCCGATGCGAGCGCGTTTTTCAGGATTTGCTCGTTTTTAAATTCGACTTTTTCTAGGATTTTTTCCTTGCTCGCGTTTTGGTTTTTTATAAAATTTACCGCAAATTTGGCGTAGTTGCGGTACGTATCTTTTATGATCTGCACTTTTTGCGCGGCCGTGAGCTCGTCCGCGTAGGCGAAATTTAGATTTGCTCTGATGATTTTGGTGTGCTTGGCGTCAAATTTATAAAACAAAAACGCGATGAAATTTAAAAAAGGATCAAGCAAAAACGCGGGCGTAACGGTAAAGATAAATTTAAAAAATCTATAAAGCCAAAGGTAAAATAAATCACGCATCAAGTAGCCTTTTCGCCGCGTTTGCGATAGCCTGCGGCGCGATGTCTCGCACGCAAAAGTCGCTTTTATCTATCTTTTTCGCGTCTACTTTTTTGCCCGCATCTAGCGTTAAATTTATGGGGCTCGCAAAGGCGTTTCGCTCTGCGGGGCGGTTACCAAAAAGCGCAATAGAGGGGCGATTTTGCGCCCAAGCTATATGCGTCACGCCGCTATCGTTGCCGATAACAAGGTCGCAGGACGAGATAAAGTTTACGAGCTCTTTTAGGTTTAAGCTTAGCAGTTTTGCGTTTGAGTTTTTGATCAAATTT
This sequence comes from uncultured Campylobacter sp., assembly GCA_963525315.1. Lineage (GTDB taxonomy): Bacteria > Campylobacterota > Campylobacteria > Campylobacterales > Campylobacteraceae > Campylobacter_A. The sequence continues at coordinate 5,344 of CAURKB010000021.1, read as the reverse complement.
ATGGCTTTTTTCTCCTCGTTTTCGCCGTTAAAGCAGACGAAAATTTCATTTTGCGGCTCGTCTAGCAGAGCGATAACGTCTCCAAATTTATCGTAAATTTTACTCGGTTCGCTAGCAAAAGGCGCTATCAAAATTTTCTTTTTCGAGCTCTCAAATTTACTTTGCGAGGCGCTAAAACAAGGCTGTTTGGCTAAAATTTCATCCTCGCTAAAACTAAAGCCTAAAGCAAAAGCCGTAAGTTTTAAATTTCGCAAGATGATATTTTGGGCGTAGTCGCAGCTAAATTTATGTCTGTAAAACAGCGCCGCAAGCGGCTCTTTGACGCTAAATTTATCAAATCCGTAACTGTTTTTGCCAAGGAGTTTCGCAACCGCGGCGGATTTGATCAGCCCTTGCAGGTCGATGACGTAGTCAAATTTACCCTCTTGCTTAGCAGAGACTATCAGCTCCAAACTTTTTTTGTATTCGCCGTTTTTTAGCGGTAGCGATACGACGCGCGAAATTTGCGGGCAAAGGAACAAAATCTCGCTAAATTTAGCGTCGGCAAACCACGTTATTTTGGCTTGCGGCAAGTGCTTTTTGATAAACTGCAATACGGTCGCCGCATGGACGATGTCGCCCAGGGCGGAGAGCTTGATAACGGCGATGTTTGGGCTTAAATTTTTACTCATTTACCGCTTTTATAAAGATTTTTAGCTATCATTTTAGGCAAAAATAGCTAAAAAAGGTTTGAAATGGCTAAAAATTATATCTGCGTTTTTGACTGCGAGACGGTGCCAGACACCGCGCTTTTGCGTAAAATTTACGGCTTTGAGGGAAGCGACGCGGAGGTGGCGAGGCAGGCGTTTGCCGCGCAAAAGGCGGCAAGCGGAAGCGAGTTTTTGCCCGTGATGTTTCACCGCGTCGTGGCGATCTCTGCGGTGATGGCGGACGAGTACGGTAAATTTTTGCGCGTAAGCACGATGAAGGGCGCAAACGAGCGCGAAATCCTAAATAAATTTATCGGTTTCGTAAACTCGCACAATCCGCGCCTCGTGAGCTTTAACGGGCGAGGCTTTGATCTGCCGATGATTTTAACTCGCGCGATGAGGTACAACGTCTCGTTTCCGAGCTTTTACGAGGTCGAAAACAAGGAGCTCGGTAAAGGCAAATGGGACGGCAACTACCGCGACAGGTACAGCGGCAAATTTCACTTCGATCTGCTCGATCACGTGAGCGAGTTTGGCTCCGTGCGCGGGCTAAAGCTCGATACGCTCTGCGCTAGCTTAAATTTGCCCGGCAAATACGACGTTCACGGCGATCAGGTGATGGAGCTGTTTTTTGACGGCAAGATCGACAAGATCAACGAATACTGCGAAAGCGACGTGCTAAACACCTACTGGCTTTTCCTAAAATACGAGCTTTTGCGCGGAAATTTGACGCTGGACGATTACGCGGACGACATCTCGGTTATGAGCGAGTGGCTCGCGGCAAACTGCGCGCAGATGGGCTATACGCCGGTGTTTTGCGAGGCGGTAGAACGCGAACTTGCTAGGCTTGAGACGCAAAACTACGAGGATGAGCCGGAGCTTGACGAAGACGACGAGCAGGCCGGGGTGGAGGAGTACTACACCGAAGAAAATATGCCCGAAATAAATTTAGACGAGCAGTGAGAACGGGCGCAAATTTAGCGTATTTTACCGGTTTGGCTAAATTTAAACGGCTCGCTTTTGTTAAAGCGTAATTTAATTATAGTTTCAGCAAGTACAGATAGTTTAATATTTACTAAAATAAAAGGATAACCGATGTATAAAAAGATCGTAGCTTTTTCGGCGATATTTGCCTTGCTATTTTCCGGTTGCGCAGAAAAAAGCGCCGGCGTTAAAAAGATAGACGAGATACAAGGGCTTTATGCGTATAACGACGGATACTACGTCGTCGGCGACAAATATAGCTTTAGGCTGAACGAAACGGCAAAAATAGACGAAGCCAAACGCTTTTACGCTAGCGAGTTCGCAAATGACATAAAAGACGATTTCGCATCTATTTGCATATACGGCTACGATAAAAAGATGGTCGGAACATACGTCATTTTTCTTGATAAAAAGCTATTTTCGGATGAGAGATACGCTGCGCTAAAAGCGTCTTTTGAGATGTTTGATCCAAACAAAAATACGCAAGGGTCTCAGACTATAAAAAGCTTTTTGGAGTCCGGATATATAACCGGTTATTATTATCTAAGCGGAAGTACGGCAAATATAAGCGACGCTAAAAGAAAAGAAATTTTAACCTCGGGTAAATTTCAAAATCCAATCAAAGTATATACGAATGTAGATTGCGAAAAAATAGGCGCAAGCAGCGGCGGCGCGGGGATAGATCTCGGCGGTGCCGCGATGATCGTGGGTTTACCCGTCGCCAGTGCTGGAATGATAGTAGCTTTTCCCGCCGTATTTGTAGTCGGGGCGGCTTTTTACGGTACTTTTTTCGTAGGTTGGGGGCTTGGATGTTTGCTTGGTCTAGCGCGTTGTTCGTAGAGTCGGCGCTAATTTTATTTGAGAGCTTTGATTTTTAAAATACGCTAAAATAGTGTCAAATCACAAAGGAAAAACATGAAAATTTTAGTAACCGGAACGGCGGGATTTATCGGATTTCACTTGGCAAATGCCCTCGTAAAAAGAGGCGACGAGGTCGTCGGATACGACGTGATAAACGACTACTACGACGTAAATTTAAAGCTCTCGCGCCTAAAAACGGCCGGCTTTGACGTGAGCGAGATAGACTATGGCAAGCTTATCACCTCAAAAACGCAGCCTAATTTAAAATTTATAAAAGCCGATCTAGCCGATACAGAGATGATGAAAGAGCTTTTTGAGAAGGAAAATTTTGACTGCGTCGTAAATTTGGCCGCGCAGGCTGGCGTTCGCTACTCCCTCATCAATCCGCAAGCCTACATCGACAGCAACGTCACGGGCTTTATGAATATCCTTGAGTGCTGCCGCCACAACCAAACTAAAAATCTAGTCTACGCAAGCTCTAGCTCGGTCTACGGCCTAAACGAAAATATGCCGTTTTCTACGCACGAGGGCGTAAATCACCCGATTAGCCTCTACGCCGCGACCAAAAAAAGCAACGAAATGATGGCGCATACGTATTCGCATTTGTTTGGCGTGCCGACTACGGGGCTGCGATTTTTCACCGTTTACGGTCCGTGGGGACGCCCTGATATGGCGCTGTTTTTGTTCGTCGACGCCGCCCTAAAGGGCAAGAAAATCGACGTCTTTAACTACGGCAAGATGAAGCGCGACTTTACCTACGTGGACGACATCGTAAAGGGCATTATAAAATGCGTCGATAACCCGGCAAAACCAAATCCCGCGTGGGACGCGAAGCATCCAGATCCCGCCAGCTCAAGCGCGCCGTTTAAGGTCTATAATATCGGCAATAATAGCCCCGTAGAACTCATGGACTACATCAAGGCCGTCGAGCTAAAAATCGGCCGCGAGATAGAAAAAAACTTCCTCCCGCTGCAAGCCGGCGACGTGCCTGCGACCTTTGCGGACGTGAGCGATCTGGTGGCGGACTTTGAGTATAAGCCCGCAACTAGCGTAAATGACGGGGTGGCTAGGTTTATCGAGTGGTACTGCGAGTTTTACGGGGTTAAAATTTGAGATTTTTCGCGCTCTTGCTGGCCGCCTTTTTAAATTTCGCTTTGGCGGCGCAGGATTTGGCTTCGCAGCCTGAAAAACTCTCGGCGTCAAAGGGCGAAAATCTAAACAATGCAGCGAGCGTCGATACTATAAGCGCGGTTGCCGTAGCCGATAAAAAAGCCAAATTTGAGCTTTTAAAACTTAGCGAATACAAAGGCCAAAACGTCGGCGGCTGGCTAGCTAGCGAGAAGCTTGACGGCGTGCGCGCCTACTGGGACGGGCGAAATTTGCGCTCGCGAAACGGTAAGATTTTAGCCGCGCCGGAGGGTTGGAGCGCGCATTTTCCGCCATTTGCGCTTGACGGCGAGCTTTACACGGCGCGGGGCGAATTTGAAAAAATCCAATCGATCGTGATGGATAAAACGCCAAACATTGCCGCGTGGAGCGAGGTTAAATTTTATATTTTTGACGTACCTGAGGCAGGCGGCGGACTTTTAAAGCGCCTTAGCGAGCTTGAAAAATTTATCGCAAAAAACCCGCAAGCCGGGCAAAATTTAAAGATAATCAAGCAGGTAAAAGTAAAAGATAACGCCGAATTTGAGGCGTTTACCGAGCAGATCGTCGCAAAAGGCGGCGAGGGCGCGGTCGCGCGAGAACCAAACGCGCCGTACGAGCGAAAACGAAGCAAAAATGCGCTGAAATACAAAAAATTTAAAGACGCCGAGTGTGAGGTGACGGCGGTAAACGCGGGCACGGGCAAATACGCCGGGCTCATGGGCTCGGTAACCTGCAAGGCGCTTAGCGCTGCGGGCTCAAACTCGGACGAGCAAATCGCTAGCGGAGTAAAATTTAAGATTGGCTCGGGCTTTAGCGACGAAGAGCGCGCAAACCCGCCTAAAATCGGCTCGATAATAACCTATAAATATCAAAATTTAACCGCAAAAGGAGTGCCGAGATTTCCCGTGTTTTTGCGGGTTAGGAAGGATTAAATTTGGCCGTTTCGGGCAAATTTGCCCGCTTGATCGCTTTGAGGTCGGTGCCGTAAATTTACGCTCGGCGCGTGGTATGGCGGCTAAATTTAATGTGAGGGTTTAGCTAAGCCTCATTTTTTATTTTACCTTTTTTTCTTTTATGATAAAATCGGAAAATCTAAATTTCAAAAGGTAAATTTATGAAAATTTTAATAACAGGCGGAGCCGGCTACATCGGCTCTCACGTGCTAAAGGCGCTTTTAAAGCAAGGCGGGCACGAGATAACGGTCGTGGATAATCTCTGCAAAGGCACGACAAAGGCGCTTGACGCGCTTGAAAAAATCGGTAAATTTAAGTTCGTAAAGGCAAATTTAGAGGATGATTTAAGCGGGATTTTCGCCGAGGGCAAATTTGACGCGATTATCCATTTTGCTGCATTTATCGAGGTTTTTGAAAGCACGCAAGAGCCGCTAAAATACTACCTAAACAACACCGCAAATGTCGCTAAAATTTTGACCTATTGCAAAGAGTATGGCGTAAATAAATTTATATTTAGCTCCACCGCTGCCGTTTACGGCGAGCCAGAAATCGGCGAGGTCGACGAGCAAACCGCGGCAAATCCGATAAATCCCTACGGCCGAAGCAAGCTAATGAGCGAGTGGATCATCAAAGACTACGCCGCCTCAAATGAAAATTTCAAATTTGCGATTTTGCGGTATTTTAACGTCGCGGGCGCCGACGAGGAGG
>CAURKB010000020.1:0-22307 GCA_963525315.1 uncultured Campylobacter sp. | reverse complement strand
GCCGCAAACCGTGCCTGCGCCGATGGAGTCGCAAGGAAACGGCCCGGTAAATTTAAAGGAGCTAGGCGTCGAGTTCGGCAAGGATTTTGGCGACAAATAAATTCGCCCAAAGATAAATTTAACAAAACCGCTCAAGGCAAAACAATGAAAAATCCTAAAAAAAATATCCTAATCATCGCAGGCAGCGACAGCGTCGGGGGCGCAGGCATACAAGCCGATATAAAAACCTGCGAGGCCTACGGCTGCTACAGCGCGACTGCAATCACGGCTCTAACCGCGCAAAACACGAGCGGCGTGAGCGCGGTGATGCCCGTAACGCCCGAGTTTTTAAACGCGCAGCTAGAAGCAGTCTACGCAGAGCTAAAATTTGACGCCGTAAAGATCGGCATGCTCTTTAACGAACAGCTCATAGCCTGCGTCAAAGCCTGGCTAGAGCAAAACCGCGGCATAAGCGCCGTAATAGACCCCGTCTGCGTGGCGAAATCAGGCGCCAAGTTGCTGCAAGAGGGCGCCATAAACGCGCTAAAAGAGCTTTTAAACCTCGCCCGCATCGCGACGCCCAATTTAGACGAAGCGCGCATTTTGGGGTTAAATTTTGACGGCGAGCGGTTAAATTTAGGCACAGATCTGCCCTGCGACATGGTGCTAAAACGCACGCAAACGAGCGAGATTTGCGAGGACACGCTTTATAAAAAAAGCGGCGAGATAGTTAAATTTAATGAGCCGCTCGAGCATCCTACAATCATGCACGGCGCGGGTTGTAGCTTCTCCGCGGCTATCGCCTGCGCTCTAGCGTGCGGGGCAGACGAGATAACGGCGATTAGACGCGCCAAGGCCTTCGTCGCAAACGCGATCAAAAACGCTCACGGCTCAAATTTCGGCGTGCGGCTGCTAGATCACAAAGCCGCGGGCGAAAATGTCTGAAATTTACGCTATCACGGACGACGTCCTAACGCCTGAAAATAGCGTGCTAGAGCAAGCTCGCGAGCTGCTGGAGTGCGGAGTGAAGTTTTTACAGTACCGCACCAAGCTTGAGCCCAAAAACGAGCGCGTAGCGACTGCGCTAAAAGGGCTTTGCGAGCGCTACGGAGCGAGATTTATCGTAAACGACGACGTAAAATTTGCCGCCAAAATAGGCGCGAACGCCGTACACATCGGCAAAGACGACGGCGGAGTAAAAGTAGCTCGCAAGATCCTGGGCGAGGACGCCTTCATCGGCGTTAGCTGCTATGACGATCTAAATTTAGCCCTAAAAGTGCAGGATGAGGGCGCCTCTTACGCGGCATTTGGCGCCCTGTTTGCGAGCCCGACCAAACCGCACGCTCCGCTTTGCAAATTTGAAACGATAATGCGCGCAAAGGAAATTTTACGTATCCCCATTTGCGTGATCGGCGGCATAAACGCGGCAAATATCGTTCAAATCGCCGCGCTAAATCCGGACTACATCGCTGTTATCTCAGCGCTCTACCAGCCCGCATCCATAAAAGAAAATCTGCGAAATTTGCAAGCGTTTTTATAAAAATGCGCTAAAACTAAGTCAAATTTGCGTTATTAGTCCGCGTAATACTCCGCTCAAATTTAAGCCGAATTTGATAAAATTTGCTTGATTAAAAAGGAGAAAAATGAAAACTCTAATCATCTTAGCCCACCCTGACATCCAAAACTCGGTCATAAACAAACGCCTGCTGCAAGAGGCTCTCAAAGAGCCGCAGCGCTATAGCGTTCATGATTTGATGCAGGTTTACGCAGGCGGCAACATCAACGCCGCGCGCGAGCAAGAGCTCATCAGAGCCCACGACACCCTTGTTTTGCAGTTTCCGCTTCACAACTTCTCCTGCCCTCCGATTTTAAAATCATGGATCGATGCGGTGATGACGCACGGCTTTGCCTACGGACGCGGTTCAGACGGCATAGCGGGGCGTAAGGTGGCGCTAGCCGTGACTGCGGGCATCAAAAAGAGCGACTACAGCTCGCAAGGACGCTATCATTTTAGCTTGCGCGAGGTTCTTGCGCCGTTTGAGCTTGCGTTTAAATACTATTTTCGCGCCGATTATCGCGACTTTTTCGCATTTTACGGCGCCGAGGAGACTCCGGGCGTGGACTACGTATCAAGCCAGGACGATTTAGAGCGCGGCGCTAAAGAATACGCGGAGTTTTTGCGAAATTTAGGCTAAATTTGACGGTCGCAGTTAGCCTTGCCGTGCGTAAATTTACCTCGCTATAAACCACGGAGGTTGCGCTAAATTTAAGCTCTATAGCCGCGATTTGCCGTCCGGCAAAATTTGCAAGCGTTTTTGTAAATTTAAATGCGGGCGAGCGGCTTAAATTTAACGGATTTGTCCGCGTTGCTCAAATTTTAGGCTAGATTTGAGCGTCAAATTTACGGCGGCCTGGCTTAAATTTAAAATCTCCGCGCTAAATTTGCCAAGCCTCGCCAAAGTTTAGTCTTTTTTATAAAACACGTTAAAACCAAATCCGCCGAGCAAGATTATCAAGCCGGCAATCCCCGCAAAAGGCGAAAACCAAAAATCCATCGTCCCCGCGCAGAGCAAAACAAGTCCCACGCAAAGGCTGATCGCGATATCCGCGATAAAGCTAACGCCTCTCTCGAAAAAGCCTTGCGATTTTTTCGCAGTCAAGTTTTTACTGAGATTTCGTATCTCTAAAACCTTGAAATTTTCGTATTTTACGCTCGCTTCGTCGCCGTTTGCTAGCTCCAGAGCGCGCTTTTTAGGGCTGCTACCCCACAAAAACGTATCGCCGACCGTGACACTAAAATAGTTTTTCTCTTTCGTCTCAAAAACCCTTAAGTTTCGCGCCGTGCCGCTAACCTCGCCGTTTGCCTTGGGCTCTTTTACGGCGCCGAGCATCAACCTAACGCGCAAGCCCAAAGACGCCTCGCGGTGATACTTAAACCAAGCAAAGGCAAGAGAGCCAAAACCAAAAACTAACAGCAAAGTGCCAAAAAGCGGCTGCCGTCCGTCAAAGCCCGAGAAAATCGCCCAAACGCCGGCCGCGCCAAACAGCAAAAACAGCACGAAAAACAGAGCCGCAAAAAAGAAGCTAGGCTCGTAGGCGTACCAGGCAGCGGAGTTTAGGGAGCGGTTTTTTAGCCCCAAAACCCGCCCCTTTTTATCGCAAACCGCTAGCACCTCATCGCCGTCATTTACCGGCAAGAGCGGACTTTGCAGCGAGCGAACGTTTAAAATTTGCCCCTCCAAGCTAAAGCTATAATCAAATCCGCTTTTGTCTTTATAGACGCACTCAAGCAAGCCCGCGCGACCGCTGAGCAGATTTAAACCGTTTTGCATTTCTTGCAAGCTAAATCTTCTTTAAATTTTACGTTTTCGCGCCCGAAATTCAGGCGGTTTAAATTTGCACGCCTATAAATTTAATCGCTCGTTCGCCCGTCAAATTTAAAAATAGGCGCCGAATTTGACGCGTTTGGCAGCGTTTTTTGAGCAGGCGAATTTCACGACGAACTACAAATTTGCTTCTTTTAAAAATTTTCTCAAAGCTAGATACGCGCTTGCCTTGTCTGTCCGAGTTTTGCCGTCCAAATACAGCAAAGGCAACGATAAAAACAGGCAAATAATAAACGCAAACACAATAACTAAGTATCCAAAATCCGAAAGGTGGCTAGCCAGCCAAATTATCGGTATCATCATAACGGCACTAAAAATGCTACTAGGCAAAAACTCCATCATCGCCTCCTCAAAAATCATCAAACGCGCGCGCCAAGAGTAATTTTTGAGCCACTTGCCAGAGGTTAAATTTTTAAAATTCCAAACCTCGTTTTGCTCGTCGCAGGCTACGGCCAGGCGGTCGTTTTCGCGCGGCACGAGGCGATCTTTGAGGTTTTTAACGTTAAATTTCGCGCCCGCGATCTCAAAAGCGCACTCATCCGTAATAGCGTCCCATCTCACGTTTTTTACCTCTCCCGCTAAGACCTGAAACTCGCGCAAATCTCGCATCTAAATTTTCTCCAAAGTTTTTATAAATTCATAAAAATTAACGTCGCGCAAATTTAAGCGGGGCGCAAAAATACGTCAAATTTGAGCGGGACAAAAACCCGCGCGGGCGCGTAAATTTGACCGCGCGCAAAAAAGCGCAAGCAAAGGCTTTAAGCCTGACGACCGAGTTTGCCCGAGCGCTAGCGTAATTTAGCAAATTTACGCCGCAAAGATAGCCGTAAAGCCCGCAAACCGCAAAATGCCGTCAGGAGCGAACTAAATTTATCCGCAAAAAGCGGTCAAATTTGAGCAAAAGCAAATTCTGCACCGCTCGATAAATTTACCCAAAAATCAATCCAAATTTAAGCCTAGCAATCGCCGATGCGTCAAATTTGAGCCAAATAATCTAAATTTGCGCTAAACGCGAAGCCGCCCGCAAAAAGTCAAAAGCGCGGAGGGTCAAATTTGACGGATCGCCTGGCCGAAAAAGCAAATTTACGCCGTAAAGCCCGCAAATTTAGCGCGCCGATAGTCCTTCTAGCTCCTTTGCCAGCGCGTTTACCTTCGAGTCGTCCATACCGTTGCGCTCGACGTCGCTCACGACGATGTCCTCCCACGCCTTAGCAAACTCGGCCTGCGATAGTCCCAGGCCGCCCTCGCCCTTTGGTAGCATACCGCTGATCACCAGCGCGCGGAAGCACACGTGGCGGTCGCCCTTGTAGGCTTTGCACTGCTCTAGCGAGTTTTTAAACTCGGCTCCTAGGTGCTGCGTGACCTTGTCGTCAGGGTACTTTTCCGCCGCGCGAGCTATGTCAAGCGCTGTTTCGTAGTACTGCGAGATTGCCTTAAACTCTCCGTTTTTAGCGGCGTATTCGAGTAGTTCGCCCGCTCTTTTGCTATCTCTTGGCGCGCCTAGACCGGTAACGTAGAGTAGCCCCAGATCGCCACACGCGTCTCTTAGACCCTCGTCGCAGTATTTTTTGCGAAGATTAAATTCCTCTTTAAATTTACCGCTTTCAAAGTAGTCGTTTGCGCCCGCGACGGAGTTGTACTCGCGCAGTACTTTTGCATACTGTTCGGGGCTAAATGGCTTTGCCTGCGCGCAAACGGCGCAAAGAGCAAGCAGGGCCGCGGCTAAAATTTTATTCATTTCTTATCCTTTTTGATTTTAAATTTTTTGATAGTTTTTTTGATCGCCTTTAGCAGATAGGCGACGTCTTTTGGCGTGTGGGAGTAGTGCAGGCTCACGCGCACCCAGCCGGGCTTTTGATCAAATTTCTGATCGTCTTTTAGCCCGAGCAAATCGTGTCCGTACGGACCGGCGCACGCGCACCCGGCGCGAGTCTGCACGCCGTAGTCCCGGCTTAGCGCCTCGGCGAAGTCATAAGGCGAAACGCCTTTAATATTAAACGCGAAAATCGGCAGTCTCGGCACTGCGCGCGGAAAATAGCTCACGACCTCGGGGATATTATCTAGCCCCTCGCAAAATAGCTTTGCAAGCTCATCCTCGCGGCTTTTTATGACGTCTAGGCCGACTTCGTTTCGCAGTCTATATGCTAGCGCGGCTCTGATCAGCCCCATCACGTGCTGGGTGCCGCCCTCCTCGGTGCGCTCCACGCTTGGCGCGAAAAAATGCGAGCTGCGGCTCACGTAGCTAACCGTCCCGCCCGCGGCAAAGGTCGGTTTATCGGACTTTACCAGCTCCTTTTTTATCGCGAGCAGTCCGCAGCTGCCTACGCCTCCTAAAAGCTTATGCGGCGAGAGAAATAGCGCGTCGAAGTAGTCGGCATCAAGGTTGTCGTGCGGACTAAGGCTAGCCGCGTCAAAGGCTACGGTCGCGCCGTATCGCTTCATCATCACGTAGATTTTTTTGTAGTCGCTGATTATACCCGTGACGTTTGAGGCTGCGCTAAAAGAGCCAATGATCTCGCGCTTTGAGTTGATTTTGAGCAGTTGATCGAGCCTGCCGAAATTTATCTCCCCGCTCTTGCTTAGCGGTATGCGCACCACCTCGCACAGCCCCTCGCGCAGGCTGACTTCGTTTGAGTGGTGCTCGTAGGGTGAGACGACGACGAGGGGCAAATTTGCGCCCTTTAGACTCTCCTCGCCCAGACGGTTCGCGCTCATAGGCGGTAGATAAATCCCCATAATCTCTTGAAATTTCTTTATCGCTCCAGTCGCGCCGCAGCCAGCTGAGATCAGATAAAATCGCTCGTCAAGCCCCAGCGCGTCTTTTAGGCTCTGCCTTGCTTTTTCGTAGCGTTTTTGCGTCTTTAGCGCGTTTGAGGCGCTTTCTGAGTGCGTGTTGGCGTAGGTTTTTAGGTATTTTGCGATCTTACGCTCGATAGGCGCGTAGGCTAGACCCGAGGCCGTATAGTCAAAGTAGCGCACGCCCTTTTTTAAAATAATATTTTTCCTAATTTCGTCGATGCTAACCAAAATTTTTCCTTGTAAAAAAAGAGATTATAACCAAAGTTGTGCTAAAATGGGCTAAAAAGGAGCGAAAATCTACGCCTTAAAATCAAGCTACGCGCGCTTTAAGCACCTTGATATCTTGCAGCTTATTTACTTTCATCTAGTCTTTGGCGCGCTCAAATTTGAGGCGAATTATTACGATATTTTCGAGGCGATCGAAAAGGAAATTTTAGATAAATTTGAAGATCTATCGCTCAAATTTAGCTTTGACGCGCCTTTTGAGAGCGAGCTTAAATTTGCCCTTTGCAAGCTTGCTAAAAACGACCGCAAAAAATACGCTCTAAATAAATTTCTGCCCCGCCCTCTCATCCTAAAAATTTACGCCGCTGCGATAAACTCAGGCGTAGTCAGCATCGAAAAGACGCTGGAAAAACCGCGCATAAAAAGCAAATATCAAAAATCCAAAAAGCTGCCCGAGCGCGACAAGGCGCAGGATAAGGTGGTCTTTAACGACAATTTTACTAGGTTTTGGTTTTATTTCATCGAGCCAAATTTAACCCTTTTAAAAAACGGCGAAAAGGGCGCTTTGATGGAGATCATCAGGCGAGAGTTCGACTCGTACGCGGGCTTTGGCTTTGAGCTGCTTTGCCGCGAGCTTTTAGCGTTTAGACTAGGCACGGAGCCCGCTCGGGTGCGGAGTCTGTGGGCGAAAAATATCGAGATAGATATATTTTTGAGCCTAGACGGACGTATCATCGTCGGAGAAGCTAAATTTAAAGAGCATAAAATTTGCAAAAACGTGGTAAATTTACTCCTTAAAAAATGCGAGCGCCTAGGCTTTGTGCCGGACGCCGTCGCGCTATTTTCCAAAAGCGGCTTTAGCAACGAAGTGCGCCGCCTAAAAAACGAGCGAATTTTACTTTTTGATTTAGAAAATTTCGAGGAGCTTTTATGACCCAGATCGACAAAACCAGCGTCCAAGACGGACTAAAAAGCCTGATCGAGCAGACCTATCTGATAGAGCGCGAGTACAAAAACCTAACCGCGTCGTATGCGAATCTGCAAGGCTTTATCAAAGATATCGTGGAAATTTTGCCAAACGCGATCTGGGTTTTGGACGAGGCGGGCGAGATATTTTTACAAAACTCAGAAGCCCTAAAACTCGGGCAAATTTTAAAATTTATCCCGCAGAATGAAGGCGAGATAAGCGCCGCGGGGCAAATCTACCTCATCAAAATCGCCCAAAAAGAGGGCAAAAAAATCATCTCCGCAACCGACATAACGACCGAAAAGCGCACCGAGCGCCTAGCCTCGATGGGTCAAGTCGCCGCCCACCTAGCCCACGAGATACGCAACCCCGTGGGCTCGATCTCGCTGCTAGCCTCCACGCTGATAAAAAAAGCCGACGAGCGCACTCGCCCAGTCGTTGAGCAGATGCAAAAGGCGATCTGGCGCGTCGAGCGCATTATCAAGGCAACCTTGCTTTTCACCAAAGGCCTCACGATAAACGCGCGCGAATTTAACCTAGCCGAGCTAAAAGGCGAGTGCGAAGCCGCCATAGAGTGCTACACCTACGGCAAAGAGATCAAATTTAGCCTAAATTTCCCCGACCTGCCCTATGTGGGCGACCGCGATTTGCTCGCGATGGTGTTTCAAAATATGCTGTTTAACGCGGTCGATGCGGTCGAGGAAAACGAGGACGACGAGGGCTGGGTGCGCGTGGACTACGAGCGGCGCGAGGGCGAGCATAAATTTGCCGTGACCGATAGCGGCGTGCCGATCAAAAACCAAGCCATGGTCTTTGAGCCGTTTAAAACGAGCAAACTAAAGGGCAACGGCCTAGGCCTGCACCTGTGCCTACAGATCGTCCAAGCCCACGGCGGCAGTATCGAGATCGAGCTTGAGCCAAAGAGCTTTTGCGTAAATTTACCCGCAAAGACGGGCGGCTAGGCGGTAAATTTGATGAAATTTGACGCTTTGGGCGAGATTAAATTTGAACGCGAAATTTAGGGCGGCTCGCGGTTTGAGATTAGCTTGGGCGAGCCGAATAACGAACGTAAAAACAATCAAAACAAGGAGAGAAAATGAAATTTGACGCGAAAATTTTAGAGGATTTAGCGGTGTGGTTTGGGGGGCTAAAGGAGATTAAATTTAGCGAACTTTTAGCGAGCGACGCGGCAAACACCGCATTTATCAGCGTGGATATGATAGAGGGATTTTGTAGCATGGGGCCGCTAGCTAGCCCGCGAGTGGGCGCGATCGCGGACGGTATAGCGCAGACTCTTAGCGCAGCTTACGCGGCGGGTGCGAGAAATCTCGTGCTGCTCGAGGATAGCCACGAGGCAAACTGCGCGGAATTTGACGCATTTCCGCCGCACGCTATCAAAGGCACCGATGGCGCAAATACGATACCGCAGCTGCGCGAACTGCCGTTTTTTGACGAGATAAAAATCTTTCGCAAAAACTCCCTGAGCGCGGCTTACTGCACCGATTTTAACGCATTTCTCGCGCAAAATCCGCACATAGACACCTTCGTAGTGCTAGGCGACTGCACCGACCTTTGCGTCTATCAGCTAGTCTCACACCTAAAACTTAGCGCAAACGAGGCAAATATCAGGCGCAAAGTCGTCGTACCGGCAAGCCTCGTCGCCACATACGACGCGCCGGGGCACGAGGGGGATTTTTATCACGCGATGTTTTTGCGGCATATGCAAACGGGTCTTGGCGCGCAGGTCGTGCGAGGGATTAAATTTTAGCGCCGATTTTGCGGGCGAAGCGGCTAGTAAATTTGGCGTCAAATTTGAACCAAATCGCGAAATTTGACTACTTGCCGTGCGTTTGCGCAAAATCTCTAGGATGATAAATTTGCACGCCCTTAGCCTCCGTCGGCGCGGCGGCGTAGAGGCAATCAAATAAAAAAATATAGCAGCCGCATTATTTTAGGTATAATACCGGCAATGCGGCGTCGTCGCATGAATTTATATTAGGAGGCGTTTTATGAAATTTTTAGGCAAGATTCGAGTCGGCGCGGCGGCGCTTGGAGCGGTGATGTGTTTTAGTAGCGCGCAGGCGTTTTTTACGATTGATTTTAACGAGCAGTGGTTGCGGCAAGATGCGTATAACCGCGCTATGAATCAAGCAAGAAAAAATTTAAATCCGCCCGATGATTCCGCCTACGCCAAAGACGTTAAGACCGATATACTCTATACGGGCGCGCTGGTACGAGCGGGAGATCATTTTTTGGATATGGACGGCATCGAGCAGATAGCGCAGCTATTTCCCGTCGCGCAGCAAGACGAGGGGCGGCGATTGCTAGTAGAGGGTATAGATAAGCTAAACGGCAGCGTCGAGCAGCTATACGGCATACCCAAAGAAAACGTGGCGACCGGTATCGTGGCGCTACTAGGAGGCGCTTATGCGGCGTATTTTAATCATCCGATGCCGGACGAGGCCGTAAAGCCCGCATTTTTGCAGATCGCCGAGTTTTTGCGCAAAAAACCTGAGCTATTTGAGGGAAAAGCTACGGAAATGATGAACTCGTATCAGATATCTATGGGGCTTGGGTTTTTGCTGATGGCGATGCAGCAGGAGTTGCAACAGCATCCAAATCCGGCGCATGAGGCGGAGCTAAAAGCCGTAGGCAGGCTGGTTTTTAAATCACTACTAAACGTCGAACCTGAACAAATGGATTTTACCGCATCTGGCATAGTCTTTAAGTAGGCGTTTTATTTTTTGCGCGAGCAAAGAAACTGCGCGTAGGCTCGCGCCACCTGCTAGGCGGCTTGCGGCGCGAAAGCCGTCCTAGCGACTCTTTTGAACACGAGCCTCTTTTTTGACATACCCGACTTTTGTCCGCTACCGAGCAAATAGCCAAACCGCGCTAAAGGGTCAAATTTAAATAAGCCCGCGCGCCTTGCAAAATCCGGCCGATTTTTTTATTTTAAATTAGCAGGCGCATTTTTCGGTATTTTTAAAACCCTAAAGCCAAAACTACCTTTACGATTTTGCTTTTAAATAAACTCTCTGGGATGATAAATTTGCACGCCCTTAGCATCCGTCTGCGCGGCGGCGATGACGGCGGCCGCGATATCTTTTGCGCTCATCGGGCGGTAATTAGTTAAGATAAATTTTGGCAAAAGCCCAAACAGCCAAATCGTAAAGAGCTCGCCCATACGCACCTGCTCGCGCTCGCTTTTTATCGCAGGTAGCCGCGCTATTTGCAAGCTTTTAAAACCCAGCGCGGCGATTTTTTTCTCCGCCTTGCCCTTTGCGCGCAGATAAAAAAATCTCGACCGCTCGTTTGCGCCCTGCGACGAGATGAGCGCGAAACGGCGCGCACCTGATGCGATGCCCCATTTTGCGATATTTACGGGGTAGCTCACGTCCACTTTATAAAACTGCCCGCGGCTACCGGCTTGTTTCATCGTCGTGCCAAGCGCGCAAAATATCTCGTCTACCTCGCACGGCCGTATATTTTTGATCTCGTCAAAATTTATGATTTGCGTCTCTAGCTTTTCGTGGCTAAAATTTAGCTCCCTACGCGCCCAAACGATGATTTTGTCGTAGTTTTCATTTTCGCAAAGCCCGCGCACGATCTCGCGTCCTACCGCTCCCGTAGCTCCTACGACCAAAGCCGTTTTACCCATTTTTACTCCTTAAGCGTTAAATTTTATCCCAGGCTAAGAGCCTTGCCTAAATTTAGCGCGGTAAATTTTAATCGCCCGTTTAAATTTGCTCTAAATCAAAACGCAAGCGAGATTAAATTTATCGCGCCGCTTGGCAATATTCTTTCTTATACGGCGCTCGCTCGCAAAGGCGCGCGTATACTCGCTTTACCTCAGCGTCGTCCAAGGCGTATAAAGCACCTCGTTTATGATGCTCCGTAAGCATAATACAACCGGCTAGCATATCCGACTCAAAGCAGTTTCTAGTGAGCGCTTTTATGGCATCCTCAGGATCGTACGACAAAGACGAAATACCTAGAGAAAGGCATCTTCTAGCATCTATTTCGCAGGCTTTTTTTAGATAGAAATATCCTGGCAAATCCTGCGGTTCGTCATGCAAATAAGGTTCGGCTCGAAGCAAAAGCCCCAAATTTTCGCACCCTAGCGCCGAGTTTTTGTCGCAGGCGAATTCATATATCTTTTGTGCATGCTTTTTGCTTTTAGCGGGCGAGTGTTTTTCCAAATATCCACCATAAACGGCGCAGGAGTCGTAATGACCGCTTAGGCATGCAGGCAGTAAAAGTTCTTTTGCCGCGTCGTAATTTTTATTTTCTATATGTATTTTGCCTGCCTCCATGCATGCGTCAATTTTACCCTCTTTGCACGCGCCAAGCAAAGTCTGCATCGCCGTTTGAGCTTCATGCTCGTTATATTTGAGTTCGTCTTTTTTATAAAAAAAGATCACGCGTTTGCAGGCTCTAGCGTTCTTTTGGGCGCACGATTTTTTAAGCGTTTCGTAGCGCGCGCTTAAAAACGCCTCTTTTTCGGGGTTGAGTTCGCCTTTTTTAGGCTCGCCCGCCATGGCCGCGATAGCAAAAAGTATCAACATAGTCAAATTTTTCATTTTCTACCTTAAATTTATTTTCCTAGCGCTCTTGCGAGGCTAACGCCTACGCCGATCGGTTCGCGCAGGGCTTTTATCTTAAATTTATTTTTCAAAATTTCGTAGCTAAACTCGTCCGCAGCGTATCTTTTTATTAGTTTTAGCTTCATTGCCTTATCTTACCAAGCTAAAACGGTTACTTTTATACTCGCAAAGTTTGCTACTATTATAATGCAAATTTGGACCTTTTTACAAGGCGCCGAGGATAATTAAAGGGCAAATTTGCCCTTTAAATTTAGTTTAGTAGAAGCGATTTTATATCTATTTTATGCTCGATCATCTTGCTCTCAAGCATAAATTCTTGGGTAGCTTCAAGCGCTTTTATGTCATCAGCCGTGATCTTTGGACTAAAGTCATACTGAGGATACATGCTCTTTACCGCCTCTAGGCTAAGCCCGGTCTCCTGGGCTGTGAGTTTGAGCGCCTCCTCTTCGTTTGCATTTATAAATGCCAAAATTTCATCCTGAGCCTTTTTAAATTTCTCAACGACGTCTTTATGCTTTTTATAAAACTCTCCGCTTGTTGCCGTGACGATGACTGGAGTGATGACGCCTTTGCCGGTTGTGACCACATTTAGGCCTGATTTTTGAGCGTTGTAGGCTGCCGGACCCGCAAGAAGCGCTGCATCGACGCTGCCGTTTTCAACTGCGGCTTGCGCAGCCGGGATGCCCATAGAGATGAACTCTACGTCATTTATGCCTAGATCGCCAAGCGCCAGGTATCTAACTAAAAGCTCGTTTAAGATCGTACCTTTTGGGCCTGCTACTTTCTTGCCTTTTAGATCTTTTGGCGACTTTATATTTTGATCCTTAGAAAATATCACAAACGCCTCTGGCGCCCTTGAATAAGCGCTTATGATCTTTATATCAGCCTTATTTGCAGCCGCTAGTATGACCGAAGTGCCGCCCACGCAGTTTAGAAACTGGAGCGAATTTGAAGCGAGTGCTTGCGTTTGCTTGGCGCCCGAAGTGATCTCGGAATACTCGACCGGCACGCCAAAAGACTTCGCGTAAAAGCCTTTAAATTTATCGACGATCGATGGGACGTTTAGCGGCGATTTGACGTAGGTCATGCCGATCTTATCTAAGCCTTCGCTTGCGTTTGCGACTAGGCAAAACAAAGAGGCCGCACACAAAACCTTGAAAAACTTTCTCATATTTGCTCCTTTAAAAATTTTATAAATTATATAATTTTTTGCTTCATTTTAGTTTTAGTTATCATTTTTTATTCTAAATTTCACTCAAAATTTTGCGTTTTACGGCTATTAGCTCCTCGCTTAGCAGATCTCTTGGCCTTGCTAAATTTGATAGGTCGTAGTTTGATTTTATCCCGCCCTTTTCAAGCAAGATGATCTCGTCAGCCAAAAACAGCGCCTCATCGATGTTGTGAGTGACGAAAAGGATGGTTTTGCCGGCTTGTACTTTTAAAATTTCAGCCTGCATGCTAGCTCTCGTAAATGCGTCAAGCGCAGCAAACGGCTCGTCCATGAGGATCAAATTTGCCTCATACGCAAGCACTCTAGCAAGCGAAACGCGCGAGCTCATACCGCCGGATAGCTGTGAAACTGCGGCAAATTTAAAGTCGCTAAGCCCTATCATAGATATCAAACTATCGATCTTTGCAGCCTCTATCTCATGCTTTTTAAGCGCAAATACGATGTTTTCATAGACGTTTAGAAACGGCATGAGGCGGGCTTCCTGAAATACGAAGCCGATCTTTGCTTGCTCTTTAAATTTTATCTCGCCTAGGCTTACGCTCTCAAGACCGGCGATGAGGCGTAAAAGCGTAGTTTTGCCGCATCCGCTCCTGCCGAGTATGACGGTGATCTTATCTTTTTTTATGCTTAAATTTAGTTCTCTCAAAACGTCGATACGCTTCTCGCCGATATAAAAATGCTTGGATAAATTTGAAATTTCTATCATTTATCGCCTCGCAAAAGGCTAAATTTCGCTATCAAAAGCAAAAACAGCCTATCTATGAGCACGCCGCAAACGCCGATCGTAAAAATGCCCACAAATATCCTATCCGCGCGTGAGAGCTCCTCTGCGTCAAGTATGAGATATCCCAGTCCGCTTGAAGCCGCTATCATTTCAGCTCCGATGATCGCGCGCATGGCGTAGCCAAAGCCTATTCGCATACCGACAAAGATATCTTTTAACGCGCTTTTTAGGATGATCTTGTAAAAAATTTCAAATTTGCTAAAGCCAAAAATTTTACCGACCTCAATGAGCTTCACGTCGCAGCTCGTTAGCCCCTTTTGGATACTTAAAAACATCGGGAAAAACGAAGCCAAGATGATAATAATGATCTTTGGCGTCTCATTTATACCAAACCAAAGCACTAAAATAGCTATCAAACTAAGCGGCGGGATGTTTCTAAAAAACTCTAATATCCACTCGTAATAAACGCTGATCTTTGGCAAAAGTGCCGCTATACCGCCAAGCACGAGCGCTAGGGCAAAAGAAAGAACATATCCTACAAATATTCGCTTAAAGCTGATGATCGTATGCGTAGCAAGCTCGCCGCTTAGGCTCATGCTATACATCGTCTTTAGCGTCGCTGCCGGACTTGGCAGGATATACGGCGTGAAAATTTCTAGCTCGCAAACGACCTGCCAGATGGCAAAGATCGCCAGGATTAAAATGCTCTTTTTAAAAATCTCCCTCACAGCCCATCTCCGTTGTGACAGCCATTTTCGCAGTACAAAAGCTCGATGATCCGGTAGTTTTTAAGCTCGCTAAATTTATATGAAAGGGCATTTTCTATCTTTTCTTTGCTATCAAGGCTTAGAGTTTTTACGCCCAAATTTGCGAAAAATCCCGGCGGTATCGGACTTTGCTCGATACTACGCATCTTTAAATTTATAGCGTTTTGCTCCCTAAAGCTTTTCCACGTCAAAAATGTGGTTCGCTCCAAATTTAGCTCCATGCCAAGCCCAGCCAAGTCCTCACAGGGCGTCGTCACGTAAAGCCACTCGTCCTCTTTTAACTTTGAGCTAAGCTCGGTGGCACTCTCTATCAAAATGGGGTTTAAATTTGAGATGAGAGCGGCTTGCTCTTTGAAATTTGCCCTGATGAAATTTACAGCCCTCGGACAGCGACTATCAAAGATAAGCTCCCTTTGCACAAGAGCGTTTTTGTATTCGTTTTTTACGTTTTGGACGTGGTCTTTTTCGCACTCTACTACGTTAAAACCTTTGTCTTGCAAATTTTCTTTAAGCGCCGCAAAGTCGTAGATGTTTTTTACAACAGGATTTAGCCAAACCAGTTTTTTCATGAGAGCTCCCGTCAAATTTAAAGACAAAATGTAATAATTGAAATCAGAATTGTATCATTTGAAAGCAAAAAGACGGCTTTGGAAGCCAAATTTATAAGAAAACGGGTAGAATTTTACGTACGGCTTTTGCTTTTTCTGCGATTTACCACGAGTCTTAGTATGCTTTTTCAAGCCTCATTAGCTCTTTTAGCACGCCTTCTCGTATGTTTTCTTTAAATTTAAGCCCAAAGCTCGCCGATAAATCAGTCAAATTTGACCAAACTTGCGTCGTCAAATTTAAATTCAAAAAGCGCTCGCGAGACAAGCCGCTTTTAAATTTTACGACGGGAGCTACCTAGTCCGGTAGTGACCGAGTAAAATTTTGAATCCAACGAAGTATAAACAAAAAAGACGAGCCGTCAAATTTAAAAATCTAAACGGCTTGTTTTAAACCTAACGCCCTCTCCTCAAACCCCTCTCCCACGATAAACTCCGTGGTATAAACCAGCGCGCGGCCTTCCTGCGCGTCTTTGATGCGGATGATCAGACGTTTGTTGTTTTTATCGGCTGCGGCGCGGTGTTCGCCGATGGCTGCGCGGTAAATTTGCGTGATGAGATCCTTGCCCGTTTCGTCCAAATTTAGCTCTAACACGAGATCCTCAAGCTCTCTTTTGCCTCTGCTTTGGCTAGACGTCTGGCCGTTTTGGTAGCTAGCGCCGCTACTTTCCTTGCGCTGTTTAAAGCTTCTGTTTTGGAAATTCATATCGCGCGCGTCCTCTAGGCTCACGACGTCGATTAGATTTATGCGAGCCCCCTGATCGTCGCGCGAGTAGCGCACCTTAAATGCTAACGGAGCGTCCTTTTGCTCCTCGCTTAGGCTCTCGATGAGCCCTTTTTCAGAGTCAAAAGCCGCGACCTTAAACGTGCCAAAAAGATCCATAATGCTTAGCATCATAAACTCTTTGCCGGTTTTTTTGCTAGGGATTTTAGCGATCTCGGCGATCTTGCCGACGACTAGGATCTCGCTGGTTTTATCTATCTTGCCAAAATCCTTGCTAGGCGTGTGTTTTATCTGTTCGATTTGCTCTTTGTATTTCTCTAGCGGATGCGAAAAATCCATGCCCATAGCCTCGTCAAGAGTCAAAATCTTATCCAAATTTATGCGCATGAACTGCCCGTCTTTGGAGTAGCGAACCTTAAACGCATGCGGCAAATCGCGCTCGTCCGCATTCATCGCTTCAACCGCGCCAAGGCTTCTGTCAAAGACCGCGATCTCGACCGTACCGTGGAAATCCAGCATCTCGATCGTGCCCATTTTTTTGCCGTTTTTCTTGCTGATCCTGGTGGTGAGATCCTCGATTTTGCCGACTAACAGCATCTCGCCGTTTTCTGGTAGCTCGTCAAATTTATCGCTTAGCGTGTAGTTTATCTTTGAGATTTGCTCGCGGTACTCGTCTAGCGGGTGGCCGGAGAGGTAGATACCCACGCTTTCTAGCTCAAATTTGAGCTTAGTTTTTAGCTCTAGCTCGGAGTCGTCGCGCACGAGACTAGTTTTAACCGTGCCCATACTCTCGTCGTCGCCAAAGAGGCTCTCGGCCGCGTTTTTCTTGATGGTAGCGGCGTTTTTGCATGCCTCTACGATATTATCTAGGTTGTTTAGCATCATCTTGCGCGTTAGGCCAAAGCTATCAAACGAGCCCGATTTTATCAGGCTTTCAAAGACTTTTTTGTTTACCTTAAAGTTATCCACGCGCGAGACGAAGTCGTCGATATCCTTAAACTCGCCCTTAGCCTGCTCCTCTAAGATATTTTCGATCGCCGCGCCTCCGACGCCCTTTATCGCGCCTAGGCCGTAGATGATGGCGTCCTTGCCGCCTTCGCTAACGACCGAGAATTCTTTAGCAGATTTATTGACCGACGGCGGCAGGATAGCGATATCTAGACGCTTGCACTCGTCTATGTAGCGAGAAATTTTATCGGCGTTACTCTCCTCACTCGTGATTAAAGCCGCCATAAATTCGGCCGGATAATAAGTCTTTAGATACGCCGTCTGAAAGGTCACGTAGGTGTAGGCCGCGGCGTGGGATTTGTTAAATCCGTACGAAGCGAAGTGCAAAATAAGCTCAAACAGCTCGTCGGCCTTTTTGCCGTCTAGCCCCTGCGCCTCGGCCCCCTCGATAAATTTGCCCTTTAGCCTATCCATCTCCTCTTTTATCTTTTTACCCATCGCGCGGCGCACGAGATCGGCGCCTCCTAGCGAAAAGCCGCCGATAGTCTGCACGATTTGCATAACCTGCTCTTGATAGACGATGACGCCGTATGTGGGCTCTAGTATGGGCTCAAGCTCGGGGAAAATGTACGTGATAGGCTCTAAACCGTGTTTGCGCTTGATGAAATCAGGGATAAGATCCATCGGACCCGGGCGATAAAGCGAGATCATCGCGATGATATCCTCGAAGCAATCGGGGCGCATATCGGCTCCGACTTTTTGCATGCCTTCGCTTTCTATCTGAAACAGTCCCAGCGTCTGGCCACTACTGATCGTCTCGTAGGTTTTGGGATCGTTTTTATTGACCTGCTCCCAGATGATCTCTTTGCCAAATCTCTTTTTTACGAGCTTGACGGCGTTATCGATCACGGTTAGCGTCTTTAGTCCTAGGAAGTCAAATTTGATTAAGTCCACGTCCTCTAGGTACTTTAGGCTATACTGCGTGACGAAGTGATCCTCCTCGGCGTTTGGCTGGCGGAAAAGCGGGGTTTTGTTCCACAGCTCCTCGTTTGAGATGACCACGCCTGCTGCGTGCATGCCGGCGTTTCGGTTTAGGCCCTCTAGATCAAGGGCGAATTTCCAAATTCTATTGGCGTTTGAGTTACTTGCTATCAGCTCACCGATCTTTGGCTCTTTTTCAAAGGCCTGCTCCAGCGTGATGCCTAGCTCGTCGGGTATGAGCTTAGCCATCGCGTCTGCCTCGGCATACGGCATATCGCATACGCGAGCGACGTCTCGGATGACGCCTTTTGCCAGTAGCTTACCGAAGGTAATAACTTGCGCGACGTTAAATTTACCGTACTTTTCGATGACGTAGTCGATGATCTCGCCGCGGCGGTTTTGACAAAAGTCCACGTCGATATCGGGCATGCTCACGCGCTCGGGGTTCAAAAAACGCTCGAAAAGCAAGTTATAGGGCAGCGGATCAAGGTCGGTGATCTTTAGGCTATATGCGACCAGGCTTCCCGCCGCCGAGCCGCGTCCCGGGCCTACAGGCACGCCGCGCTTTTTGGCTTCGTTGATAAAGTCCCAAACGATCATCATATAGCCCGGGAAGTTCATCTTGTTTATGATATCTATCTCGCGCTGCAAACGGGTGCGGTACTCCTCGTGGCGCTCTAATGGGACGAATTTAAGCCTATCCTCTAACCCCTGCCTACACTCGTGCTCAAACAGAACGCTGTCGTTTGGTATGCTGTAGCGTTTATCAGGCTCGGGCAGGCTCAAATTTCGCTCGGCGGCGTACTCGAGCGTAAATTTAAAATTTGGCGGCGTAGCGTCGCCTAGTTTGATCGTGAGGTCGCATTTATCTACGATTTCTTGCGTATTTGCGACGGCTTCGGGGATATCGGCGAAAAGCTCGCTCATCTGCGCGGGCGTCTTGACGTAAAACTCGTGCACGCTGTGGCGCAGGCGGTTTGGATCGTCGAGTAGTTTGTTCATCGCGATACACATGAAAACCTCGTGCGCGTCGGCTCGTTGCTTAAAGGTATAGTGCGTGTCGTTGGTTGCGATGACCTTGATATTTAGCTCTTTTGCCAGGCGCAAGATTTCGTCGTCGATCCGCCTCTGATCGCCGATGCCGTGGCGCATGATCTCGAGGTAAAAATCATCGCCAAACACATCTTTGTACCACAGCGCGGCTTCCTTCGCCGCCTCATATCCGCCCGCGCCGAAACGCAAATTTCGCTCGCTTTGGTTGAGGTTCCAGTTCACCTCGCCTTGCAGGCACGCCGAGGAGCAGATGATACCCTCGCTGTGCTCTTTTAGCATCTTTTTGTTGATACGCGGATAATAATAAAATCCCTCGATATAGCTCATGGAGCTAAGGTACATCAGGTTTTTGTAGCCGATTTCGTTTTTGGCGATGAGGCAGAGGTGGAAGCGCTGTTTGGTGCTTTTATCCCCCAGCTCCTCGCCGTTGTGGATGTAGGCTTCAATGCCGATTAGCGGCTTTATGCCTTCATTTTTCATCGTTTTATAAAAGTCTATAGCGCCGAACATATTGCCGTGGTCGGTGATGGCTGCGGCTTTGACGCCTTGTTTTTTTAGCGTTTTGGCTAGCTCTTTGATGCGGTTAGCCCCGTCTAGCAGCGAATACTCCGTGTGTAGGTGCAGGTGCGTAAAATCTGTAAAATCGCTCATTTTTCATCCTTTTTAATGCTTTTGATTTTACAGAAACTTTGCTTTTAGGCGGATAAATTCGGCCCTGCTAAAATTTAAGCAAGCGCGGGAAATAGGCTATTTGTATGGATTTTTGTACGAAATTTGATCTCAAATTTGACGCCTGCGGTGCGGGCGGCTTGATTTAAATTTACGGCTCCAAATTTAGCTTAAATTTGAGCGGTAAATTTGACGCAATCTCGCAGACGTAAATTTGTACTCAAATTTAAACCCTGCCGCAAACGACCCGTCCGAAACGCTAAAATTTATTTTAGCGACTCCGCCATCGCCAAACCCAAGCCGCAAACGCCCATGAATCAAAATTTGGGAAAAACCGATAAAAACTTACCGTGCTTTTAAATTTAAAAATAATCCAAACAAGAGCGCAAAGCACCTAAATTTATCGGCCAAATCTCTCTTTAAACATCTCAAGCAAATTGGATAGGCTTTCGCATTTTGATGCGTCAAGACCGAGCTTAAGAGCGGCGAATTTATAGTAGATTTTGGCGCCGTCCGTTACGCTCACCGCGGGTGCGCGCGAGCTTTTGGATAGCTTTTTGCCGCTCTGCGCTAGCAAGCCGTGATGGATGAAATTCGCGCCCGCAAAATCGTAGCCCAAAATTTGCGCCGCGTATTTTTGCGCTGCCGAGCACGCTAGTAGATCCTCGCCTCGCACGAGCAAATTTACGCCCAGCATCTCGTCGTCCACGAGGCTAGCGAGATTATACGCAGGCGTGTCGTCTTTTTTCCAAACGACGAAATCGCCCAAAATTTGCGCCAAATTTACGCTTTGAGTTTGCGCGATTTTTTCCGTCTCAAACGCTGCTTCGTCCGTCAAATTTAAGCCGTCCGAATTTGCCGAATTTAAAATGCGTTCTTCCAATTTTTCTACCGCATTTAGGTTAAATTTCTTACCGCCGGGTTTGCCTCCGCCAAAGCTGCACGAGTTTGTCAAATTTTTTAAACCGTTTGCAGTACCGTCTTGTGTTTTTTGTTCATTACCCCAAAACCCGTCCGCCAGGCTCGCCTCCACGCAGAAGCTGCGCCCCAAAGCGTCAAAATTTATCAAATTTTGCCGGACGTTAATTTGCAAACCATCAAGGACGCGTAGCCGCATAGCCGTTTCGTCTTTTTTAAATTTAAGATTTTTATCCGCGCAAACCCGCGCGTAAATGCCGTTTTTAAACGAGCTTTTCATCGAGTGTGAGCACTCGCAAGCGTAACAAACTCCTTTTTGCTCGAGCGTTTTTAAAGCGTTTTGGTAGGCGCCGAGACGAAATTTGGAACTAAATTTGGTTTCAAACTCCCCTACTCCGCCGGGTCCGCCGTCAAAATCAATGCCCAGCATATCAAGCACGCGAAAGATGTTTTCCACGTATTGCCTGCGGTAGCGCGGCAAGTCGTAGTCGTCGATCCGTAGATATAAAATCCCGTCAAACGCGCGGGTAAAAAGATAGGTTAGCAAGAAGTTGTAAACGTTGCCCGCGTGCAAAAAGCCGCTTGGCGTCGGAGCGATACGAGAGATAATTTTTTGATTCATTTGGAGTGAAATTTGGTTAAAAAGCTTAAATTTAAAAACTAGTTAAAAGCCGTCAGATTTGACGGCCAGGATTATTCTTTAGGTTTAGATTCGTTTACTCTTAGAGCTCTGCCGCCTACTTCCTTGTTGTTTAGCGCTTCGATCGCTTTTAGCGCGTCTGCGTCGTTTTCTATCTCAACGAATCCGAATCCTTTTGAGCGATTCGTGTCGCGATCTTTGACGATTTTCGCGCGTTTTACTTCGCCAAACGGCGCAAATGTATCCTTAAGCTCTGCCTCAGTCATGCGATATGACAAGTTACCGACGTAAATATTCACAGTAACGTTTCCTTAAATCAAATTCCCGATAAATCGGTTAAGAGATGATACCTGAATTTAAATAAAAAAGCTAGATAAAAAGCTCGCTTTTTATAATTTAGTATTAAATTTACCCGTAAGCATATCCGCAAGCTCTACAATGTGGCAAAATTTAGCCGATTTTTCAAACCGGCAAGCTTTTAGGGCTTAGAAAACGGCTTCATGCAAAAGCCGTTTTCTCGCGCGTAAAGAAAAACTCGGCGAGAAAGAGCGGGCAAAGCTGCGTTAATTTTTGCCTTAAATTTACGCCTGGGCTTTTGTGCGGTTTTATTTTACGAAAAGCAAGCCCTCTTTTACTTCGGCGTAAATTTGCTCGCCGCCTAAAATTTTAAGCAGCTCCAAAGCAAACTCCATCGCCGTGGCAGGACCTCTTGAAGTGATGATATGGCCGTTTATCACGACGTTTTTATCGCTTACGTAGCTTCCGCCGCGTACGGCTTTTTCGCAACCAGGATAGCAGGTAAACTCGCCTCTAACGATCTCTGCGGCGTCAAGTGCGATCGGTGCGGCGCAGATAGCTGCTATAAATTTACCTTTTTTATCGAAACGCTTTATGATTTCTCTCATTTTTAGATTTCCTTCGATATTTGAGACGCCCGGCTGGCCGCCCGGCAAAACTAGCATATCGTAGTCCTCCTCCTCAAGATCGTAAAGCGTCATATCGCAGACGAATTTCACTCCGTGAGCGCCCGCTATAGGCAGCTTATCAAGCCCGACGATATCGACTTCTACGCCGCCTCGTCTAAGCA